>CAMODW010000030.1 GCA_946611635.1 uncultured Bacillota bacterium | reverse complement strand
TATAGTAATGTATTAAAAAAAATAGGTAATATAAAATATGAAATAAATTCATATAATGATTCTTTCTTTTTTAATAAAGTAGAAGAAGAATTAAAAAAATATAATATCACTATTCATCCACGTAACAAAAGGGTAGTGAGTAATAATATAGAAAAAATTATAGAAATATATCCTTTATTAGATAAAAAAATATGTGGTATAGCAGATTTAGTATTAAAAACTAATAAAGTACTATACAGTAATAAAGATTATCCTTCAATTAAAAAAGCTTTATTAGAATTCTTAAAAGAAAAGAATATTCCTGTGTCAGATATCACTTTAATATCATATTATTTAGATCAGTATTATTTCTCTAATAAAAGTGAAATAATAATTACTAATAATATTGAAGTAACAAATGATATATTAGAAGAAATCTATTCAACATATAGAAACGACATAAAGTCCTTCTTATTATCCTTAATAAATGATAGTAAAGAGAAAAAAGCTATTAATTCTACCCAATTAATGAAAGTTATTTTACCTTATGAAGAAGACTTAAAAGTATTAGAAGAATGTTTTAATAGCCAAGAAAAAGTAAAACTTATTCAAGAAGAAACAAAAAAGCAACCAGAAAAAAGAATAATATTAGAAGAACAATTAAATAATTAAAAAAAGATTAAGTACAACTTAATCTTTTATTGTGAACACTTAGCATTTGTATCACTACTAATCAATTCTTCATCGAAATAATCGCCATCTCGAATACTATATTTTATAACATCTAAATTATCACCATTACAAGTAGCATAAATACCAACAGTACTATCAAGCTTACCAGTAGAGCTTAAATTAGTTTGATATTCTTTAATAAGCTCGCCATTAGAATTGTAGTAAGAAACTAAATAGTTTTCATTACCTTCACCAAATGTTGCTATATAACCATTTTCTAAAATAGCCAATTCACTAATAGGGCTTGTTTCAATACTTACACCATCAACATCTAATATTCCATTTCCTTCAATTGATTCATAATGAATAGATAATTCTTCGCCTTGGTAAATTTCGTTTAAATCAAGCATACAATTATTTAAGTCATTACAATTATTAGATAAATTATAATAAATAGTATTGTAATTAGATTCGATATATTTAGAACCAGAATTTCTTATTCTATCGTTTAATAATGTGTTAGCTCTAAATCCAACAGCTAAAAGAGTAAATGCAATTAGTACAACGTAATAACCAAATTCAGCTACAACCCAAACTTTGTTTTCAAGACCTTTCCACTTTTCTTCAGAATTCTTACTTGATCCCTTTACCAAGATCTTCTTTCCATCTTTTTTATTAGTCATTTTTTATCACCTTTCTACTATATTTGATTATAACATAGTTTATAAATGTGATACAATAAATTTGGTGATTTTATATGTTGAAAATAGATAATCTAAAAATATACGATGATTACGACGAAAATGAAATAATTAACATTGCCTTAAAAAAATATAAAATAAAGGAAGAAGACGTAACTAATAGTTATATTATAAAAAAATCTATTGATGCGCGAAATAAGAATAACATCTATTATAATTATTCTTTATGTATAGAAGTGAAAAATGAAAACAAATACCCGCATATAAAATCTATTCCAAAAGAAGAAATAAAAAAAATTAATCGCAACCGAAAAAGTCCTTATCATCCAATTATTATCGGATCGGGGCCTGCAGGGTTATTTTGTGCTTTAAAACTAATAGAATATGATTATAAGCCAATTATAATTGAACAAGGTAGTAAAGTCGAAGATAGGATAAAAGTAGTAGAAGAATACCGAGATAAAGGAATACTAAACGAAAATTGTAATGTTCAATTTGGTGAAGGTGGAGCAGGTACCTTTTCAGACGGAAAACTAGTAACAGGAGTAAACTCTCCTTTAATTAAAGAAGTACTAGATACTTTTTATAAATTTGGCGCTCCAAAAGAAATAACATACTTAAATAAACCTCATATCGGAACCGATAATCTAAGAAAGATAATAATTAATATAAGAAAATACATCGAAAAAAAAGGAGGTAAATATTACTTTGATACAAAATTTATCGATTATGAAAAGAAAGATAATATATTTAAAGTAATATGTAATAATAATACTTTTGAAACAGATACTTTAATATTAGCAATCGGCCATAGCGCTAGAGATACTTATAAATTGCTAAAAAACAAAAAAGTTCCAATGCAAAAAAAGAATTTCGCAGTTGGACTTAGAATAGAACATAAACAAAGTATGATAAATGAAAGCCAATATGGTAATAAATGTAAATTAAAGTTACCATCGGCTGAGTATAAACTAGTTTATCATGGAAAAGAAAGATCTTGCTATACTTTTTGTATGTGTCCGGGTGGAGAAGTAATAGCATCTTCTTCAGAAAAAGAATCTATAGTAACAAACGGGATGTCTTCTTTTAAAAGAGATAAAGAAAATGCTAATAGTGCTTTATTAGTAAATGTATTAACTACAGATTTGCCAGATGATGTCTTATCAGGTATGTATTTTCAAGAAGAATTAGAAAAAAAAGCTTATATACTTGGTGGAAAAAATGGAAATGCTCCCGTTCAAAGAGTAGGAGACTTTTTAAATAATAAACCTTCTACTAATATAGGAAGTATTATTCCTTCCTATAAACCAGGTTATAAACTATGTGATCTAGGAAAGTTATTCCCCAAATATATAACAAATACTCTTCAAGAAGGAATATTATATTTTGATAAAAAAATACATGGTTTTGCTACTAACGATGCTATATTAACAGGAGTAGAAACAAGAAGCTCTGCTCCTGTTACAATACTTAGAAATGAGGACTTAGAAAGTAGTGAAACTCGCCTTTATCCGTGCGGAGAAGGAGCTGGATATGCAGGTGGAATAACAACTTCTGCAATAGACGGAATAAAAGTTGCAATAAAAGTTATAGAAAGATTTGACAGTTAAAAAAAATGTGATAAAATATTTGACATATTGAAGGGATGGTTTTTAAAATGAACAAATATAATGGTTCGTTAGGATTAAGAAAAGCTTTACTTACGGCGCTTTTGGGTGGTACTATGGCTGCTGTACAATTGACAGGTGCTGTTACAGCCTATGCACAACCTGTAGCGACTCAAAGTGAAGCTGGAAAAGAAGAAGATTCGAAAAATGAAGAATCAAAAAATAAAGGCTCAAAAAGTGCTTTTGACGAAGCTACAATAGCTAGAATGGCAGCAGATTGGGAAAAGTTGACAAGAGAATATTCAACATATGAATGCAATTTGCCTGTATATGATATTACAGCTTTATTAGAAGTGGAGAAATTTATCGAAGATAATTACAAAGGTACTTTACCTAAAGATTATACAGCTGATGAAGTTCTTGCCTACAGAAATGAATTAAATCAAGAATTTAGTTATTCTGAAGTAATCAAGGCATATGAAGCATTAGATAAAACTGACGATAAAGCAGTAGCTGATTTCTTAGCAAAATATGGAAAGCGTTTAGCAGTAATTCATGCTCATAATTACTATACACTTTATACAGAGTCATCAGCAATTTTAAGAGATCTTGTTTATTATGTAAAACAAGATGTTGAAAATACTTTTGGTTTCAATCCAGAAGAATATTGGAAAGCTAATATCGAAAAAGATTTAACAAAAGTCTATTTATACTATAAAGATGAAAACGGAAAAGTAAAAAAAATAGTAATAGATATTACAGCACCAAGCAATGAACTAGAACAACATGGTGCAGGATTTGTAGATATTCAACGCGTTTGGATGGCTATAACAGCTGAAGCACTAAATCACGGAAAGTTCATGAATGGTCAGTTAGAAGAGTCTGAAATAGAAGGTTACTTAGCATATGACTCATTAAATCCAAATGGAACAACTACAAATAGTGCTGGTAAAACTGAACAAGTGTATGATATAAGACATGACAATGAAGTATATAATCTGTTAAAAGAAGGATTAAGAGTAGAAGAAACTCTAGATCCAGCTACAACAATTTTAAATAATGTAGATGGTATTACAGAAGAAAATATAGTAGACTATGATGTAACTCCATATGGATATGGACATTATTTTGTAACAGACTTAGTACACCATTTCGATGAAGCAACACAAATGGATATTTATGAAGTATCAGAAACAATAGAAATGCCAACAAAAGATTTAAAAGATGTAAAAGGAAAAGATGCATCAGCTTTAGAATTAAATCCACATCCATTAACTTTAAAATAGAATAATTAAAAAAGCTTTGGAGTAATCCAAAGTTTTTTTGTGTCTAATTTTTATAAAATGTAATTTTATACTTTAAATTTAAAATTAATATGATATAATTGATATAGTAAGAGAGGCTAGGATATGAAAAAGATAAAAAATTTAATAATTGTATTAGTATTAAGTATTATGGTACTACCATTAACAGCAAAAGCAGAAGGTAATATCGGAAATTATAGGCTTAAGTGTGTCGACGGAAGTGGAAAAACACTTGAAGGAAAAGACAATAAGATATATGCAAATGAAAAGGTAAAATGCCATTTATTAGGACAAGTAAGTGACTCTGATCCAAAAGTAAAATTCTTGATTACTAGAATAACAGGTCAAGCAATTGAATTATCAGATTCAGGAAGCGAAACCTCATTATCTAAATCTGTTACAGGACCAGATGAAGCTTACAATTCTCCAGTTGAGAGACCATCAGGGGCAAAATGTCCAGATAGTTTTGGATGTTATGATTGGTACAAAAAAAGCGGTAATGATTTCGTGGGAATCGTACCAGATTATGATAAAGGCGTTACCCAAGGCGATGCAAGCTTAGCAAATTATAATGACTTAGCGTGGTGGGAGTTTACAATTCAACCAGAAAAAATTACCGGCGATATAAACTGCGCAAGAATGTGTGTATACGTTGATACTATTTTAATGACCGACGCAACTGGTTCTGGTCTTGTTCCAGACCCATCAAGCGGTAGCGGTTGTATAGAACTACACTTAAAATCTACTACAGTATGTGGCCAAATTGGTGGAGAGTATTTTGATATTAACGGAAACAAAGTTTCATCAAGAGAAGAAATGATAGCATCATGTGGATGCCGTATAGATAATGGAAAATACTATGATAATGAAGGCGAAGAAACCACAGAAGAGAATTATAACAAAGTATGTAATCCAGTTTGTGTATGCCGAGATGGACAATGCTACGATGATGACGGTGAACCAGTAACTCCGGAAGAATATGAAAAATCATGCGGATGTCGTATAGATAATGGAAAATATTACGACAATGAAGGAAATGAAACAACAGAAGAAAACTATTATAAAGTTTGTAATCCAAAATGTCGTTGTGATGAAAATGGACAATGCTATGACTCAAAAGGAAAACCAGTAACACCAGAAGAATACAAAAAAGCTTGTGGGTGCCGTAAAGAAGACGGAAAATTCTATGACTTTGATGGTAATGAAGTTGATGAAGAAACATATAATAAAAAATGTGTTCCTGGTACAGGTCAATTTGCTCCATATATAACATTAACAGCATTATTAATAGCTGGATATGGATTATATAATATAATAAGATATTATAGAAGCAACAAGAAAATATATAAAGTATAGTTAGACTATACTTTTTTCTTTGAGATAAATTTGTTAAATAAGCAAATTTGTTTTATAATAGATGCATGACAAAAGGAGTTGTGTTGTTTTATAAAGCTTATTTTATATAATTAATATAATAATAAATCTATTATAAATAACCAAAAATGACAAATAACAGGGTAGAACAGGAGAATATTACATGGATAAAAGTCAACTAATTGAATTAAAAAATAAATTTGCAGAGTTCAAAAATACAGGTTTAAACAATAATTACCAAAGAATAATTATTAATGAAGCTATAAAGGCAAATACTGGTTACGCAACGGTGGATAAACCATGGATGAAGTATTATAGCCCAGATGGAGAACAAATAGTAAGCAATATTCCTGTAAATAAAACAATATGGGATGTTGTTGAGGATTCTTTTGAAGATTATTCTGAATATCCTGCTATTGAATACTTTGGGAAGAGTATTTCAAGAGAAGATTTTAGGAATATGGTGTACACATGGGCAAGAACTTTTAGAGCAATGGGCATAGAAGAAGATGAAGTGGTGCCGATTTATGGACCATTTATGCCTGATATTTGTGCAATGGTATTCAGCCTAATAATGATTGGAGCATGTCCTTATTTTTTAAAACTAGAAATAAGCCCAGAAGCATTAGCACAAGAAACGGCAAAATCAAGGACTGCTATAGTATATGATGGTATGTGGAATAATGTCGCATGCGAGTTTACTAAAGAAAAATATAAAACTATAATAGTTGCATCAATTACAGAAAATATGCCAAATCCCAAAAAAGAAATAATTTCATTTTTAAGCAAAATGAAAGCTATTAAAAATAAATCAAAAATACCAAAAGAAAAAAAATATGTATGGTTTGACGATGCTAGGGAAATAGGAAACTATTATATTGGAGATGTTAAAGTTGCTTTCAAACCAAATAGAAACACAATAATATCATCATCAAGTGGTACTTCTTTAAATGGAGTAGTAAAGGGCTGTGTATCTACAAACGAATCAATTTTAACTCAATTATGTATGGGGGATGCGGCTGATATTCAATTTTTCCCTGGGGATAGATGTTTAAACCATTTACCACCAACCGCTTCCACATCTTTAAATTTATTATTCTTTATACCACTATATAGAGGAATGACCGTTGTACTTGAACCTAGAACATCAATAGATGCATGGTATAATGCTCTTGTTAATCTTAAACCAAACGCCTGCTTAAATACTGGTAGTACATGGAATTTATTCTTTAAAAGGGTAAAAGAAGAGATGAATAGAGGTAAGAAATTTGACTTCTCTTATGGTGACGTATGGGTTGTTGGCGGTGAAGGTACAGATGTTAAAAAATTCCTAACGTGGGATGAAATTATGAGGATGGCTGGCAACAATCGAGGAGTTGTAAGCGCTTATGGTCAATCAGAATTCTTCTCAGCAGTATGTAGCGAAAAGTATAATGCAAGATGTAGTTTTGATAAAAAAGTCATGGGTGTTGGAATTCCGTATGCAGGTCTAACTGTTGGAGTTTTTGATGAGAATGGAAAAGAGTTAAAATATAATCACAGAGGTAACCTTTGGATAAAGGGTGACGCCATGATGAAAGAATACTATGGAAAACCTGAATTAACCGAAAAGACCATAGGTGATGGTTGGCTAAAAACAGGTGATATGGCCGAAATAGATGAAGATGGATTTGTATATATATGGGGAAGATTAAGTGATAAATTTGATTTAGAAGATGGATCGAAAATTTATTTATTTGATATTGCCAACCACTTAAAAGACAATGATTTTATAGAAGAAGTTATTGTTGTTCCAAAGCCAACTACTGACAATAAATATAGTATAGCAGTTCATCTTGCTTTAAGTAACAATCAGGAAAACGTTGAAGATTGTATCAGAATTATTGACAAACAACTAAAACAATATTTACCAGGATGTGTTTCGGTTGGAGGGTACTCGGTACATGGCGATGCCTTACCATATTCACCAGCCACACTAAAAATCGCAGTAAAAAGTATGGCAAAACAATTAGATAATTATTCTGCAATAGAGAATGACGAATTTGTAAAAGTATCATATTCTTTATTAGAAAATGGTTTGTTTGAAAGAAATGTAATTAAAAATAGTGTTTTAAAATTAAAATAGATTGATATTTTATCAATCTTTTTTTATTTATAGCTAATTAATATGATATAATAAATATGATTGAGAGTAAAAGGTGAATGCTTATGTGGAATTTGTTATTTTTATTTTCTGGTTTATTATTCTTATTATTACTTATGATTATATTTTTTTCAAAAGAGAAATTGTCTTCTATTGAAAATAGTATTTTTAAAATAATGTTAATAGCAAATTTGTTTGAATATATAATCCAAATACCTTTAGAGTATATTTTTAGATTTTTAGGAATAAACGGAACATTAGGAATTATATTAGCTAAGGTTTATTCGATTAATATTTTTATAGTTTTTACTATTTTCACTATATATACTTTCGCTATATGTTACAACAAAGATAATCAAAAAAACTATATGGCAAAGTATAGAATGTCCAAGTATTTATTAATTGTATATTGTTTTATATGTTCAATAATATTATTAATTTTACCATTACATAATTATTATAATGGAACTGATTCATATTCTTATGGACTTTGTGTTGACGTGTTGAAGGGTTTATTAGGCATTTATATGGTTGTTTGGATAATACAACTACTATTTAATATAAAAAATTTATATCAGAAAAAATATATGCCAATTTATACAATTGTCACTTTAATTATTGCAAATGTTATTATTCAAAATTATCATCCTGAAGTTATGATTCCTACAGTTGTTGCAACTTTTATATGCTACACAATGTACTTCACCATCGAAAACCCAGATGTAAAAATGCTTGAAGAAATGACTTTATTAAGAGATAGAGCTGATAAAGCTAATAATGCTAAAAGTGAATTCTTATCTAATATGTCACATGAAATAAGAACTCCTCTTAATGCAATCGTCGGATTTAGTGAAAGTCTAAAAGATGATGAACTTCCAGAAGAATCTATGGACAAAGTCGAAGATATTATTATGGCTTCCAATAACTTACTAGAAATAGTAAATGGTATTTTAGATATATCTAAAATTGAAGCTAATAAGCTTGAAATAATCGAAAAAGAATATGAAATAGAAGAACTATGGGACGAATTAATAATTCTTACTAAAGCTAGAATAGGCGACAGAGGTATAGATTTTAGAGTAAACATTGATCCTACTATACCTAAAGTATTATATGGAGACAATACAAGATTAAAACAAGTTGTATTAAACATACTTACTAATGCAGCTAAATATACTAAAGAAGGTTTTGTAGATTTTCGTGTATCAAGTGTAATTAATAAAGATACCGTTAAATTAATAATATCTGTAGAAGATTCAGGTATAGGAATTAAAGAGGAAAATCTACCAAGACTATTCTCAAAATTCGACCGTTTAAGTGTTGAAAAAAGTATAACTATTGAAGGTACAGGACTAGGTCTTGCTATTACTAAAAAACTAGTAGAACTAATGGGTGGTAAAATAGTAGTACAATCAATATATGGAAAAGGTTCAAAATTCACTATAATAATAGATCAAAAAATAATCTCTTACGAAGTACAACATCAAAAAGAAACCACTGAATCTGTTACTAAAGCAATGAATATTAAAGGTGCAAAACTATTGATTGTTGATGATAACGAATTAAATATAAAAGTTGCTACTACATTATTAAAAAAATATGGTTTAAATATTGATTCGTGTACAAGTGGGTATGAATGCTTAGAAAGAATAAATAATGGTCATGAATATGATATTATTCTATTAGATGATATGATGCCTAAAATGAGTGGTAAAGAGACTCTTAGTAAACTGAAACAAATCGAAGGATTTAAAATTCCGGTAATAGCTTTAACTGCTAATGCTATAGAAGGAATGAAAGAAGAATACTTAAGTCTAGGATTTAATGATTATTTATCTAAACCAATAGAAAAGAAAGAACTAGAAAGAGTATTAAGAACTTATCTAACTGAAAAAGTATTAAAAGAAACAAATACTATTAATACAGATAAAACAATAAGTATAATGCCATATCAAGTATTATCGGCCTTAAATAAAAAAGATGATGATATGGAATTACCAGTTCTAAAACAAGAAAAAAATGAAGAAAACAATGGTAACATATTAATAGTTGATGATGATAAATTAAATCTAAAAGTGGCTACTGATATGATAAGTAAATACGTAAATAAAGTAGATACTGCAAGTAGTGGTTCAGAATGTATTACTAAAATCATAGAAAATAATAATTATGATTTAATTCTAATGGATGATATGATGCCAGAATTAGATGGCCCAACTACATTAGACAACTTAAGAGATATAGAAGAATTTAATACACCAGTAATATTACTTACTGCGTCAGAATATGATTCTTCTATTCAAGAAAAAATAGATAATCATAAATTTGCTGGTTATTTATCCAAACCAATAAATAAAGAAGAATTAATAAAAGCCTTAACTAAATACATAAAATAAGTTATAATATGAATAAAGGTAGTGAAAATATGAAAAGTATAAATTATTTAAGACAATTTGGTGCAGATATTGATAGTAGCTTGGAGCTTTTTGGAGACGAAGCTACATATAATGAAACACTAACAGAATTTCAAAGAGGGATAGATGGAAAACTAGCTGAAATAGATAAATACTATCAGCAAGCAGACATGCCTAATTATGCCATCTTAGTTCATTCGCTTAAAAGTGATTGTAAATATTTTGGTTTTAAGGAATTAGCGGATATAGCTTATCAACATGAACTCGCATCTAAAGAATCTAATATAAATTTTGTTAGAACTAACTATGAAAAATTAGTTCAAGAAGCTAAAAAAGTTAGAAGAATAGTTAACGACTATTTTGATGATAGTATTCCAGAGACGGCTGTAAATAATGTTTCACCAGCAGTTCAAGAAAATCCTGCTCCAGCAGCAAAAGAAAATGAAGATATAATACTAGTAGCAGATGATTCAGAAGTAATAAGAATATTCGTTAAAAAAATATTTGATGCAGAATATGAATTAGCTTTCGCAACTAATGGAGATGAAGCCTTAAACATTATTCAAGAACATGCAACTGATAATAGAATAAAAGCAATACTACTAGACTTAAATATGCCAGTAAAAGATGGCTTTGCTGTATTAGATTACTTAAAAGATAATAATCTTCTTGGTGTAATGCCAGTAACAATAGTATCAGGAGATTCTTCTAAAGAAGCTATTGATAAAGCTTTTGCTTATAATATAGTTGACATGTTATCAAAGCCATTTAACGAAGAAAAAATTAAAGAAGTAGTAGAAAGAACTATTAATTCTCGAAAATAACACAAGAAATATCTTGTGTTTTTAAGTTGTCGCAAAATTTGCACCAACTTAGAAAATAAGTATTCTTAAAACTAAAAAACTATATTATAATAAAAAGAGAGTAGTGATAATATGAAATCATTTATATTTTTTAGCTTCGTTTTATTCTATGTATCATTAGGTTTTTTAATAGAAAAAGCCGGCTATAAAATGATATTAGGATATATACCTATTATTAATATATATTATTTAAGCAAAGCGCTAAAAACACATATAATAATTATAATATTATTAATACTAGGAATAATCTTTTTACCAATTAGAAATCTAATAATGACTATAACATATATCTTTTTACCATTTATAATTGCTTATTATTATAGCATTAATTTACCTATAGCAATATTTACTGTTTTCATACCATTTATAGGATATCCTATAATGGCATTAAGAGGTTTTTATCATGATAGTATTCATTAAAAATAATATTAAAATAACTATAATTCTCTTGCTATTTAGCAGTCTTGTTTATTACTTTTTTACTCGAGATATATCATTAAATATAAAAGATAAAAAATCTCCATATTATGTAAATAATCTCTATTTAAGTAATAATCATGCCTATAATCAATTAGATAGAAGTGAAAAGAAAGCTTATGATTATATGTTTAATGCTTTAAAAAAATCAAAGCAATCTATAACTATCAGTGCTCCTGACTTTGGTTGTGTAGATAGTTCAACATGTTCATATTTACTACAAACCTTATATGACGCTATAGCGGTTGATCAACCAGGATTAATAAATTTCTCTTCCTATAGTTGGATTCTAAAAGGTAGTGAATTAACAATTCGTTTTACTAATGCTACTCCTTTAAAATTTGCTTCTGAAATAGGTATGTTAAGAATAGAAAGAATAATAGATAGTATAAAGAGAAAGACTAAAAATATGACAGACGGAGAGAAAGTATTATACGTTTATGAATGGATAGGAGATCATGCTACTTATGATAGATTATTTACTTTTGCTTCCAAAAACCAATCTATTTATAATGTATTTATAAAACATAACGCCGTATGTGCAGGTTTTTCTAAAACAGCATCTGTTATCTTTCAAAATATAGGAATAGAAGCATACTCTGTAACAGGGTTTATGAATCCTGGTGATTCAGTCGGACACATGTGGAATATAGTTAAAATAGAAGATAAATACTATTTCTTTGATTCTACTTGGGCAGCAAGTAGAAATAATAAAGATGCCGAAGATTATTATTTTGGTTTAATACCAATAGAAATGGACTCATATTCATTAGATCATCCAAATTGGTATCCTGAAGTATCTTTCGAACCATTACCTGGTGTTTTAAATTAAAAAAAGGCTCTTATATATGCGGACATCAATCACATATATAAAAGTCTTTTTATTTGTTTTTTAACACTTTTAGCATGTTTGTTACTATATCTTTAATCTTTCTATAATTTTCACTTACAAGCACTATATCATTCCAATTAATAGCAGCTTCATCATATAATTTAGCAATATCGTTTAACCACTCATCATCAAAATCATTTTGAAGCCAGGCAATAAAATCCTCAGTGTGTTTAACTAATTCTTTATTACTTCTTTTATAAAATAAGTATATAGGCATAAATAGATTAGTTTCAACTTGTTTAATATAGCATCTATAAGTTTTACCATCTATCATACTAAGATTATCAAAATATGTTATATTATTAAGCCTAATTAATTTAAATAAGACTTTCATCATATCTTCTACTTGTAATATATTAATTACGTCTTTTAATACTTCTTTATTATTAGTTTTATTATTATATAAATAGTTTATTTCACATAAAATATATTCTATTTGATTTAGTATACTATTCTTATTATTAGTTGATATAACATAATGATCTTTCTTATATTCAGTAATTGCTTTAATATTTCTTTTACTATATTTAATATCAATATTATCAATAAATGTAATAATATTCATATCTTTATAATATTTAATCATAGTTAAAATAATAATATTTTTAATATTATCGAGAGGTTTATCACTTACTCTAAGTTTTAAAAAATTGTTGATTTGTGCTTTTGATAACATAGTTCTTCCTCCCTTGATGGATGTATACTAACATCAAGACTTAAAAACGTCAAATTTATCTAAAATAGGGAATAAAACTATATTTTTAAAGTTTATAATAGTATAATTAACTAAAGGTGATTACTATGAAAATAATTGTTTCAGCAGGAGGAACAGGAGGACATATTTATCCTGCCTTAGCTATAATAAACAAATTTAAAGAAAAAGAAAAAGATGTTGAAGTATTATATATAGGAACCCATAATAGAATGGAAAAAGAAATAATACCTAAAAGAGGAATTAGATACGAAGAAATAGAAATATATGGTTTTTCTAAGAGTAATATAAAACAGGATATAAAAAATATTGGTTGTATCAGAAGAGCTATAAAAAAATGTAAAAATATTATGAAAGAATTTAAACCAGATATCGTATTAGGTATTGGCGGATATGTTACTTTTCCAGTAATAGTAGCAGCCCATCGTTTAGGAATAAAAACATTCTTACACGAACAAAACAGTCTTCCTGGTAAAACTAACTTATATTTACAAAAATATGCTGATTTAATAGGAGTATCTTTTAAAGAGTCTTCTTCTTATTTTAAAAAGAGTAAAGGTGAAGTATTCTTCTCTGGTAATCCTTGCGGAGAAAATGCAATAAGTTTAAAGCCTATGCCTAAAAAAGAATTAGGTTTATCAGATGATAAAAAGCTAATAGTAGTAGTTGCTGGAAGCTTAGGATCAGCTACTGTTAATAGTAAAATGCACGAATTCCTAACTAATGCTAGAGGAAAAGATTACGAAGTACTTTATATAACAGGGAAAACACATTACGAAGAATTTATTAAAAACAAAAAATATTCTAAAAATGTTAAAGTAATACCATATTTAGATAATTTGGCAGCTTTATTAAAGAATACTGATTTACTAATTACAAGAGCTGGCGCTTCTACTATGAGTGAAGTATTATCATTAAACCTACCATCTATTTTTATACCATCTCCATATGTAGCTAATAATCATCAATATTATAACGCTCTTGAAATAAAAAATAATAATGCTGGAGAATTAATAGAAGAAAAAGAATTGACAAGCGAAAAGTTAGATAATATGATTAATAAAGTGCTTTATGATGAAGAACTGTACAACAAAATGAAGCAAAATCTAAAGAAGATGAGTATAAATAATAGTAGTGATATTATTTATAAAAAAATAAAGGATTTGATAAAATGATAGAAACTATAAAAAAACATGCAGACGTACTAGAAGATGTACCTTTAAACAAATATAATACATATCATATTGGTGGAATAACAAAATATTTAGTGTCACCACTATCTATAAATGACCTAGTAGAAGTAATAAAAATATTAGACGAAAATAAAGTCCCATATTTTATACTTGGTAATGGATCAAATGTTGTATTGTCTTCTAAAAAATTTGAAGGAGCAATAATAAGATTAAACAATATAGCAGGTATAGCTATCCATCCAGAACTAAGTAGAGCTTACGCAGAAGCAGGAGCTATGTTTCCAAAACTAGTAATGGAATCAATAGAAAAAGGACTAACAGGTTTAGAATTTGCTGGTGGTATACCAGGAACTATTGGAGGTTCAATTTATTCTAATGCTGGAGCTTATAACGCTTGTATAATGGATTATGTAGAATCAGTAACAGTATTAAATAAAGAAACATATGAAATAGAAGAATTAGAACATGAGGATATAACATATTCATATAGAAATACCATGTTCAAAGAAGAAAAAAAATATATTGTATTGTCCGCTAAATTCTATTTAAAACCAGGAGAAAAAGCTAATTCATTAGCAATACTAGAAGATCGTAAAAGAAGAAGATTAGAATCACAACCTTTAGAATATCCATCAGCCGGCTCTGTATTTAGAAATCCAGACGGAGATTTTGCTGGTCGTATAATAGAAGAATGTAATTTAAAAGGAACATCTATTGGTGGAGCAGAAGTATCTGAAAAACATGCTAATTTTATTATTAATAAAGATAACGCAACCAGTGATGATGTTTATGAACTTATTAATTTAGTTCATGACACAGTATTAGAAAAAACAACTGTAGATCTAAAAATAGAACAAGAATTTATAGGTTGGGATTAATATGCCAAAAAAGAAAAAGAAGAAAAAGTTAAGACTCAATTATAAAGGAATCTTTAAATTATTATTATCTATTCTTTTTCTTGTATTAATATTTTTATATTTTTGGAACTTAAATATAAAAAATATATATATTAAAGGGAACACCATTATTAAAGATGTAGATATAATAGAAGCAGCCGGAATAAAAGAATACCCAGAAATATTTAAATTAAATATTTACAAGATGAAAAAGAGTATAAAAAAGTTACCATTAGTAGAAAACGTAAAAATAAAAAGAAATATTTTCGGAAAAATAACTATTATTGTAGAAGAAGAAAAAATTCTTTTTTACTCAAATATAGAGAATAAATATATAACATCTACTGGTGAAAGAGTAGATAATAATATAGAATACAAAGGATGTCCAACTTTAATAAATAAAACGCCAAAATCTATAATAAAAAAATTAGTAAAGTCTTTTAATAAGATAGACCAAAGTATTATTCATATGATTAATACTATAGAATATAATCCTTATAAAGATAGAGAAGGTAAGGTTATCGACGAAACTAGATTCAAATTAGTCATGAATGACTATAATACTGTAATGATAGATACTGTAAACATAACAAAACTAAACGATTATTACGATATATATATTTCATTAAATATGAATGAAACCAAAGGTTTATTATACTTAGATACAATAACAGAGGATAATATTTTATTCGAAAGCTATACATCAATAGAACAGGAAAGATTAGAAAAAGAATTAAAAGAAAAAGAAGCTGCTGAAGAAACAGAAGAAGTTGAAAATTCAGAAGCTTCTAGTGAAAACTAATTAGAAATAAGGGGGATATAATATGAATTATCATAAAAAAATGGAAGATATTATTGAAGAAAACAAAAAAAATAACATAGTTCCAACGATATTACTTCATAGCTGTTGTGCTCCATGTTCTTCTCATGTAATAGATGTATTAAGTAAACATTTTAATATCACAATATTGTATTACAACCCAAATATTGAGCCATACGAAGAATATCTAAAAAGAAAAGAAGAAGAAATAAGATTTATTAAAGAATATAATAATACTAATAGATTAGATATAATAGATTGCGATTATGATAACGAAAAATATCATGAATTAGTAAAGGGGTTAGAAGATTGTAAAGAAGGCGGAAATAGATGCTTTAAATGTTATAGGATGCGACTTGAGTATACAGCGATCAAAGCCAAAGAATTAAACTACGACTATTTCGGAACAACTCTTACCGTGTCTCCATACAAAAATAGTCAAAAGCTTAATGAGATAGGTGAAGAATTAGAAAACAAATATAACATAAAATACTTATACTCTGATTTTAAAAAGAATAATGGATATAAGCATAGTATAGAAATGTCAAAAGAATATAATTTATACCGTCAAAACTATTGCGGATGTATCTATTCGCAAAGAAAAAATGAAAAAGAGGAACAATAATATGAGTAACATATATGAAGAAGCATTAGAATATCATGAAAAGCTAAAAGGTAAACTAGGGGTAAAACTAAAAAAAGATTTAAAAGATTTTCACGACTTGTCATTAGCATATACTCCAGGAGTAGCAGAGCCATGTCGTAGAATCGCTAAAGATAAAGAAAAAGCTTATAGCTATACATGGAAACAAAATAGTGTAGCTGTAGTAACAGATGGTACAGCAGTACTAGGTCTTGGAGACATTGGCCCAGAAGCTGCACTACCAGTAATGGAAGGAAAATCAATATTATTTAAAAAATTTGCAAATGTTGATGCAGTACCAGTCTGTTTAGATACTAAAGATCCTGAAGAGATAATAAAAATAGTAAAAGCAATAGCACCAACATACGGAGGGATAAACTTGGAAGATATTTCTGCACCCCGTTGTGTCGAAATAGAAAGAGCTCTAATAGAAGAACTAGACATTCCCGTTTTTCACGACGATCAACACGGAACAGCTATTGTAGTAACTGCTGCTCTTATGAATGCCTTAAAAGTAGTTAAAAAGAAAAAAGAAGATATAACAGTAGTAGTAAGCGGTACCGGAGCTGCAGGTAGTTCAATTATTAAAATGTTAAAAAATTTTGGAGTTAAAGAAATATATGGATTTAATATTAATGGTATAGTTTTAAAAGAAGACTATGATAAATATGATTTTTTAACTAAAGAAATATCACTTATCACTAACTCTGCTAACAAGAGAATGACCATGAAAGAAGCTTTTAAAGAAGCTGATGTGTTTATTGGTGTATCAGCCCCAAAACTTGTAACAAAAGAAATGGTTAAAAGTATGAAAAAAGACCCAATCGTTTTTGCTATGGCTAACCCAGAGCCAGAAATAACCTACGAAGAAGGAAAAGCTGCTGGAGCTAGAATAATGGGAACTGGTCGCTCAGATTATCCTAACCAAATAAACAATTTATTAGCTTTTCCAGGCTTATTTAGAGGAGCTTTAGATGTAAGAGCTCGAAAAATAACTGAAGAAATGAAACTAGCTGCTTCTTACGGACTTGCTAATTTGGTTTCTGAGGAAGAGTTAAATGAAGATTATATTTTGCCAAAAGCTTTAGATAAAAGAGTAGCTAAAACAGTTGCTAAAGCAGTAAGTAAAAAAGCAGTAGAACAAGGTATAGCTAGAATTTAAAAAAGAAGAAATTTTTAAATTTGAACTGATAAAATAAAAGTAGACACAAAAAAAGAAGTGTTTACTTTTATTTTG
>CAMODW010000029.1 GCA_946611635.1 uncultured Bacillota bacterium | reverse complement strand
AGTAAATAATATATATTTTTTTTCATTTTCTTCAACTCCAAAAGTATTATAACATAAGAAAAGTAGATTATTTAATCTACTTTTCTAATAAAATGATAATTCTAATATATTTATAACCATTCTCCGTATTTTTTTATATATAATGTTTTTACTATATGAGCAATAATTGCATAGATTAGGACAAAACCTAATAAGTATAAGTAATATATTGGAGGTAATATTACGAAGTTAAATCCTCCAGTAAAGCTTAGTATTATAGGAACTATAATTGTAGCAATAATAGTTAAAGATGATAAAATTAATAAAGTATTACTTGGTCTAGATTTTGTCATATCATTAGTTCTGATATAATAGATCATCAGTGTTTCAGATACTATACATTCTATAAACCAAGCTGTTTGAAAGAAAGCTTGCATATCAGCATTGTTATATTTTAATACGTACCAAAATACTATGAAAGCAACAACATCTGTTATTGAAGATATAATACCGAATATAACCATAAATTTTCCAAGAGATTTTATATCCCATTTTTTTACTTTTTTTATAAAGCTGATATCTACATTATCATAAGGTATTCCTATTTGTGATAATTCAACAATAAAATCTTGAATAAGCATTTGGATTGGAAGTAATGGTAAGAATGGTATAAAAATACTTGCTATTAAAATACTGAAAACATCTCCAAAATCTTGACTTAAAGCTAATTTCATATATTTAAGGATATTTCCATAAACGGTTCTGCCTTCAACAACTCCATTATGAATTACTTCTAAATTTTGTTCTAGCAAAATAATATCACTTGATTCTTTGGCTATATCAGTGCCTCCATCAACGCTAATTCCAACATCAGATGCTCTTAAAGCTGGGGCATCGTTCACGCCGTCTCCCATATAACCAACAGAGTGTCCATTTTTACGTAGTATTGAGACAACTCTTTCTTTTTGAATTGGATTCATTCTGGCAAATATATCGACCTCTTCTACTAGTTTACCTAATTCATAATCGTTTAATGCATCGATTTCTTTACCTGTAACTATTTTACTTTTTATTCCGACAGCATTACATATATTTTGAGTAGCAAAAGCATTGTCGCCAGTAAGTATTTTTATATCTACACCATATTCTTTTAGTTTTTTTATTGTTACTTCGGCAGAAGGTTTTGGAGGATCTAAAAAAGCAATTAAACCAATTAAAGTAAAATTAACTTCATCTTCTACATCATAAACGTCTATTCCGTTATATTCAGGTTTAACAGCTAAAGCTATTACTTGCATTCCTTTTTTAGCAAGTTCTATGGCTTTTTCATTAACTTTTTCTATTATTTTTTTGTTAATTGGGACTTCTTTATCATTAATGCGAGCCATATCGCATACTTTAACTATTTCTTCTAAAGCTCCTTTAACAATAACTCGGTATTTATCGTTATGTGTAACTACTATAGATGATCTTTTTCTCATATAATCAAATGGTATTTCATCTATCTTCTTGTAATCAGATATATCTACATTATGACTTTTAGCATATTGGATGATAGCTTTGTCTACTATATTTTTATATCCTGTGCTTAAATAACTGTTTATATAAGCGCATTTTAAAATGTAGTCATCATCTTCGCCATCAACATTTATATATTTTTGTAGTTCAATATTATTCTTAGTAAGAGTACCAGTTTTATCAGTACACAAAACGTCCATAGAACCTAAATTTTGGATTGATTTAATACTTTTAACTAAAGTTCTTTTTTTAGCTAAGGATTTACTTCCTTTAGTTAAATTTACATTAACTATCATTGGTAACATACTTGGGGTTATTCCAACTGCAACAGATAAAGCAAACAATAACGCTTCATTGATGTTGCCTCTAATCATTCCGTATATTACAAAAACTAAGATACAAATAATAACCATACATTTTATTAATAGACCTGTTATATGATTCATTCCTTGATCAAATGATGTTTCTTCTTTTACAACTTCTTTCTTTTTATTCATATTGCCTATAAAGGTATCTAGGCCAGTTTTTATAACAATACCTTTTCCTTGTCCGCTTATGACGTTACAGCCCATTAAACATATATTATTCATATCAATTGGGTCTGTTGAATCATTATCTATTTTAATAGATTTTTCTACTGCTGCACTCTCACCAGTAAAAGATGATTGGTTAATAAATAGATCTTTACTTTCAAATAAATATAAATCTGCTGGTATTACACTTCCAGCACTTAAAGTGATAATGTCTCCATATACTACTTTTTCTTGTCTAATCTCTTTTTGCTTGTTGTTTCTTATAACATCTGTAAAAATTCTTATTTGCGATTTTAATTTTTCGTTAAACTTATATGTTGAATAATCTTGAGTAAATCTGATTAAAACACTTATTAATGTGATTCCTAATATAATACACGCACCTATTTTGTCATCGGTAATAAAGTCGATAACAGCTAAAAGAAGTAATATTAATACAAACTTATCTTTAAAGCCTTCGGTTATAAAGTATAAAGGAGTTTTTTTCTTGCTATTTGTAGCAATATTTTCGCCAAAAGATTTTATTCTTTCTTTTACTTCGTTCTCGTTTAATCCTTGCTCATTTGTTTTAAATAAAGTTAATACTTTTTCTTTATTCATTTTAGATATTTGATTATAATCAAGATTATTATTCATATTATCACATCCTTGTTTTTATTATATCATAAATATAATGTTTTATGTTATGTATAAAAAGACTAGAGTTCTCTAGTCTTTTATTAGTTCTTGTTTAAATAATATTTTCCTTCTTTAGTTTTTATTAATGCTTGTTGTTCAATCATTTTCTCGGTTACTTTTTTAAAACCATTAGGATTAATAATTTCTGCTTCAGCTAAAGTTTTTACATTTTATTCAGAGATGGCGTTATTCTTAGTTAGTTTTTTGATAATTATCTTTTTTCTTATTAAAGGAATTGGCGGAAAAAACATGATTAAAATCACCTCTTTGTTATTTTAATATCTTATTTAATATTTCATATTCTCTTACATGTGGAATAGCTATACCTTCATCGATAAATTGATTTAATTCTTCTTTTGTACACCATTTAGCTCCACTAACTTCTTCCACTTGTAATTTTATATCTTTTAAGTCAATATCTGCATAAACAACGAATATTGAGACAAATTCATTACTTATGACACCATTATTATTTAGCATTTCTGTAATTCTATCAACTTTTTCCATTACTAAATCATCGGAATCTATACCTAATTCTTCTTTTAATTCTCTTTTAGCACTAGTTATTTCATCTTCACCTGCTGATATATGCCCACCTACAGCTATATCCCAAGTATTAGGATATAGTTTCTTTTCTGGGCTTCTTTTTTGTAATAAAGTTTGTCTTCTATCTTTGCTAACTAATAGTATGTGAACTGATCCGTGCCATATTCCAGTTTTGTGAGCTTCGCTTTTGGAAATCACCGTCCCGGTTTTTTGACCAGTTGTTTCATCTAGAACATCTATCATTTCATCCATTTTGTATACACCTCTTGAAAAGGATTATAACATAAACAAGACTAGTTTTGACTAGTATTGTTTATTTAGTTCTAAGTATTCTTTGTTATCAATTATAGTGCTTTTTATTATTCCTTTTTTCTCTAGTCTTTCAATTAGATAATAATATATTATATGAGAATATATTATATTAGGAATTGGTGGGTTTACCATTAAATCTGCTACTAACTCGTATTTTATTGTTTTTTTATTATTTTTTACTCTTTCTATAATATCATTATCGAACTCATTAATATCACATGATATTACGGAACCGTTAATCATATATCGTAATTCTTTGTTTTCATTGACTATTTTTATCCATTCTTTGCAATGATTTTCTTTTTGATATTCTTTCAATATATGTTCTCTTTTCGTAAGAAGTAGAACTTCTTCTTCAGCGATACACCCCATTGAGGTTGCTGCCCAATCTAATTCTTCAGAAAAAATAACACTTATTTCTTTATCTTTAAATAAATAACATATTAACAGGAATAAGCAATAAGCATCAGCGTCTAAATGACTGGTCCATACTCTAATCTTTTTGCAATTTTTAGAACACTCTTTTAATTTAGCAAATTCATCAGTAAAATCGTATTGTTTTTCCCCTTCATATAATTCTTTTAAAAACTGTCTATTATAGGGAGTTAGACTGTCTAACTTACCGACATTTAATTCTAATGGCAAGCATACTTTTAGATTGTTGTTTCCGGTGTTTTTTAATAATCTTAAAGCTATATCTGATGAAACAATTTCTATTATATCTTTGTTTTCTCCGGTAAAGTTATCAAGTGTAGAATACATATTTTCACCTTCTTATTTATACTATATTATATATATCTATATTTTTTGACGTTTTATTAATGTTTTACCTTATCACTTAGCGAAAAGATTTTATCCCATCCTGTTGTTACTCTTGATTCGTCTTTCGTTTTTCCTCCAATTATAAATACCACAGTTTTTTATTGTTTTTTCTTACTTCTTTAATAATTCCTCCACCTAGACATTCTTCATTATTATATAATACACAGGCTTGTCCTGGTGTTACTCTTTTTACTCCTTGAGGATATTTGACTAATATCTTGTTATTTTCTAAGTATTCTAATTCTACACTTACATCTTTTTGTCTATATCTAAATTTTGCAGTGCACTTATTTATCTTTTTGTCAGATAAATAGTTTACTTCTTCTATTATACAAGAATCAGATATTAAATAATCATTATCTTCGCCAATGCAGATATATAAAATATTTTTATCTAGGTTTTTTCCTACTACAAACATTCTATCTTTAGTTCCACCGATATCTAATCCTCTTCTTTGACCTATTGTATAATACATTAGTCCAATGTGCTTACCAACAATTTCATTTGTATCAATATTTACTATATCACCTGGTTTATTTGGCAAATAGTTTTTTAAAAATTTAGTTAAGTTTCTTTCACCAATAAAACATATTCCTGTTGAATCTTTTTTCTTAGCAGTAATTAAACCATATTCTTCTGCTATTCTTCTCACATCTGGTTTCTTCATTCCCCCAATAGGAAATAAAACATTTTTAAATTGTTCTTTACTTACTTGAGATAAAAAATATGTTTGATCTTTATTATCATCAACTGCTCTTAGAAGTTTTCCATTTTCTAATCGGCAATAATGACCTGTTGCAATATAATCTGCACCGAGTTTTTTTGCTTCTTCAGAAAATTGACTAAATTTAATATATTTATTACACATTACGTCTGGATTAGGAGTTCTACCCTTTTCTAATTCGTCTAAAAAATATTTAAATACATAATCATAGTATTCTTTTACAAAGTCTTTTCTATGTAGCGGAATTCCCAGTTTATCACATACTTTTTTAGCGTCGTTGTAGTCTTCTTCTTGAGGGCATATCCCACTTTCGCTGGTTGGGGCATCATTATATTCTCCGTTAGCAAAAGAATCCCAATTTCTCATGTATAATCCTTCAACTTCATACCCTTGTTTTATTAGCATAATAGCTGCGACGGAGGAATCTACACCACCAGACATACCAACTATAACTTTCGCTATATTAATCACCTCTTTTTCGTCTTAAGTTATATCATTATTTTTATATTAGTTTGCATTACTAAAGCATTTTTTCTAAAGCATTGGCGTTTAGTATTGTATTAGATATAAATTTACCTTTATAAAAGTTTGCCCAATTATTGATTATACAAGGAGCGTTTTTAGCTTTTTCTAATGAATCTATTTTTATAAATGTTATTGTAATATTTTTTTCTTTTGCATATTCAGATAACTCTTTGACTTCGTATTCTACATATGGACATTCATTAGTATAGTAAATAGTGAATTCTTTTCTATCTATCTCCATCTTGCGAGCTGTATCTGTAAATTTAGGAGTATCTTTATCATCGAATGATAATGACATTAATTCATAATCATTAATTGTGTCTACTACTTTAAAACCAAAATGTTCAAAGAATTTTTTGTCGCCAATAAATGGTTTTTTCTTTTTGGTAACTATTGTACAGATTCCGCTCATCTTTTTAGATTTTGCATCTTCTATAGCATATTCTAGTAGCTCTTTACCTATTCCTTTTCCTTTAAAACTACCTGCAACCCATAAACAATATATATACATATAGTTATTTCCTTTAACAGGAACCCAGGCTGTTTCTATGGGTTCGTATTCGATAAATATTTTTCCTCTAGCGTTTAATTTCCTAAATATATGCCCATCTTTCAATTTGTTTTTTATCCATTCTTTTTTCTTTTCTACACCTTCTTGGTGTTTAGGATCTCCTATTGCACAACAAATATGTTCTGCATCTATATTATTTATGTCTAAATTTATAAACTCGTTCATATTACACCTCTTTTTTATTATATCACAAAAAAGGGATTAGAATAATCTAATCCTTTAACCTGTTTTTCAGTTTCTTCTTTGTCTATTTGTTAATACATAAGCATAACCATTATCCACGCTTATATTAGGGATAATAACTCCGTTTGTATTATTCTCTAAAATATTAGTTTCTATTTGATGTCTTCTAATATCTAGATCACTTTGTTCGCCGAAAAAGCCAACAATACAGTTATATCTTGAATTTAGTAATTCTCTCATCGTACTTAATTCATTTTTATTTCTTGGATTAAACAAAGTAAAACATCTAAAACTATTTGGGTTAATTTCGTGGGAGATTTTATATGTTCTATGAACTCCCTTAATAGTTTCTATTGCTCTAATTGTTATTTGTCCGTTATGCATATAAATATCGTAATCATCAAATTCACTTATTAAATGATTGCTACTATTTTCTCTTAATGATGAAGTATTACTATCTACTATATATGTATCAAAGTTTTGTCCAATAGAATCATATATATTGGCAAATAATTCAAGAGTTCTTCTATTAGTTAGATTGTATCCCTTGCTTCTAAGTTCTTCAAATACTAATCTACCTATAATATTTCTTCTTTGGTAGAATTCTTCTAAACTATGAATACTATTTCTACAAGTAATATAATTACCAGTTTCTCTATGATATTGTCCGCTTAAAGCTAGTATATCTCTTATAGAATTTACCGTCATTTTATTTCCTCCTTTCTTTTTATTTTATGAATAATTTAGGCTATTCAAACCATTTACCGCAAATATTTATATATATCATCTGCGGCAATAATTCGTTCTAATTTCATAAAAATCCTCCTTTTACAAAAAATAAAACGACCCGCAGAATGCAAAGTCGTAGACATATACCTATTGTATACTTAATCTCTGACAAGCACTCCACAAGATAACCTTGTGACAGTCTAATAGATATTTTCTATTAGCCCAGAATAGAATAAATACAGATTTATTATTCTAAACTTCGGCAAGTATTCCTTTCAAAATTAGTCCTAATCCGATCAACTAACTCTTACTAATAAGACTTGCACCTCTTTCAAAGTTAATGGTAATAATACTACTGTTTTATTGATATGTCAAAATTATCTGTATCAATATAATTACTTTAATTTCAATAAGTATTGAATATAGGTAAATTTGACCATTTTAGAGTTTTGTAGTATCATTTTATTGACTTTATAAAGTAGGCATTAAAGAATATAAGGGGGATAAAAAATGAGATTAAAAGAAATTGAATGTCCAAGTTGTGGGGCACCTTTAAAATATGATATAAGCGCTAAAGTTTGTAGATGTGAATATTGTCAAAACACTATTGTTATTGAACAAGAAGATAAAAAAGATAAAAAAGATAAGAGTGGTTTTATAAGTCTAGTTGCTAAGATAAGTAAACCTACTATTTTGCTTGTTACTGGGGCGATTGTTGTTACTGTTGGTTTACATAGTATTCTAAACATGGTTAATACTTCTAAAAGTGGTAATAAAGATATTAGCGAGCCTCAATTTGAGCAGCAAGTTGAAGCGCCTGCAGAAAAGCCTACAGAAGAAAGAGTTCCAATAACTTACGATTTTTCATATTATCAAACAAAAGATCCAAAAGAAAAGTTACAAAAAGGTATTACTTATAGTAATAATGATTATAGTGAACTAACAGACGATGAAAGAGCTGCAATGATTACAAAATTCTACGAAAAATCAGGAGCTTATCGCGTAGATAGTGATTCCGATTATGAACAAGACTCTTATGAATTATATACTACCGAAGATATATCTAGGTATATTGAAGTAATGAATGGTGAATTTAAGTGTGATGATGATTCTCTTGTTGATACTCAAAAAGATGATTTATATAGATTCTATATAGCGATGTTAAATAGTAAAAAATATAAAAGAAAACTCAATGCATTTTGTAACGCTCAAAATGGTAATAGTTCCAGTGATTTGCCTGTATGGAATTATAATTTAGACTTAACAGATACTGTTTTACCTAGTCGAAATTATAAGGCGTTCGTTGTTGTTGATTACTTAGACGATTTACATAAGAGAATACTATCTAGTGTAAGTAAAGAAGAAGCTATGAATTTAACTTATTCTTATTATCAATGTTTAGCTAGTTTATTATATGGACAAGGTTTTGATATAAATGGAGTAAGTTATACTATGGAAGATTTAGATGGTGTTGAAAATCTTGGACTTAGAAGCATCTTAGAGTTGGCCACACTTGAAGTGGGACCTTATTCAGCATACATAGACCAAGTTCCATACATAAACAAAGATGGTGATGTTGCTTATATTGATAGTCAAACTATTACAACTCAATTTACAGCCGCTTCGGGTGGAACATATAATGGTGATTATTCTGATGCTTTAGTAGGTTCGATGAGATTATAATATAATTGTATAAATTGTACATAAAAAAGATTCTAGTTTTTACTAGAATTTTTTAGTTGTTTTTTTAAGTTCATCCATCACTTGTTTATTTTGTTAGGTTTTTTGAATCTGATTTAACCATTTCTTTAAAAGCGCCGAAAATTGTTTTAGTAATAATAGCTTTTTTCTCTAAGTTGCTAGTTAGTCCTTCTGGATGGAATCTTGTGGTAATTATATTATCACCACATACTATTTCTAAATTATCGTCTTCATCAACAGCACATACTCTTGAGCAATTTGGAGATACCTTGTCAACACATCTTGAATGTATTAAATTAACTAGAAAGCTTTTATTAATAATAGCCATAAAAGGGATGCTATTATCGCCGACTGGGCACAAGCAATGGACTTCTTCGTCATATATTTTTAAATGTTTATCAATATCTTTAACTTTTTTTATAGAACCTCCGGTACCTAATATAATTTCGCTTTGACCGGCGCATATGCCAAGCATTGGCTTGTTTTTGCTACTTGCAAGAGTGGCAAAAGCAACCTCGTACCAATCGCAGAAGACACCGCCTTGAAAAACAACGCCATCTGCGTTTTCTAATTGCTCTTCTATTGCTGCTTTTTCAGATTCTGATATATGAGATAATATTTCTTCTCTAGTATATGGACCCGAGTCTTCTTCTATTAATTCTATTTTACTATTTAATGGATTGCAGATTATAATATCTATATCATCTTCAAATGCTTCTATGATATCGTTTATTAAACCTTTTGAAACTCCTCTGTCGCCTTCTACTATCCAACCAGGGATAACGCCTAAGCCAGTCTCTCCGTTTATCTCTTCATATGGTAATGTAATACCTGTTTTATTCATATAACCATTGCCTGTTATCTTTGAAGGGAATAGTATTCTCATAAAAACACCTCTTTAGTTAATTATAACAAATTAAGTAAGTTTTACCTAGCCCACTATGTGTAGTAAAGTTTTTAAAATAAAAATTGACTATACATCAATTATTTAATAATTCTATGATCATTATTATAGTTAGATTATCTAAAATTTTGTTAGCTATAATGTTTACTAATCTTATACCAATGTGATATTATTAAAAAAAGGTAAGATAGATATGAATATTGATGAAATTATAAATAGATTTTTTCATACGAATAAAGGTTATACTTATTTGATAGATATAATTAAAAAGAAATATCCTAATTTTATTATTAACGAGGAAAATCTAAAGACGTTAAAGATAGTACCAATGCCTAAAGAAGAATTTATGCGTACTGCTTGTTCAGGTATATATAAATATGATATTAATACAATAGAAGTTTTTTCTAATATCGATGAAAATGGTAATAAAATTTTCGATTTAGATATAAGTGACGAAGATTTAATTAATACATTTTTGCATGAATTAATTCATGCTATTACAAGCAAAAAAGATAAGAATAATTATATCATTGAAGGGATAAATTTTAGAACTCCAGAAGGAGATAATTCTATTTTTTTGGGTATTAACGAAGGAATAACGCAAATGATTACTGACGATATTATGGGAAAGCAATCTGACGCTTATCCATTTGAAACAACTTTTGCAAGACAGCTTGCTCTCATTATAGGTAACGATAAATTAATAGAGTTATATTCTTCTAATAATTATGAATTATTTGCTGAGACACTAACTAAATTAGGTTCAAACGTTGATATACCACAGTTTATAAATAAAATATTTGTTTTTCATTATATGTGCAAAGGATTATTAAATGATAATGGATATGGGCTTGGTACTAGCATTCAAAAAGATTTGATAAATTTATATAAAGCTAGCGGTGTAAACCAGGACGACGAATTTAAAGATTTGTTATTAGATAGTGAGAAGATTTATAAATATATGCAATATATATTGGTAATATATGATGATATGAAATATTTAGGTTTTTATGATGTAGATGAATTAATTAACTCGTTTGATCAATGGAGAATATAATAGTTTTATTTTATTTCTAAAAAAAGACTTACATTTTGAAATTCAATCTGTAAGTATTTTTTTATCTCTTTAATTAAACTTTTATAATAGTTATCTAGATGAGTATTATTGTGAATTCTTGGCAATATATTCATCCTTGATTGTTTATATATAATCTTTTAATTTTCATTCGGTTGAGGCTTGCTTTCTACTGTTTATTAAACAGTTCTATTGTAAAGCAAAAATATGGTTTTAACCATTTTTTTATCTAAAGGTTTGTTTCATTAATTTCCACACTTTGGAACATTATCTATAGTCTTATAAGAATTGACTATACATCAATTATTTATTAATATAGTGGGAATAAAGGTGATTTAATATGGAAGTTATAAACCCTATTAATTATAATGATATTGACTTTGATGAAATAATTGAAATAGAGTTATTTTTTGAAAAAAATAAGTATTATCAAGAATCTATGATTGAAACTCTTCTTGATTATTTTGTATTTTTTATAAGATATCATATCTTAGCAGATGGTGAAGATATATATTCTAACACGTTTTGTGGTTATTGTGATCTTGCGGCTGACTTAGGAAGAGAGTTGACGTATAGATATGGTTTTAAATATTTTTCTTTTAATATTGGAGATATATTAAGTGTTAATAAGGTTCATAAAGCATTTTTGGTTAGTGTACCATTGGCAAATGGTTTTAAAATATTTTTGATTGACTCTACATTTAAACAGTTTTGTAAAAGCTCTGACGCCGGGTTCTTTTTAGAATCTTCTAATCATGAAATATATGAGCAACTTCTAAGAAATGGTTATTTTGAAATTGGCTTTTCTTTATTAAAGATTTATTTAGATTCGTTTAAAGTCGTATATGGAAATAATAACGTTGAGATATCTGAAGAAAAGTACTGGAGGTTAATCGGAGAAAACTCTGATAATACATATAGACCTAGTGGAATAATTATTGAATCTCCTCTTGAATTATTAAAAAGAATAAAGCAAGAGAAATTAAAAATGGGTTTATAAAACCATTATCATGTCATTATAATTGTTATATCATTTAAAAACTAGATTACCTAGTTTTTTACATATGTATTTTATTTTGTAAAGATTCAGATTCATAACAAAGGCAGTTGTCACTATCAAATTCTAATTTTCTTTTAGCATTAATATTTAAATCTTCAAAGAAAATACTATTATAAATCTTAAAATCAATAACATATAATGGACTTTCGATAATACTACCCTCGTTTATTGTCATGCTAAAACTAATTTCTTTAAATATATATTCTAACATTAATATTAGTTATTTATCCAACTATTTTTATATCTTGTAATATTATCATCTCTTCTTATTATCTGGTTGTACATACTTCTGAATTCTTAATAATTACTTTATATATGGTAAAATTGACAAAGATTAGTAATTTAGATATAATTTCTTCAATAAATTTAGGGGTGATTTTATGGTATATTATGTAGGAAATGATACTAATAATCCTGTAATAATACCTGATAATATGAGACCTATTGGTTCTGGACGTGAAGGCATGGTTTATAATGTTGGTGGTGTTGCTGTAAAGATTGTTAATGAAACTTCTTGGATGACGGAGAATAAAATTTGGAATTTAAGTTCTTTAGCGCTACCAAAACTGATTATGATGCCTATGCAGCCTATTTATGATCAATTTGGTAAGTATTGTGGTTATATTATGAAATTATTAAATTGTACTAATGCTGAAGATGCGAAACTTAGTTTAATGCGTTGTGATAATTTAATTAAAAGTATTGATTTTATTAATAGTGATGCAGAATATTTAGCAGATCAAGGTGTAGCTCTTAAAGATACAACGTTACGTAATGCTGTAATTAGTAATACTAATAATTTAGTTAATGTTCTTGATCCAGATAGATATTTAACTATGGAAGATTCTAAGTGCTATTTTTCAACTCGTGAACAGTTTGAAAAAGAAAACGTTTATTGGGTTAATAGATTGTGGTATTCTTTGTTTTATCAAATGATTGAGCAAAGTGCAAATTTTCCAGGAGTTGATTATAGAAAATTTAGGTTCTATATGCGTGAAAAATTAGATTCTGCTATGGAACTTAGATATGTACCAAGTTTAATAAAGAGTGAAGTTAAAGGTTTTGATACTGTAAATGATTATATGGTATATAAACTTCAATATACTAAATCAAAAGATTTATTAAAGAGATATTAATAGACTTATTTCTACTATATTACAATTGATAATGAATGTTTGTAACGCTTTTTTATATAAAAAAATACTATAGTCGTATAAATAAAGTAACAACAAAACAATTTCGTCGATGATTTAATCCATAATAGGTATATAGTTATGGATTTTTTCTTTTCCATTTAAGTCATTAGATGGTAGAGTTTTATAATCCTTGCAGTTAAAATGTGTTGTTAGCTTATAATTACACTATCAATATTGATTGCTAAATCTATTTAATAATATATGTTTAATTTGCTATTATATTATTTTTTTAAGACAAGTTTGTTTTCTGTTCTATGGTATTCTGTTGTTTTCTTGACTTCAGTATAAGAACATCTTCTGTCTTCTAAGTTTGTTATAAGTGGAAACACTGTGCTTTCACTAAGACCGGTATATCTTTTGGGAACTATTATTCTATACTCCTCACTATCAATTGCTACTGCGGTATCTCTAACCATGCAAAATCCCAACAATTTTTTTGTTTCTGCTATATTCTGATGAAACTCTTTAGCTAATAAATCATCTCCATGTGCTGTCATATGAGCGTTAACAATACCTAAGCCTTTTCCTTCTTTAAGACCTACATTTGTTAGTGAAGTAAATGAGGAAAACCAGCAATTTGCTCCGGCGGATGTACCAGCAAATGTTTTATTATTTAAGGATGCTTCCTTTAGGTTTTTGCTAAATCCTGTGTCGTTCTATAGATTTAACATTGAAAGAGTATCTCCTGGAGGAACATGATAGATATTAGCCCACGATAGAAAATCGGATACTTTTTGTTGGTCTTTTAAATCGGAACATGTAAGCGTCTTAAAACACTTATTGAAATTTTTCTTCTTATATTGTTCAAATATCTATTCATTTCTGAACTTATAGTTCTAATTACATTCTCATTCATAAAACCATTCTCCTTTCAAACAAGAATGATTTTTATTATATATAAAAACTAGATGATAACAAAATCATCTAGTTTATGTGCACGAGAATATCTTAATCTTCCGATTATTTAAGCTTTCTTTTTTTATTTAATATTTTTACTTAATTACTATTCTTGTTTTGATTATCTGATTCTGACATATTATTTTGTTGATTATTGTTTTTCTCTTTTTTTCTTTGTTTATCATTTTGTTCTTGTCCATCTATTTCAGGTGGATTTTCACCTTGAGTTTCTTCATTCATGTTCGGATTATTTCTTTTATTTCTTCTAATATTTCAAAACCATCTTTATATGGTAGCATTACATCTAATATTATTAAATCATATATATTTGTTAAAGCATTGTAAGAGCCATCTTCTCCATCCAATGAAACATCCACATCATATTTTTCCTTTTTTAATCTATCTTTTATAAGATCTGCTATTTTTTCTTCATCTTCTATAACTAAAACTCTCATTTCATCACTTCCAAAACAAATATAACTTTTATAACTTAAATAAACATTAAATAATACCATTAATAAAATTATATCATATAAAAAGTAGGATTTTACTCCTAACTTACTTAATCATGATATCTTATTGTCTCTTTTTTAGTCTTAATCCAATCTTTTCTTCCATAGCTCTTTTTTGTTCTTCATAATAGGAATTGTAATTTTTTAAAGCTTCTATTAAACCTAATTCATTGATGTTGGAACTATATTTATTATGTTCTTCGTCTTCTGATGCAAATGATTGGCCAGCTGCTACGATATTTCCGTTTACATCAACATTTACTATTCCATATATGATATTGTTTTTTTCATCTATTCCCAGATCATAATAAAACAAAGGTCCATGAGTTATGCCCAAAACATCAGATAATTCATATTGTTTTTCAGACATACTATTTATTTCTTTTAATCTTTCTTCTGTTATTTTCAATGCTCTACCTTTTGATTCAATTAATTCTTTAGTTCGATGATTACCATCTTCAAAATAACCATAATCTTCGGCACCAAATTCTTCTTTAAATACTTGAGCATTGGCTTTTCTTTTTTCTAATAGATTTAATCTATTTAGTTCTATATAGTGAAACATATCAAAAGATAATTTTAAATATAAATGGGATACACTTGCTAATTCTCTTAAAGCGGCTAAGACATTTTCACTCATAATAGTACTATTAGTGATTAATAATATACTTTCTACTTGAATGTTTTCTTTTTTTATTAATTCTACAATTAATCTTATTTGTCTTATGGCTAATAAAGGTTCGCCACCCGTAATTAGTAGTTTTCTTATTTTTTTAACGCCTTTTAGAGTATTAAAGATAGTTTCTGGAGACATAAACTTTTTTTCTTCGTCACCTCTTAAGCAATGTTCACACTCTAAATTACACATTCTTGTTACTTCTAGATATAATTCATCTATGTCCATAAAAACCCCTTCTTTTCGAGTTTATATTCTATCAAATAGTGAGTAAATGTCAAAATTTTCTTAAAAAAAGATTAGTTTTATTAACAACTTCAATTTCTCTAGTCCTTTTTTTGGTTACTTTGACCCCTTACTTTTAATTGCATGCATAACTGCTCCATTCGGGATGTTAATATTTATACTGTTTTTAGTACATTTTTGTATCTTGCACATTCCTCTTATTACAGCTATATATACCTAAATATATTTGGCACTAACAAAACTTCTACAGCTCAAATTATCGCTAATCTTCTGATTACTTTATTTTTTTTATTCCAGTGTGCATTCTTGGATGATATCCTTGTTTATCGTAAAACTTAATTCCATTTTTATTATACGCAAACACATCTACCAAAATATATTCACACCCTACTGATTTAAAATAATCTTCCATTTGTTTCATTAATAATTGTCCTACCCCATTACTCCTTGTTTTTGAAGTAACAATTAATTCCGTAATTTCTCCTCTTTTAGGGCATTTATAGTCTAGATAATCATATTCATCATAAGGAAATATACATCCCATGATTAAACCGATTGCTTTATTATCTTCTACCGCTAAGTAACATTTACCATTGTTTTTATTAACTTCTTCTAAATCTATAATTGCCATTTTTTCTCGATATTCAGGATGTAATTGATCTAAATTATCCTCATCTATAGTTATAATATATTCTTCAAGTTCAACCAATAAATCTTTAACATCTTCAAGATAGTTTTCATCATATTCAATTATTTTCACTATAATCACCTAAAATCATTATACCATATTTTTATATATATTAATTACATCGTAAAATTACTATTTTCCGAACGAAAAAAGACTAGAAATTCTAGTCTTTTGTTTTATTATTTACCTGCTTTTGCTTTGTTTGCAGCTTGTGAGCCATAATACATTGAAAATCTTATTGGAACGATATATCATTCTAATTTCGACAAAAATGACTAAATTCCAAACATACAATCATTTTGTTATTTTTTATTTTATAAGCACTCTTTGAACTACTCTTGCAACATCATCTTCATTATTTAATAATTCTTGTGTTTCTAAATCATATAGTTTGTTAGATACACTATAAGCACTTAATATATCCTTTAATTGTTTTAAGTATTCAACAAGTTCTTCAATAGTATATGGTGGAATGTATTTATATTTTTTTGATTTAAATTCAGGGATATGTTCAGTCACCATATATTCTATAGGTATTGTCATACCTTTTATCCTATCAAAAGATATTCTATCTTTTACTTGTACTTCATCTGGCAAATCAGAATACCTTCCTTCTGTAGAATTACCTAATTCATACATAGTAAAATGTGAATCCCAATCAAATATTATTGGTTCAACAAGTCGTGGTTTAATAGTACAAATTTTGTTTTTGGTTAAAATAAATGATAATGATTCTTTAATATAAGTTTCATATGCATTGTAACCTTTTAAAAATTGATCGTTACCATAAGGTCTATTATTTCTTCTTCTATAATCACATAAAGAAATATAATCTAATCCATTACAGCCACCAGAAGATTTATCAGTTATTCCTCTTAGCCTTTTTGATTTTAATTCACCACTATTAAGTATTTCTTTTAACACTTCAATCGAATGAATTCCATCAAATGGATTACCATTTTGACAATCTATTGCATGTAAATAATAGCTATTTAACTTCATACAAAATCCCCTCTTCAATAGTACGAATACTATACTACAATATACTTATTATTGCAAATATGAACCAAAAAAACTAGTCTTTTATTATTAATTTTTTTCTTTGATTGCGGCCTGTACAACAGCTAGCCTAGGGGGGGTATACCTAAACTTCTAGATATAGTTTATAAAAAAATCAAAAGTAGATGAAACCCAATTAAATCAAGGCTAAATTAAATTTTATTTTCAATATAAACTAAATATGATGTTAAATATGAAATTATAAAAATATAATAGTATTAATCTTCATATTATGGAGACTACAGCTACAGGGGGTTATAGAAAATAAACATCGTAATATCTTAATCTTGCGAGCATTATTTAGTTAAAATCAAATAAACAATACTCGTGTACTATTTAATAATAGTATTACTAGAATTGCTATATAGAAAAATAGTTTAATGATTGGAAAAGCATTAATCTTTCCTTTTAATTTGAACAAAACGGAACATATCGAAAAGATTGTAAAAGATAATGCAATCCAATATAAGACCATATCATGTCCTTTAAATAAAGCAAAGGACGTAATTCCTTGAATTATACCTACAATAAATGTTACTATTCCCATCTTTATTGTAAATTTTTTTAATTTACTTGTATCATTTAACTTTTTAACAAATTTATCTGATAACTCAAGAGGATTTAATTCTTTTTTTCCACTCATATAAATGATTCCAGTAACTATACTAAAAATACATAATACCCCATAAAAAATTCCACATAAAATAATTAATACATTATTAGAATCTGTAATAATCCAATTCATAATCTACATCTCCATTCAGAATATCAAAATATTTCACTCTCTTTTAAAATAATATAATGGTTCCTAAGGCTACTAATCCTTGACAAATTACATTTGATATTTCTATTTTCCAATGCACTTTTG
>CAMODW010000028.1 GCA_946611635.1 uncultured Bacillota bacterium | reverse complement strand
TAATTAATAATAATAAAGATTTATTTTTTTTATAATCTTTATAATTTATGGTATGTTTTATTTTATGAAGTATTTCTTTGAAGTATAATATTGAATAATTATTAGACTTAAATAGATTAATAAAAGTAATTATAGTTCTTTTTATATAGTCATTATCGTAGTATTTTAGTAAATAATTATAAGCTTTTTTATAATACTTATTATCCATGTGAATAAGAAAGAAGTTATCAACAACACTTTCTAAAGCATCATCTGGGCAAATAGAAAAAGACTCGTTATTATCTTGTAATAGCAGTAATGATAATTTGTGAAAGGTATAAATATCTATATCTATTTTATAACTATCATAGATATTCTTTCTTAAATTGTTAGTAGCATCATTGGTTAAACTTATACAAAGTATTTCTTTTGGATTTATTCCTTGACATTTTATTAAATAAATAATTTTCCCTATTATAGTCAAACTTTTCCCCGAACCAGCTCCAGCAACAACAAGTGAAGATTCTTCTTCACTTAATACTACTCTACTTTGATATTCGTCTAAAGGGTATCCTCTTATATTATTTAATAATTCTATCTCGTTTCTTTTGTTTCTTAAGAACTCGATATTTTTATTTTCTACTATATCATCTATATTTTTAAATTGATGTAAGAATGTTTTTTCTTCTTTAGTATGTTTTTGTTTTTGTTTTATGCTTTTATAAATATCTTTTAATAATTCTTTGTCTTTTATATTTATATAGTTTTGACTAAATGTTTTTAAAAAGATTTTTACTATCTATCACTATCCTTCTAGCATTCTTTCTATTTCTTTATATAAATATGGTTTAAACTCATTAATTGGTAATGGCTTATTATTTGTTATACAACTATAAATTGTAGATGATGATAGTTCAATGATCATATATAACGTTATATCCGGATTTTGTAATTTAATATTAGAATTAGTATATTCTTCAATAAATAATTTATGTAATCCTAGTTCGTTATCACTGGTTATTAAATTTACTTTATCATGATATACTCCCCAAGAAAGATTTCTAGATATAAACTTAATTAATAATTTATTCTTAACTAATTTGTTAATAATATAATCAATTATATAAATAACTTTTTCTTTAAAATCAGTAATACTTTCTTTTTTTAGTGATTTTATAGCATCATCAAATAATTGTTTACTTTTCTTAACAATTAAATAGTCTTGTAAATCATATTTATCTTTAAAATATAGATAGAATGTTCCTTTAGCTACTCCAGCTTCTTTTGTTATATCATCTACAGAAGTATTATTTATTCCTTTTTTTGTAAATAGTTTAAAAGAAGTTTCTAATAACTTGTTTGTTTTTAATTCTTTTTTATCAATTATTTTTTTACTTTTTTTTATACCTATCATCTTTCAATCCCTCAGTTAATTTTTTATCTCAAATCTAAGAAAAAGTCAACTTATTTTTATAAAATATTGACTTTTAGTCATTTTTGCAGTATTTTATATTTTGACTGTTAGTCATTTTAGAGAAGGAGATGTAATATGAATAAATTAAGTCAGAAAATCGTAGAAAATAAATTATTAATATTAGTTATATCTCTATTATTAATAATACCTTCATTTATTGGGTATCTTTCTACAAAAGTTAATTATGATATACTTGTTTATTTACCAAAAGATATTGAAACTTTAAAAGGAGAAAATATTCTAACTGACGACTTTCATATGGGATCATTTTCAATAATGGTTGTTGAAAATATGACTGATAAAAATTTAATTAAGCTAGAAGAAGATTTTAGAGAGATAGATGGTGTTAATAGAGTTGTCAGTATTAATGATTTTACTGGTAGTACTATACCTATAGATATATTACCTAATGAAATTAAGGATAAGTTGGCACGCAATAATACTAAACTGGTTTTAGCAACATTTGAGAATTCTACATCTGATGATTTAACTCTAGCAGCTGTTCAAAAGATGAGAGATATAACAGATGATAAAGTTAAAATTGGTGGTATGAGTGCGATGGTTTTAGATACAAAAGAATTATTTAACAGTCAAATGTTATTATATGTTGTTGTAGCTGTTATATGTTGTATTCTTGTTCTTATTTTAGCTTTAGACTCTTATATTGTTCCCTTTTTGTTAATTGCTAATATTGGATTAGCAATTATATATAATATGGGAAGTAATATTATATTTGGAGAGATTTGTTATATAACTAAAGCTATTGCTGCTGTTTTGCAACTTGGTGTAACTACAGACTTTTCAATTTTTCTTTATCATAAATATGAAAAAGCTAAAAAAGAATATAAAAATAATAATGATAAAGCTATGAGTGTTGCGATAGAAGAAACTTTAACTTCTATACTTGGTAGTTCCCTAACTACTATTGCAGGTTTTTTAGCACTTTGTACTATGAAATTAACTCTAGGAGTAGATATAGGTTTAGTAATGGCTAAAGGAGTATTGTTTGGTTTAATATGTGTTGTAACAGTATTCCCTTCTCTTTTACTGATGTGTGATAAGTTAATAGTAAAAACTAAACATAAAGAGATTCTTCCTAAGTTTAAAAATCTTATTAATTTTACTATTAAATATAATAAAATAATATTTATTACTTTTTGTTTATTGCTAATTCCTGCTTATTTAGCTCAATCTAAAGCGCCTATTTATTATAAGTTAGATTCATCTATTCCTGATGATTATGGATATAGTATTGCAAGTAAACAATTAAAAAAGAATTATAATATGATTTCTCAAGAAATAGTTATTTATGATAAGAATATAAAAGATTATCAAATTAATAATATGATAAGAGAAATAAATGATTTGGATGGAATTGATAGTGTTTTGAGTCCTACTCTACTAAGTGAAAGTGGTATTACAGAAGATATGATTCCAAAGAATATACGAAGTATATATGAAACTGATAAATATAAGATGTTATTAATTAATTCTAAATATGATATAGCTACAAACGAATTAAATAGGCAAATAGGCAAAATAAATAATATAGTTAACAAATATGATAAGAAAGCTATTGTAGCTGGAGAAGGTCCTTTAATGAAAGATTTAGTTAATATTACTTCTATAGATTTTAAAAATGTTAATTATACTTCTATTTTAATTATTTTTATATTAATGATTATTACATTAAAATCTATTTCTTTACCAGTGTTACTTGTAACAACTATTGAATTTGCAATATTTCTAAATATGGGAGTTCCTTATTTTGCTGATTCTCCTATTCCTTTTATAGCATCTATAGTAATTGGGACAATACAATTAGGAGCAACTATAGATTATGCAATACTAATGACTACTAAGTATTTAGAAGAAAGAAAAAAAGGTCAGAATAAAGTATTGGCTGTAAAGTCAGCGATGGAAAACTCTATTAATTCTGTAATTGTAAGTGGAATGTGTTTCTTTGGAGCAACCTTTGGTGTTGGTATAGTTTCAACTATAGATATGATTGGATCGTTATGTAAGCTGATTGCTAGAGGAGCCGTAATTAGTATGGTTATAGTTATACTTGTTTTACCTAGTGTTCTACTTATATTCGACGGATTAATTATTAAAACGACTTTAGGATTTAAGAAAGGAATGAAATAATATGAAAATAAAAAGTTTTATAAAAAAATGTATAGTATATTTGCTGTTAATAAGTACTGTTATATACACAACTCCAGTATGGGCATTAACAAAAAAAGAAAGTGTCTATGCTAAACTTAATAGTGATGGTTCAACAAAGAGTATTATAGCTTCTGAGCACTTAACAAATATCGAAAATGATATTGTTGATAAGAGTAAATTAGAAAATATTACGAATGTAAATGGAAACGAAAAATTTACAAAAGATGGTAATAAAATTGTTTGGGAAAATAAAGGGAATGATATTTATTATCAAGGAGACTTTAAAGATAAACTACCAATAGAAGTTAGTGTTAAGTATTATCTTAATGATGAGATATCTAATGTAAAAAGTATGTTAGGTAAAAAAGGAAATATAAAAATAGTATTAGAATATAAAAATAATGATAGCCATACTGCTTTAATTAATAATATTCCAACCACTCTTTATACTCCTTTTGTAGTAGCAACAACTACAATAATTGATAATTCCCATAATAAGAATATAAAAATAAGTAATGGTAAAATAATAGATAATGGTACTAATAGTATATTAGTTGGTATTACATCTCCTGGTCTTTATGATAGTCTTAATATCGAAGAATTAAAAGATTTTAATAAAATAGAAATATCTTATGATACTGATAGCTTTGAATTAAATTCTATTTATTCTTTAGCTACTGCAAAATTATTAGATGATAATGATTTAGATATATCTGCTAATATTAAAGAGTTATATTCAAGTATTGGATTATTACAGAGTAATATGGACAAACTAGTTAATGCTTCTAATCTACTTAATAATGGAAGCAAAATGATTGCTAATGGAACTGAGGAATTAAATCAAGCATCTAAGAGATTAAGTAAAACGTATTATGAATATAGAAATATGGATAATAAGAAATTAAAAGAAGGAATACGTAGTGTGGTTAATGACAATGTAAAATTAATATTACCTGCTCTACGTCAATCAATAATAGATGAAACCGTTAAATCTATAAAAAATAATAAAAACAGGATTGAGAAATCTGTTGTTCAATATTCAAAAGATAATATTAAAGAATTAATTAATAAAGAAATAGATAAAGCTTTAAAGAATATTAATGTTGATAATCTTATTAACGAAATAATAAATAGCGACTTAAGAAAGATTATTCTTGAAGATGAAACTATTTATTCTTTAACTACTGTATTTGAAGATGAATTAGAAAAAGTTTTGAAAAATGAAATTAAGAATACAACTAATGCTACTATAGAGCAGATGGCTGATAATATAAACAATAATATGTCACAAGAAGAAAAGGAATCTTATATTAATAGTATTGCTAATAAATATAATATTTCTTATGAACAAGCTGCTCAAATAGTATTAGAAGTTCAAAATGATACTATTAAAGGAATAAAGAGTAATATTAAGAATTCTTCTAATACTATTAGTGAAAGTGTTAGTGATACTATAATAAATAATATTAAAAATAAAGATTATATAGAAAATCTAGTAAATACATATATAACAAATGTTAATAATAGAATAGCTTATATAATTGCTAATGACAGTAAAATTAATCAAGATCAAAAAGAATTAATAAACAAAATTGCTGATGAATTAAAAAAAGAACTTAGTAAAGAAGAAATTCTTAATAAGTATTCTGAAGCTTCTAATTATGTTAATAATATAATAGATAGTTTTATTCAAAAGACTGCTGAGGATATAGCTGATGAATATACAGAAGAAATAGCTATAGAAGTAGTTAATAATGTAATAAATGATCAAATGAAAGAAGAAACTATTAATAGTGAGTTATCAGCTATAATTAATGCTTATGAAAAAGATATTAATAATAAGTTAAAAATTGCTGATGAAAATGTTAATAAAGCAGTATATTCTATTGGCCTATTAAATAATGGTACTCATGAATTAGCAAATGGAATGAACTTATTTAATATTGGAATTAATAGATATAATAATGAAGGTATTAAAAAAATAAGTAAGTTAGTTAATGGTGATGTTAAAGAGATTGAAGAGAAGATTGAAAAATTAATTAGTTATAGTGAAGAATATTCTACTTTAGACGATAATAATTCTGATGAAAAATGTGAATCTAAAATTATTATGGTTATAGAGGAAGTAAAAAAAGATAAAAAGGAAAAGGAAGCTGTAGAAACAGCAGATATTAATACTAAAAAAAGCTTTTGGGAAAAGATTAAGGGTTTAATAGAATAAACTCTTAATTTTTTTATTTACAAGTTTTTAAAAAAAACATACAATATAATTAAAATAAGGATGATAGAATGAAAAAGAAATTATTTTATATATTATTATGTTTAACAATTATTGGTATACCTATTGTTATTTATTGTATAAAAAAGAAAAAGTTTATTAAAAGTGATAACGTTTTAAAACCTTCGTTTGATGTGAAAGAAAAAAAGTATGAAGAGGAGAAAAGAAAATTCATGCCACTATATACTGAAACTACTATCTTACCTATTCTTTCAGAAGATGATTTAAAAAAATATAAAAAGATAGAAGAAGTAAAAGATATTAAGAAAAAGAAGAAGAAAAAGAAGAAAAAGAAGAAAGTAAACAAAGATAATAACAATGTAAAAAGCACATAATAAAAGCATCAATTATTGATGCTTTTTGTATTATAATTCAAAATCAATATTCATTAATAATTTTTGGGCAATGGATTCGCTATTAAATCTTATATCACTTAAATTGTACATAAATATTTCAAAGGCTTGCCATAAAGCAAACGAGAATAAAAAACCAAATACTTCTAATAAAAATGCTGATTTTGTCCATATATATACTATTGCGTAAATAGATAACATTATTATTCCTAAAAGAATTAATGTTAACATTTTATATTTATTAAGTTTATATTCCCTTTGCGATTTATATAATTCTATTGCATAGTGTTCTCTAATTATTTTTTTTTACATTTTCTTCATCTTCTTCAGATGTTATTAAACCTTTTATATGAAAATGTAACTTAGTACTATTATCTAAGACTGCAGCTTTATTATCTATATATGAATAAATATCATTTTTTATATCTAATTGACTTTCAACTGTTCTTTTGTCAAATAAATCATGCCTATCTTCTATTACTATATAGATATGGGCATCTTCATCATCTGTTAAGAATTCTTTCTTAATATAGTCCTTTAATTGTTCTTTATTAGAGTATTTTCTTATAATTTCATCAGACTCTTTTTTTATATTATTCATATTATCACCAATTATATTATACTATAAAATTAAAATATTACATGATATAATATACTAGAAAATAGGAAGGGATTAATTATGATAGATTTTAATTCTAAAGAATATTTAGAAAAAGTAAATAAATACTGGAATGCTGCTAATTATTTATCTGTTGCACAATTATATTTGTTAGATAATCCATTATTAAAAAGAGGATTAAAAAATACTGATATAAAAAGAAAGATCGTTGGACACTGGGGAACTGTTCCTGGACAAACTTTTATTTATACTCATTTGAATAGAGTTATTAATAAATATGATTTAAATATGATTTATTTGTCAGGTCCAGGGCATGGAGGTAATGCTATAGTAAGTCATGTTTATTTAGAAGGAACATATTCTGAGTATTATCCAAATGTAACCGAGGACGAAAAAGGATTACAAAAGTTATTTAAACAATTTTCTTTTCCAGGGGGAATCTCATCACATGTTGCCCCAGAAACTCCTGGTTCTATAAATGAAGGAGGAGAACTTGGTTACTCTCTTGCACATGGATTTGGAGCAGTATTTGATAATCCTAGTTTGATAGCAGCTGTTGTTGTTGGAGATGGCGAGGCAGAAACTGGTACATTAGCCACTTCTTGGCATTCTAATAAATTTTTAAATCCTAAAATAGATGGTGCCGTATTACCAATTCTACATTTAAATGGGTATAAAATTAGTAACCCTACTATCCTATCTAGAATTAGTAATGAAGAACTTATAAAACTATTTGAAGGTTATGGATGGGAACCAATTTTGGTAGAAGGAAATGATCCCATGACTATGCATGGAGCTATGAGTAAAGCTCTAGATAAGTGTATAGAGAAAATAAAGGAGATTCAAAGGGAAGCAAGAGTTTTAAACAAAAAAGAAAGACCTATATGGCCAATGATTATTCTTAGAACTCCAAAAGGATGGACATGTCCAAAGATTGTTTCTGGAAAAGAAATTGAAGGAACATTTAGATCACATCAAGTTCCTATTGATATGAGTTCAGAAGAACATTTAGATTTACTTGAATCTTGGCTTAGAAGTTATCATCCAGAAGAATTATTTGATGAAAATGGTAAACTTATTCCAGAGTTAAAAAAACTAGCTCCTAAAGGAGATAGAAGAATGAGTGCTAATCCTAATGCTAATGGTGGAAAACTTCTTAAAGATTTAATATTACCTGATTTTAGAGATTATTGTTTAAATATTAAAGAACCAGGTTCTATTGAAGCACAAGATATGATAGAATTAGGAAATTATGTTAGAGATGTTTATAAGCTAAATGATAAGAATAGAAACTTTAGAATATTTGGCCCAGATGAAACTATGTCAAATAGATTAGGACATGTATTTGAAAGTGAAAAAAGATCATGGATGGCTGATTTAAAAAATAATGATGAATTCTTAAGTCATACAGGAAGAATTATGGATGGTATGCTTTCTGAAAACATGTGTGAAGGATGGTTAGAAGGATATTTATTAACTGGAAGACATGGATTTTTTGCTAGTTATGAATCTTTTATTAGAATAATTGATTCTATGACTAGTCAACATGCTAAATGGTTAAAAATATGTAATGATTTACCGTGGAGAGAAGAAATATCTTCTTTAAATTATATTTTAACTAGTAATGTATGGCAACAAGATCATAATGGGTATACTCATCAAGACCCTGGATTCCTTAACCATATGGTTACTAAAAAAGCAGATACAGTCCGTATGTATTTACCTCCTGATACTAACACTCTACTTTCTTGTTTTGAGCATTGTTTAAAAACTAAGAATTATATAAATGTTTTAGTTACTTCAAAACATTTAAGACCTCAATGGTTAAATAAAGAACAAGCTATTAAACATTGTACCAAAGGTCTTGGTATTTGGAATTTTGCTTCAAATGATCAAGATAGTGAACCCGATTTAATTATGGCTTGTTGCGGAGAAACTCCTACTCTAGAAGCTTTAGCTGCAACATCTATAATTAATGAATATTTACCTAAGGTTAAAGTTAGGTTTATAAATGTAGTTGATTTATTTAAATTACAATCAGATAAAAAACATCCTCATGGTTTATCTGATGATGAATATGATGCTTTATTTACTAAGAAAAGACCTATTATCTTTAATTTCCATGGCTATCCATCATTGATACATGAATTATTATATGAAAGATATAATAGAAATATTGTTGTTAAAGGTTATATGGAAGAAGGTTCAATTACAACAGCATTTGATATGAGAGTTCAAAATGAAATTGATAGATTCCATTTAGTTATTGAAGCTTGTAAAATTCTTCCAAACCTTGGTAGTAAGGGAACTTATTTAATTAATTTGATGCAAGATAAATTAGTTGAACATAAGGAATATATTAAAGAGTATGGTGTTGATATGCCAGAAATAGTAAATTGGAAATGGACAAAAAAATAAAACATTTTCTTAATAGAAAATGTTTTTTTATTTATATATTATTAGATTATTTTGAGCTCTTGTAACTGCTACATACAAAAGTCTTTTACTAAACGTATTAGAATCATAAACTATGACACTATCAAATTCTAATCCTTTAGCAATATATACAGGTAAAATTATTATATTAGTATTATTGGTATCCATTATTGGGGAAGAAACATTTAGTTCTTCTTTTAATAAATTATATAGATATTCACTTTCTTCTCTAGAACTGGTTACTATTGCTGCTCTTTTATCATTAAATGATTTAACATCTTTAATAATAGTGGTTTTAATATTATTATCTATTTTTCTTTCTATTATTTCATTACCATTGTGCCTAAAACAATTAATACTTATATTTAATATTTTTGAAGCATAGTCCATTATATTTTTAGTACTTCTATAAGCTTTATCAAGTTTATAATAACTAGATTTAGTAAATTCTTTTGAATAATCTTTTAAAGATTTGTAATTTAGATAAGGATTTAAATTTTGATTTATATCTCCAAGTATTGTAAATGAAGATCCAATAAATATTTTTTTTAATAAATATATTTGGAATAAAGAATAATCTTGAGCTTCATCAATAACAATATGTTTAATACCTCCACTTTCTGGATAATCGTTTAATGAAAATATAGTATATAAGTATGGTGTTATATGTTCATATCTAACAAAATTATCTATTGGTTTTTTATTATTTTCTTGTAAGAATTTATTATAAACATCTTGAGAGTTTATACTTTTATTAAGTATAGTAATTAGTTTGTTTCTTATAGATTTGAGGTATTTTCTCTTAATATGGGCATTCCCTACTAAGTATTCACTTATTCTATTTAGTTTCTCCATAATATTTAATTTTTCATATTTATTTAATAATTCTGTTAGTTCATTTTTAGAATACTTTTTATTATTAAGAGCAATACCATTAGTAAATGTTATTTTAGATATGTAATCATTTATAAAAATATCTAATCTTTCTTTAATATCAGATGAAAATTCATCAATTTCAATTTTATTATTATGTACTCTATCTAAAAATTCACTGTATGTTTCTATATCTTGATTGATATAGCTTTTGGCAAATATGGAAAGGGTTGTACATAAAACATTTTCTTCTGATAATTCAGGAAGAACATTAGATATATAATCGGTAAAAGTATTATTAGGTGAAAATATTAAAATATTTCCACTATTATATTCTTCTTTATGATATAAAAGATAAGCTATTCTATGAAGTGCTATTTCGGTTTTACCAGAACCTGCTACTCCTTCTGTAATAACTATTTTATCTTTTAAATTCCTAATTACCTGATTTTGTTCTTTTTGGATAGTATTAATAATATTTGTCATTTTATCGGTTGTTTCTCTAGATAGTATCTCTTGAAGGAGTTCATCTTCGATAATTTGCTCATTTTCAATGGCTGAAACTAACTTACTTTTTTCTATTACAAATTGTCTTTTTTGGCTGATATTTCCACTGATTGTTCTATTATCATTTACTATATACTGACCTTTACCAAGACCAAAGTCATAAAACATTGATGATATTGGAGCACGCCAGTCGTAAACTACTATATCCAAATCTTTATTTATTTGTGATGATCCTATATATATATCTTCATCATTAAATACTATCTTACCAAAATAAGGACTATCATAAGATTTAACAAGTTTTCTTTTTTTAATTACTTTACTATCTAAATTATACTCTTTTTCTTTTTGTTCCCTAAGCAAAGCTGAAAATTCAAATTGTCTATCAATATCATCACTAGTCATTAAAGCTTTACAATCTACCCATACATAATGTCTAAATTCATTAAGTCTTTCATCATAGTTGGAAATATCAATTTTCAAATTATCTAACTTACTTTTTATGATATCTAGAGTCTTATTTAGATATTCTTTTTCTTTTTTTAATTCTTTTTCTTTTAACACACTAAACCACCTAAATAAAATTATACTTGTATTGCTTGTAATTACAAGGATTGTTATTCTTGCTTATTTATAGTATAATATTTATAGAAAAAAGGAAGAATATGAAGAATTTAATCTTCAGTTTCTTCCTTTTTATCTTTAATTATTTCTTTTTTCAAGATTTTTTTATTATTTCTGTTTATAAATAAAATAGTGATAAGTATTATGCTTAAAAGTAAATATATTATTGCTGTATTTCTACTTAGTTTAATAGAATATTTAATAGCATTTATAGATGTTTCGGTATTAATGCTACTAATTACAAAACTTAAAATAAATAGGAAGAAAGTATTTATAGATGTTGCTATAGCAGAGGATTTTACTACTGAAATAACACTTCTATTTACTATATATATTAAAGCTAATAAAATTAATATTAGATTTATAGTTATTATTAATAATGTATCTGAGTATATCATATTAAAGAATATTTTTATTCTTTTATCTATTTTAGATGGCGTAGTTTCTTCTAATACTTTATCCATAGCATCTAAAGCTTTATTTATTCTTTTTCTATCTACTTTTTTTCCTGTTTCTTTTTCATATTTATTAATTGACTCTTGGATTATTTCTTCAAATCTAGATGTATCTGGTTTTTGGTCTGATATACCAGATGTATATCTAAAGTAAGAAGATATTATATTGCCCATTTCTTCATCAAATTCATTTTCGTTAATGTATTTTATTATTTCTTCAGAATCTTCTTCGTTAATAAAATCTTTTAATATTCCTTCTTCTATATTATTGGTACTTCCTTTTTCACTTATACTATCTTTTACTAAGTTATAAATATTATCATTAGATAAGATATTTCTGCCTAGTACTATAACTGTAAGTACTATAACTGAGAAGATTAAAATATCTGTTAATATATGATTTATTATTTTTTTCATACTAACACTCCTTATAATAATTATTATATAATATAATTGGTGATAAGTATGAATAAAATTGAAAAGTTACAAGAAATGATTGATAAATCTAATAATATTGTCTTCTTTGGTGGAGCTGGAGTTAGTACTGAATCAGGTATAAAGGATTTTAGAAGTGTTGATGGTTTATACAATGAAAAATATGATTATCCTCCGGAAATGATACTATCACATACTTTCTTTATGAATAAGACAGAAGAGTTTTATAAGTTTTATCGTGATAAATTAAATACTTTGAATATTGAACCAAATATTACTCATATTTTTTTAAAGTTATTAGAAGATAAAGGTAAATTAAAAGCTATTGTTACACAAAATATTGATGGATTACATGAAAAAGCTGGAAGTAAAAAGGTTTTATTATTGCATGGAACTATCTATAGAAATTATTGTATGAAATGTAATAAGTTTTATGATGCAAAATATATATTTAATAATAAAGATGTTCCTAGATGTGATTGTGGCGGTTTGATAAAACCGGATGTTGTATTGTATGAAGAAGGTTTAGATGATGAGGTCGTAAGGGAGACAATTAAAGTAATAAGTGAAGCAGATTTACTTATTATAGGAGGTACTTCTTTAGCTGTTTATCCTGCTGCTTCTTTTATTAATTATTTTAGAGGAGATAAGATAGTAATTATTAATAAAGATAGTACACCTTATGATTCTAGAGCAGACTTAGTAATAAATGATAAACTGGGTAATGTCTTTTCTAAATTAGTTGTTAATAAGTAAAAGGATATAAACAAAAAAAGTATTATGTAATTCATAATACTTTTTATAATCCTAAAGATTCATATTTTTTATTACCTACACTATCTAGTTCTTTAGAAATATTATATAATAATTGGACTATTTGATCTGATGATTTATCTTTTATTAATTCATGATAGGCTTCTCTATCCCCAATTGGAGATTCAATACTATCATTAGCATCTTTTTTTATAGCAGGGACACAAAATTGTTTACTATCTAGTTTGTTTCTGCTATTAAATCTTCCTACTACACCAAGAGCTTCCATGCCAGTATATGATCTTTTAAGACTTATCCCTTTTAAAGCTCCTATTTTAACTGTTTGTTCTTCGATAGAAGTATCCGCTTCTTCTAGTTTTATCATTGCTTCAAAAGAATGTAAGCCATAGACACCAATTGGATCTTTTTTATTGTATTCGCCATAATCTTCCATGTCTATGTATTCTGCTCTTTCTAGATGTTCGCTGATTATATCATCTTCGATTATTTCAGGTAATTTTATTCCGCTAGCAATATCTTTATATGTTCCATCTTCCATTTGTAGTAACAAAGTTAAATTGTTTTCTATATATGTATATAAATACGCATCATACATTGTTTTACCATCAACTTCTACGGTAGAAGAAGATAAGCCTTTTCTTACAAGATATCCAGCAAATAGGTATTGCGATGGTAGATTTTTTAATAAATACCCTAACATTCTAATCCTTCTTTCTCGTTTTTCCTTGTTGAATATTATACACTACTTTTAATGATGTTTTATAAGGTAAAAACTTGTTAAAGAATATTCCTAATTTAACACTTAGACCAGGTACAATTAATAATTTGTTTTTTAAGCATTTATCTATAGCATAGTGTGCTACATAATTACTATTAAGAGCTTTAACAGTAAATGATCCGCCAGCTACTTTATTAAAATTAGTATCTACTGGTCCTGGGCATAGTACACTAATGTGAACTTTGCTTTTTTTTCTTCTTAATTCTTCGTATATAGCCATAGTCCATTTAGTTACATAATTCTTAGTAGCGTAATAAGTATTTAAGTAAGGCCCTGATAGAAAGCCTGCACTACTTGCTATATTTAGTATACGTCCTTTGTCTTTTTTTACAAAGTCTTGAAGAAAAAGTTTAGTAAGAATGTGTAAAGAAGTAATATTTAGTTCTATCATTTTTAGTTCTTTTCCTAAATCTGTTTCCCAAGTATTACCAAACAAACCAAATCCAGCACCATTTATTAATAAATCTATGTTTTCATCTTTTACCTGATCATATAATTTAAAGGCATTTTCTTTAACACTTAAATCTATAGGAATTATATCTGCTTTAGTTTTACATAGTTTTTTTGTTTCTTCTAATTTGTTTTTATCTCTACTAACTAGTATAACATCATAACCTAGTTCGCTTAGATAAATAGACATATCTTTTCCTATACCAGATGATGCTCCTGTAATTAATGCTTTCATTTCCCACCTTCTTTTAAGTCTTTATCTTTCTATTACTTCTATTAATGGAGGTAACATTTGTTTCTTACGTGATACTACTCCATCTAAATAATAACCTTGGTTTAAATCATCTATTCCATAAGCTTCTTGTAATAAGTTCTTACTTTCTTCATTAAAATAAATATATGAACCATTTTTTATAATATCTGTTACAAATAATAATGCTATATTAGCGTTGCCTATATTACATATAGAATTTAAGCTTGCTACAAATTCTTTTTCTTTTTTAGCTATTTCTTTGAAATCCATTGTATTAGTTTGACCTATTACCATATTAATCTTATCAAATTTAAAGGTTTTCATATCAGAATGAATTATTTCTTCAACAGACATATTAGCAACTGAAGTTGATGCTTCAAACATTTTTCTTCCATATTTGTGAACATCAAGTTCAGCTATTTTAGCTAGTTCTTTAGCAATTTCAATATCTTCTTTAGTCGTTGTAGGAGATTTAAATAAGAGAGTATCTGATATTATTGCAGATAACATTATACCTGCTATATTCTTAGGAATTTCAACGTGAGACTCTTTATATATTTTGTATAATAATGTACAAGTACAACCAACTGGAGAGATTCTAAAACTAATTGGGGTGGCTGTCATTAATGTACTTAAATTATGATGATCGATTATTTCTACTATTTCTGCTTCTTCTAAACCATCTACGCTTTGCGATGGTTGATTATGATCTACTAAGATGACTTTTTGTTTTTGAAATGTATTAATATCTACTAAACGAGCCATACCTAAGCAGTTATTTTTTTTATCTATTACTGGATAGTTTGTATGACCATATTTATTAGTAATATCAACAAAATCGTTACGATAATCTGATACTAGAAAAGATATTGGTTTATCATTAATATTAATTCTTTTTACATTGTTACTTAATCTAACTAAGTTAGAACTTTTAAATGTATCATATGGAGTAGATATTACATTTATCTTTTTATTTTTAGCTAATTCTAGCAACTCATTTGGTAATATACCATTATTAACTAATATTAATAGTTTTATAGAAGATTTAACAGCATATTCCATTATCTTATAACGATCTCCAACTATTAGAATATCATCTTGAGTTAGATTAACTGTATCTATAAATGTTTTACTCTTATAGGAAGCTATAAGAATATTTCCTTTTATTTCATCTGAAAAATGTAGTATTTCTTTTCCTTTTAAAGTAAATAATAAACTAGAATATGAACTTTCTAGTGTTTCAGCATCGCCATCTATTAGAAATTTAGATATTTCTTTTACGTTTACATAACCTGTTAATTTATTGTTACTATCAGTTAATGGCAAGCCAGTAACACCTAGTTCTTCCATTTTTTTATAAGATTCAAATATGGATGTATTTTCACTTACATAAGCTGCTTTATTATAGTGCATATTTTTTATACGAACCTTTACGTCATTAAGAAATTTTGGCTCTTGAATATTAAAATAATCTAATACAAATTTAGATTCTCTATTAAGATTTCCTAATACTCTAGGTTCTGTTTTGTATCCTAGTTTATTTTTTAAATAAGATAAAGAAATACTGGCACATACTGAGTCAGTATCAGGGATTTTATGTCCAAATATGTAAGTTGTTTGCATAATATCATTCCTTTTTATTGTGTATTAATTATAACATAACCCCAAAAAATAAAATAGATGTATTATCTATTTTATTTATTACCTAGTCTGATAATTTTATCTAATTGACAACTATTATAATATGTGTACAATTTTTATACTGTTTTTATTTAAATACTTCGATAATTTTGTTTTTGGTATTGGTAACATCATATTCTAATGCTGTATTTCTTTCTTCTTTTAATAATTCTTTCTTATTTTTTAATTTTGAAACTTTAATTATTTGTGATACTAAATCTTTATAATCTTTAGGTTTAAAGAAGAAGCCATTTATTCCATCTTTTATATAATCAGTAGGTCCATAATTATTAGCGGCAATTAATGGGACCTCACATGCCATAGCTTCTAAACCTACTAGTCCTAATGAATCACTTTTTCTATACGTTGGAAATATAAATATATCTAAAGAATTATAAATATATACTAATTCATCTTGAGATAAAAAGTTTTTAATTTCTATGTACTTTTCTAATTTATACTTAGTTATTAGATTTATTAACTTATCATTTTCTAATCCTGATCCTACGATAATATATTTATACTTTTTAATTTTTTTAATATTTACAAGTTCATTTATTGCTTTAACAAAAGTGTCATATCCTTTATTCTTTTCTATACGAGATATATAACCTATATATGAATTTTTTATATCTAGTCCACTTTTTTCTTTTGCTTCGTGAGAAGGTATAACTTTAAATTTTTTAGTATCTACTCCGCCTGATGGATATATGAATATTTTTTTAGGATCTATTTTATAAGTATTTTTTACTACTTTAGCAAAATAATTAGATGGTACTACTACTATATCTGCTTCTTTTAGATATTTCTTACTTCTTAGGATATTTTTTTCTTCAAAGTCATAATCTGCTACTATGTCATTACCATGTGCATTTAATACTAATTTTATATTTGGTTTTATCTTTTTAACTATTATTCCTCCTAATGATGAATGAGAAACAAAATGAATATAAATATAGTCGTAACAACCAAATATACCTTTAAAAATAGTTAAAGAGTATAACTTTATATAAGCAAACAGCTTAATTATTTTATTATTATGTTTTGTAATTGTACACTTTGACATTATGTAATCATTATCATTTAACAAATTATATACATTCTTTACGAATGAACCATAGTGCTTATTTTTTGAGGAAGGATACATATTTGATACTAGTAATATTCTTTTCTTTTTATAATCTTTATCATATTTATTCAAGAAGAATAATAAAGAAAGATAAATAGAAACTTGTGGTTTGAAGAGAATATGACCTGAAAAACAAGAAATAAATAACATTAAGCAAAAGATAACTTTATACATTCCGTATAATCTTGTTTCTTTTATAATATTAAATAATAATACTATATAGTAAATAATACCTATAATACCTATACTATAAAATATATCAAAGAAGTCTATTTCTACTTCCTTTAAACTTAGTATTTTATAACGTCCTACTCCAAATAGTTTAGTGATAAAAGAAGATTTTTGATATTCTTTATCTATTACTTTAGCGCTATATAATCGTCTGCTAAATACTATGTTGTCTATATTATCTTTTTCAAATATGTCATCTAAAGAATCTACATTATAGTAATTAACACTTGTTATATAGTTTTTATATATTGGTGTTAAAGGTAATAACGAAGCTATTAATAGAAGAACTATGATGGAAATAATAATAAATTTACCATTAATCTTCTTGTGAATAAGTAATGATTTAGTAACAAGATATACACATACTATGATAGTTCCTAAAAAAAGCACTTTGGTGCCAATTATTATTGCACATATTAAGTATTCTATAATAAATAATATTTTTAAGAATATACTTTTATCTTTCAGATAAGTTAAAGATATAGGGAATAGACATAATAAAATAGCACTTATTTCATTACCACCATTATATAAACCTATAAAACCTTCTTTATTAATATAATACTCGGATATATTAAAACCAAAGCCAAAAAGATATGGTATGACAATAGTATTTAAAAATATAAAAGATATTAATAAAATATAATTTTCACTTATTTTATCATCTTCGTATTGAGAAAAGAAAAGAATAAAAAATGGTAAATAGAATATTTGAAATATATTAGATAATTCAGGAATAATAGTT
>CAMODW010000027.1 GCA_946611635.1 uncultured Bacillota bacterium | reverse complement strand
TGATTATGATAAAGAATTGTTTGAAATAATAAGAAATAATTTAATATTATCTTTTATTAATAAAGAAGAAAAAGCAGGTTTTCAAATTAATTCTTGGTTAGAGAATTATTTGGAATATGATTTAGATTATGTAGATACTTTAGAAGATATAAAAAAGGATAATATAAAAGATATGAAAGAAACTCTTAATAAGATAGATTTTTCAAATTATTTAATAGTAAGAAGAATGAAGAAGGAAAGAAATGTATAATATAGAAAAATTAGATAATAAGGGAAGAGGTATTTGTTATGTTAATAACAAGATTACTTTTGTTCCTAATACTTTACCTGGAGAAGTTGTAGAATTAGAGATTATAAAAGAAGCTAAAAAATATAATGAAGCTAAAGTAAGAAAATATATAAAAAAGAGTGAGAAGAGAATAGAAGGATTATGTCCTTATTTTGGTATATGTGGAGGATGTGAATTATTACATTCTTCTTATAAAGATACTTTAAAATATAAGAAGGAAAAATTAGAATCTATTATTAATAAGTATGCACATGTAAAAAAAGATATTGAAATAATATCATCGGATAATGAATTAAACTATCGTAATAAAATAACTTTAAAAGTAGTTAATTCTAAGTATGGTTATTATGAGGATAATACTCACTTTTTAGTACAAATAGATCATTGTTTGTTGGCTGAAGAAGCCATTAATAGTTTTATAAAAGATATTAATTATTTAAATATAAAAAATGGTGAAGTAACTATTAAATCTAATTATAATAAAGAATTATTAATATGGATTAAATCTAAAGATATGGTAAATCCTGATATTGATTATTTGAAAAATAGGCATAAAATAGTAGGAATAGTATTAAATGATAAATCTCTTGTAGGTGATACTTTATTTGTAGAAATGATTAATAAAATGTTATTTCAAGTATCATATGATTCTTTTTTTCAAGTAAATAGAAGTGTTTGTTCAAAACTATTTAAGCTAGTAGAAGAAGAAATAGGTGTAGATGATACTATCTTAGATTTGTATTGTGGTGTAGGTACTTTAGGTATTGTGGCTACTAAGAAGGCAAAGAAAGCTTATGGAATAGAAATAGTTAAGAATGCGATATTAAATGCTATTACTAATGCCAAAATAAATAAAAGAGATAATATCTATTATATGTTAGGTGATGTTTCTAAAAATATAGCCAAAATAAAAGATGATATAGATACTATAATAGTTGATCCTCCTAGAGCTGGGTTAGACTCTATTACTAAACAAACAATTATTAGTTTTAAAGCAAAGAAAATTATCTATGTATCTTGTGATCCGATGACATTAGCAAGAGATTTATTAGATTTACAAGAAGTATATGATATAAAAACTATTAAAGGTTTAGACATGTTCCCTTATACACATCATGTTGAAACTGTATCAGTACTATGTCGTAAAACTATTGAAAAATAAGAAAAAAATGTATTTTTAGAAAATAATTATAATCCCTTTTTTAGCTATTAATAACTAAAAAAGGGATTTTTTGTATCTAAGCACGTTATAGGGAATAGGTCATTGCTAATAAAGAAAAAGGAAAAAAATTTTTAACATAAAAATGTTCGTATAATAGTAATATTACGATGTAATTAAAAATGAAAAAAAATGATATAATAGAGTTAGGGTGATGTAGATGTTAAGTCCAAAATTAGAAACAAAAAGATTAATATTACGAAGATATAATGAAAGTGATATAGATGCTTTTTATGAAATACTCCATGATGATAGATTGCATAAGTATATTCCTTTCCCAGATTTGACTGTTGAACAAGAATTAGAATATATAAGGAATTGTATGAAAGATGTAGAAACAGATAAATGTGAAAAATGGGCAATTGTTTTAAAAGAAAATAATGAAACACTAGGAAATATATCAGTAAATACTGTTGTTAAAAAGCATAATTATTGTGATGTTGGTTATGTAATTAGATATGATTATTGGGGCAAAGGTTATGCTTCAGAAGCTTTAACTGCTATATCAGATTATTTACTAGATAGTGGTTATTATTTGGTTGAATGTACATGCAATGAATTAAATAAACAATCATCAAGAGTAATGGAAAAGGCAGGATTCAAAAAAGATGGTACTATTCCTAACAGAAGATTAAATAAAGATGGTACATATTCAGGTGTTGATTTTTATAGTAAAACTAGATAATTAGACTAATCGCACTATTAAGATATTAAGAGGTTCTGATTGTTTTGGTTTTTATGAACACTCAAGCAGATGAAAGATCTGCTTTTTGTATGATATAATGTAACTAGAGATGAAAAAAAGCATATGTTCCTAATACGCAATCAACATAGGTAGTTTTATGTATAGGAATATGTTTTTAAATATGAAACATGGTTAGATGACCTATTTCTAAATAGGTATCCACCCATTGCGAGAGTATCACGGTACTTGAAAGGAGATAAAAATTATGGCTTTTGATTATAAAAAAGAATATAAAGAATTTTATATGCCTAAGAATAAACCAAGTATAGTAAAAATTCCTAAAATGAATTACATAGCTGTAAGAGGTAAAGGTAATCCTAACGATGAAGAGGGTGAATATAAAAAAACTATTGGTTTATTATATGGTATAGCTTTTACAATTAAAATGAGTTACAAAGGTACTCATAAAATAGATGGTTATTTTGAATATGTTGTTCCTCCACTAGAAGGATTTTGGTGGCAAGATGGTAGAGTTGGAATAGATTATAATCAAAAAGAAGAATTGAATTTTATTTCAATCATTCGATTACCAGATTTTGTAACTAAAAAAGATTTTGATTGGGCAATTGAAGAAGCTACAAAAAAGAAAAAACAAGATTTTTCTAAAGTAGAATTCTTAACTTATGATGAAGGAATATGTGTTCAATGTATGCATGTAGGTTCATATGATAATGAACCTGCTACAGTTGAACTAATGCATAAATATATGGAAGAAAATGGTTATGTTTTAGATATAACAGATAAAAGATTTCATCATGAAATATATTTAAGTGATCCAAGAAAATGTGATGAAAACAAATTAAAGACTGTAATAAGACATCCAATTAAAAAGAAATAATGACTACGCAAAAAACCACGGTCTAGCCATGTTGAGACAGTTATGGCTTTAGAAAGGAAGTAGGATATGAATACAGGGACCTTTATAAATTATCAATTAGCAGAAGCACTTTTATTGCTTCATAGTTATCAAAAAAGCAACAAATCGCTAGCAGAATTTGAAGTAGAACTTACTAAATTAAAAGAAAAATGGAAAAAAGACACTATGCCATCAACAGGTTCTCCTATTCCAGATTTATATATTATGCAAAGTATTACAATTGATCAATTAATTCAAATTGATTCTGAGATAGATGAATATGATTCGTTTAGTACAGAAAATGCTGCTAATATGCAAAGTATAATTAAAACAAGTGATGGAGATGTTAAATTTGATTTTTCTTATCTAGATAGTATTGTTCAACTAGCAAGAGAAAAAGGAAAAAAGGTAATAATTGATTCAGCAGTTGTATTTGGTGATCATTTCCCTGAAATTTTTAAAAGTTTAAATAAAGAAGAATTAACATTTATTATTAGATACTATATTTCGGAACTTACTTCAAGATATGGAGACGCTATAGCAAGAATAGATGTATTAAATTCCATATTTGAAAGAAAAGATGTAAAGAGTAAAGATGGAATGGCTATAGAAGATTTTTGGATAAGCATCTTTGGTGAGAATTATGGTAAAGAGATTTTAAAAAATTGCAAAGAATCTTTAAAAGCTAATATTCCATTATGTTGGAATGAATTTTATATCACTAATCCAAAATATGCTGATAGAAAGACTAGATTTTTATCAATAATATATGGTATAGAAAACTTGAATATTATTGGAATCCAAGATACTTTTCAGGATTCTGCCGATCCTGAATATACACTAAGCGTACTAAAAGAAATTGAAGATATATGTCTTCTAACAGATAAAAAAGCAGCTATAACAGAATTAAGTTGTAGATTAAGTAAGGATACAGTCATTGAACTTTATGATGTTTTAAATAATAACCCAACACAAATGGGTATAACTAAATCAAAAGTTGAGGGAAGAATTAATACCTTAATTGAACATATAATAAAGCATGTAAATGAGTCTCCAGCTTTTACCTCAGTCGAAGGAAGAATTTCAAAAGAATTTGACTTTAATGCATTTCTTCTTGAATTGAGAGAACTAAGAGAAAAGGGAATTAAAATAAACACTGTTGGTAATAATTGGAATAAATTACTTCGTTTAATTAATTTTGAAAATGAGAAAAGTCAAAATTCAATTTAAAAGAACGACGGACTTTTAGGTGAGAACGGCATTCATCAAAAATGATTTAATAAAATATGGATAATAACTATGCAAAAATCACACATACAAGGTTGGTAGATTGTGCGTGATGATTATGCAAAGGCCCATGGACATATAAAAAATGACATAGCAAAGACCCACGGTCTAGCCATGTTGAGACAGTTATGGTTTTAGAAAGGAAGTAGGATATGAATATATATGAAGGTAATAATTGGACTATTGTATTTGTAGATTGGTGCCAAGAATTTGTTGGTGATTGCATTATATCTTGTGATAAAGAACAATTAAGTGAATTATCTGATGAAGACTGGAAAGAATTAGGAAAATTAGAAAAAGAATTGGAAAGAGTATGCAAAAAAATATTTAATGCTACCATGTTTAACTTTGCATGTTTAATGAATAATGCTTATAGAGATAATGAAAAACCACATGTACATTTTCATTTTATACCTAGATATAAAAATGAATTAAAAATATTTAACAAGATTTATAAAGATAAACATTTTGGATATAATTTTTGGAAATGGTCTTTAAGCAAATTTAAAAGTCAAAAAGATATATTTACAAAGGAAGAAAGAATAAAAATTTATCAAATGATGAAAGAAGAATTTAATTATAAATAAAAATAGCAATAATTAATTATAACAACAATTTTGACATAATCTTAACCCTAGAACCAGACTGGTTCTAGGAGTTTAAGAACATGTTCTGTTGCCCTAGTACAGGCCTAGACAATATATTCTTCGCCCCAGGGCAGGGCATTGCGAAAGTGTCTGTATATTAGAAAGGAAATAATTATGAAAGATGTAAGATTTAAAGACAATGAAACAAATGTAGAATTTTTGTTAAGAACTTCAGCAATTATATATGATAGTTCTAAAACAAAAATATTATTATTTCATCCGTTAAAAAGAAAAGTATATATGTTACCTGGTGGTAAGGTTAAACAATTAGAGCAAACAAAAGATGCGATAGAAAGAGAAATTTATGAGGAATTGGGATGGAAACTAGAATTTGAGTTTGTTGGAATCAGTGAAGAATTTTTACTTGATTTGGAGGAAAAAACTCAATTCATTAATGTTATTTATAAAGCAACTTATAGTGAAGAAATAAAAGAAAAATCTTTCTATGGTAAAGAAGGAAATTGGGCAACTTTTAATTGGATTGATTTAAATGAGTTAGATAATATTCCTGTTTATCCAAAAGAAATAAAGGAGATAGCATTAGAAAAGATTAATCATGTGGTAAATGAAGTTAAATGATTGATATTATTGAAAAAAGCACTATGCAAATAACCATAGACAAGGTTGATTGATTGTTGGTTTTAGGAATGCAAAGACCCATGAACATAAAAATTAGATAAAAGGAAGACTAAAAAGGAGAATGAAAATGAATAATATAGAAAAAAGTGGAAAAGTTAAAAATTTTATTATAATTATGTTAAGCATAATATTAGTAATTGCATTAGGATTTATTTGTTATGATATATTTTTAAATAAAGAAGAATCTATTAAACAAAATTGTAAATGTCCAACATGTGAAAAATGTATTGATAATAAATCAGTAGATGAACCAGAAAAAAAAGAAATTTGTGAATTAGATATGACAAATAAAACAGAATTAGATGTGTATGGTTTATGTAAAGAAAAAGGAATTGATAATGCGAGCAGAGTAAAAATTAGAAATATATCAATAAACAACAAATCTTACGTTTTATTTCATGACTTTGAACCATTTTATGATTTGAAGGGTACATATGTTCATCATAATGCTGTTACTAAATTATATATAAATGGTTTTCTATTAGATGCCTATAAAGGACAAAATAGAGAGGCTCTTTGGTCTATAAAAATTGAAGGTACTAGTATAATTATTTCTGAAACATGGCCATCAGAAGCGCCACCAGTTGATTATACGTATGATTTAAATAATTTTGATAAAGATAAATATAATTATGATTTAGGGAATCTAAAATAAAAGTGGTACTGAGAAACATATTCTGTGATCTAAAACTAGGTTAGTAGTTTCATAACTAGGAAGTATTCCCAATACTGAAACAAGGATAGAGCACTTAGCACTGATACTGATACAACCCATTGCGAAAGTATCACAGTACTTGAAAGGGGATAATTTATGAAATTGAGTGAATTAGAAGTAGAAAACTTAAAGATTAAAGAGCCTGCTGAATCTATTTATGACGATGCATTTATAACTGATGTGGTCTATGGTAATTTGAGTGATGACGGTAATTATAATGAGTGGTGTATTGTTTTCGGTAATAGCAATCAAATAAATGAGAGAGCAAAAACAGTTATCGAAAAGTATAAAGAAGGAAGATTTACTAAAATAGTTCTGTGTGGTGGTACAGCAGGAATCAGTAATACTGATAATAGCAAAGAATCAGAAGCTAGTAGAATGAAAAAAATTATACTAAACGCTGGAATACCAGAAACGCATATTTATATGGAAGAGCAATCTCAAAATACATTCGAAAACATTGATAATGCAATGAAAATAATACATAGAGAAAATAAAAATATAGAAAACTTATCAATTATTACAGGAGAGTATCATTTAATGAGATGTAGCCTTGCATTTAAAAAAAAGTATCCAAATATCACTGTAACAACAATACCATCATATGATGGATATGCTGATAAAAATAATTGGTTTATTGGATCAAATGAGTGGAATACAGGGAGATGTATGGTTATTTGGGAAAGAAATCTACTAACTAAATATGCTAAAGAGAATTTGTTAGCAGATTACGAAATAAGTAGAGAAAAAGTCTCTAAAAAATAATAATGTTAAATATATATTTCCTAAATATACGATCATACATTATAAAACATCAAGATACTTGAGGGTGATAAATATGAAATTTATTGGAATAAGTAGAGTATTTTCAACAATTAATAATGAACAGTATAAAGCAATTGGTGCTTTTTGGGATGAATTGTCCGAAAAATATGGAATGGAGAACTTATAAGTTTGGTATTTTTGGTGAAGATGATGAACAGATTATGATACTGAGATTTATATGTAATATTGTGTATACTAACGGATGAAAATCCGTTTTTGTATGTTATAATAAATCTGTTATGATAGTAATGGAAAAGATTAATTATAGAAAGGTATAATAAGATGGATGAGAATTTTTTAGAAGAAATAAAAAGTTTAATATATCAATATAAAAATGAAATACCTAAGGGACTCGAATTTTATTATAAAGATGTTTTAGCTGGCAATAATGATGATGCGATGGCAAATATGTTTAATATGCCTATTGAAACCTTGAGAAAGTATGCTATTGTGTGTAAGATAATTGCTGACTATAATGATGTTTGCGATGGTTTGGCTATTATAGATGATGAAAATGTCGATCAGGATGAAAAGCAAGAATACCAGAAAACAGTTGATGAATTAACAGATGCTGTTAGAATGCAAGTAGGGGTTATTAGAGATTTAGAAAATGGGGAAAAAGAAAGTGATGTAATTGATGCTAGTGTAAATCTAATAATATATGCTAAACATATTGATGATTCAAAGAATAGAACAAGGAATGCTCGAAGTGGTAGGGGAGATGAAGCTCAAAAAAAAGTTGCTAATCTAATTAGGCTATTAAGAGATTCTGACTATCAAAGTTTAAGAAAAAAAGGTTTAATGCATCAGTTGAAGACGACCGTTGGGAATGATGAATGTTATATTGAAAAAAATGCTTTTGAAAGAATTGGAGGAGGAACTACTAAAGTAAATTTTATAAGAGTTCCTATAAGTGAAAAGAATCGTGAAACTATTAAACAATATACAAGAAGTGATTTTAATACTTTATTTCTTATTATAAGTTATGGAGATTTCAAGAATGAACAAATATCAGAAAAAAAATTCTATAGTATGGTTTATAGCGATATGGAAAAGAATAAAGATGCTATAGTAGAAATAATTAATCTTTTTAAAAATGATTTTAATGATCAAACATTGTCTATAGCTTTGGAAATAATTAACAATGGTTTTGTTATTACTGAGGAATTGCTTTCTATTATATTAGATAGTCATTTACAATAATGATATTAAAGAATTGAGGATATTTATGAGTTTTAAATTATTTATTGAAGCAATAGTAAAGTATATTTTAGGTCTTTTGATTGTTGGTTTCTTATTGTTTATTCCTGGGACTCTTAAATATAAGCAAGGTTGGGTATTGATGGCTATATTATTTATACCTATGTTTATAGCAGGAATAGTTATGATTATTAAAAATCCTGAATTGCTAAGAAGGAGACTTAATAATAAAGAGAAAAATAATGAACAAAAAGTGGTTATTATTATAAGTGGGATAATGTTTATTAGTGGATTCATATTAGCAGGATTAAACTATCGCTTTTCTTGGTTTGTTTTACCAAATTATATTTCTTGGATAGGGGTTGTTACCTTTTTAATATCTTATATTTTATATGCTGAAGTATTAAGAGAAAATTCTTATCTTTTAAGGACTATAGAAGTTGAGAAAAATCAAAAGCTTGTAGATACTGGTTTATATGGTATAGTAAGGCATCCTATGTATGCTATTACATTAGTTTTATTCCTATCTATGCCACTTGTCTTAGGATCGTTTATCTCATTTATTATTTTTTTAGTATATCCTTTTATAATAGTAATAAGGATTAAAAATGAAGAGATTGTTTTAGAAAAAAATCTTAAAGGATATAAAGATTATAAAAAGAAGGTTAAATATAAATTGATACCATTTGTTTGGTGATTTGTTTGAAGGTGATGATATGAGTAAGTATATAAGGGTTATGGATGGATTAAAGTCTAAGGCTAATGGCCAACTTTTTGAAATTAATAAAGAAATAATTGCTGACAAGTGGAATCCTTCAAAACAAAATCCAGAAGATATGGGAGGATTTAATTTTTCTACTGAAGATAAAATATTAGGTTTTATTTTTAGAGGAGATACTGTTTATGATGTTATAATACCTAATGATGCTGAGGTTATTTTAGTTGATGGGAATAAAGGGATTTATAGAACTAATAAAATAATAGTTGTTAATCCTAGAATTATAACCGAGGATATGATTATTGATTATTATAAGAAATCTACTTTAGTAATGGATGGTTATCAACAATATATGTATATAAGTTGCTTATTATCTAAGAAGTATTTAAAAGCTTTTAAATGTATACTTAAAGATATTATTAATAAAGATAATGTTGATATAATAATTAATAGATTTGAAAAACAATATTGTAGGAGAAAAAGTATTGATATAGATGTTTTTGATTATAATAAAATAGTTCCTGAAGATAAAGAAATCTTTGATATATTGTTAGGTATAAAAAAAGAATTGGTTTAATAAAGAACGGAAGGTTTTAATGATTAGTTATAATAATAAAGAAATAGTATATAAGGGGTGTCCTGGTTGTGCATATGGTAAACATGAGTTTGAATTGGATTGTGGTATGGCTTATGAAAATGAAAGATTTACTATGTCACAAGATTGGGAGTTGCCTATAAAAGGTTTTTTTATAGTTTCTCCTAAAAGACATGTTGAAAAATTATGTGAATTATCAGAAGAAGAGAGAAATGAAATGTTTTCTATAGTAAATAAAACAAGTAGTATTCTAAGAGAAAAAAATACTTGTGATAGTTTTGAATATGTTTTTGAAGAGAAAGAAAAAAGACATTTACATGTGTGGATATTACCAAGATATAATTGGATGAATGATATTTGTGAAGATGTGATTGATAATATTGGCCTTATTTTTGAATATGCAAAGAATAATTTTAGAGATAATAATAATTATGAAGAAATTAAGAAAATAACAGAAGTGGTAAAAGAAGAGTTTGATAAATAAGGGAGTTAAAAAATGCATATAACTAAAGAGTTGTTTGATAGTATTTGTATAAAACTTAGAAACGGAGAATTAATATCGGGAGATGTTTCGGAAATATTACAAAATATTGAAACTAATGAAAATTATGCTCAAGTATATTTAATTGAGTTTCTTAATAGAATAGTTGAAAATAATAGTTATAATGTAAAAATTATGAATATTATTAATAGTTATTTAGATGGCGAAATAGATATTAATACTTTATCTTATAAGTTGTTTAATGAAGGAAAAAAAGGATATGAAGAATGGGATGACTTATTTGATGAAAGTTTGATTTTACATGATAATTGTAAAAGAGGATTAATAGATTATATTTATCCATATAAAAAAGCACAATTTTATCACTTTGAAGAAGGAGAAACTATCTTTGAAAAAATGATTAGAGTTTTGTTTGAATTTACAAGAGGTGATGATCCATATATTCGAGGTGTTTGCTTTGATTATTGTATATTTCTTGCCGCTTTAAATATATTAAAAGAGGGAAAAACGGATTTTATTATAGTTTGTGGAATAGAACCTGATGGTCCAAATTATTTTATTCTTAGAAGTAATAAGAAGCCTGAGATATTAGATCCATTTAATGGTGTTTATATTAATGATATGGATAAATATAAATGTAAAGTTATTAATCATTATATAGTTCCTACTGGTAAAAATTTAGTATCGGTTGGTGATTATAGAAAAGAGATTGGAATATCTTAAAATAAATCTTAAATGGGGTGTTATTTATGATAAATATAGAAAAAGAATTATTTGAACTTCAAGATAAAAAGTATCGTGATTTTCAAATTAAGTTGATTCCGAATATTGATATTGATAAAGTTATTGGAGTACGTACTCCTGAGCTTAGAGCTTTAGCTAAAAGAGTAGTTAAAGAAAGAGATTACTCTAATTTTTTAAATGAATTGCCTCATAAATATTTTGAAGAAAATCAATTACATGCTTTTATTCTTTCCAATTTTAATAATTATGATGAATGTATAATACATATTAATGATTTTTTGCCTTATGTAGATAATTGGGCAACATGTGATCAAATGTCGCCAAAAGTGTTTAAAAAGAATCATAATGAATTGATTGAGCAAATAAAGAATTGGATAAGTTCTAAGAACACTTATACTATTCGCTTTGGTATTGGAATGTTAATGCAACATTATTTAGATGAAGATTTTAAAAAGGATTATTTAGAAATTGTCGCTAATATTAAATCTAATGAATACTATGTTAATATGATGAGGGCTTGGTATTTTGCTACTTCGTTAGCTAAGCAATATGAATCTACTATAATATATTTAGAAAATAAGAAATTGGATGTGTGGACTCATAATAAAACAATACAAAAAGCAATTGAGAGCTATCGTATTAGTATAGATAAAAAGGATTATTTAAAAAGTTTAAAAATGAAATAAATAGTCTTTGTTATAATTGTTGCTGGTTTTATAACTAGCTTTTTTAATGAGATGGGGAATTATTATGAATATAAGAGAAATAAGTGAAGAATTTAATAAAAGAGTTCTAATAAGTAGGAGGATAAATATTGTAAAAAATAGAATGGAAAAAATAGAAGACCATGATTCAAAGAAATATATTCTTTTAAAAAGCTTTGTAGAAAAATATGAAATGTTTGATAAAGGGAGTAATCAAATATTAGATGAGATAATTGGGGATAAAGTGATAGATGATGAAAAAGATTCATATTTTTGCTTTGGAAAAGATTTTTTTGGGATTCCCAGAGAATCGGGGGGATATTGTATTACAAGTAATAGTCCTTATAGAACCTTAGACAGATTATCTAGGTATAAGAGTGTGCGAAATCCTAACGAGGAAATCATTATTTTAAGTAGTGAGAGTTTAAATTTTGATAAAGAACATAGTGTTATATATCAAAGAGCTAATGATCCTGAGGAAGAATATAAAGAAATAAGAAGGTTTAAAGTTTTAACACAAATTAAGAAATTAGAAGTTGGAAAAGCATTTGTAAAAAGAGCAAGTTAAAAGAGCTGTAAATAGTATTATTATAGTAATTGCTTTATTTTTTTGATATGATATAATAGTATTATTAAGATAGGAGAGTGAAAGAAATGAGAAATGATAAACATAAGAAAGGTTTAGTAATTGTTCTATTATTAATTGCCGTATTAGTATTAGGTGTAGGTTATGCTGCAATAACAAGTGTGACTTTAGATATTAATGGTCAAGCTGCTGCTACATCAGATGATGAAAACTTTGATGTTAATTTTGTTGGTACTCCAACTTTTGATAAGATGCATGCTAACTCTGATGCTACAATAGTTGCAGCTATAAGTGATGTTCATAAAGCTACTATTCAAGTAACTAATTTAAAAAAAGTTGGCGATTATGTTACAGCTACTTATGATATAGAAAATGTTAGTCCTGAAGAAATTATAGCTCAATTAAGTGCAAATGTTTCAAATAGTAATAGTACATATTTTGATGTTTCATATGAATTTGCAGAAGATGCTATTGCAAAAGGAGAACAAACTACTATTACTGTAAAAGTAGAACTTAAAAAAGTAGTTGTAGGAGACGATCAAACAGCTGACATTGAAGTGGCTATTACAGCAGCACCTCAAGAATAATAATTATTTAGTAGAAAGTAGGTAAGGAGTATGAGAAATGATAAAGCTAAAATATATAGCTTGGAAATAATATTGTTTCTTTCTTTATTCCTTGCTCTCTTTGTACCAAATATATTAAAAAGTAGACTGATAGTTGCAGTCTTTTTGACGTTATATGCCTTGGTTACACTTTATGTTGTTAAGGGGAAAAGTAAGTTTTCTATATATCAGAGAAAGGAATTCTTACTACTTGTATTTTTGGCTATTATATATTTGGTTATTTATTATATGTTTGGAATGTATACTGGATTTAAGCCATCTGTTGTAAAATTTTCATTAAATACTATTTTCAAATATATAATGCCTGTTGTTATTATTATAGTAACTACAGAAATTATTAGATCAAGATTTTTAATAGAAAAGAGTAAGTTATCTTTTTTCTTAACACTTGGGTGTGGAATATTGATTGATTTAATAGTATATGCTAATGTTAATCAATTAAATAATTTGGATGGATTTTTATTAATATTAGGATATGTTTTTTTTGCATCTTGTGCTTCTAATTTATTGTATAATTATTTAAGTAAAAGATTTGGTATGAATTCGGTTATTGTTTATAAAATTATTACTAATATTTATATTTATATTATTCCTGTAGTACCTGATTTGTATTTGTTTTTTAATACTTTTATTAGATTAATATATCCATATGTTATATATATAATTGTTGATAATTTGTTTTCTAAGGTAAGAAAAGAAAATGCTATAATAGTTAATAATAAGAAAAGTACTATTATTAATGGGTCTTTAATAGTAGTAATGATATTAATTGTAATGTTAGTATCGTGTAGATTTATGTATGGAATACTAGTTATTGGTTCTAAATCTATGACTGGTGTAATAAATAAAGGAGATGCTATAATATTTAAACAATATAGGGATAAGGATAATCTTAAAGTTGGAGATGTTGTAGTATTTCAAAAAGATGATGTTAAAATAGTTCATAGATTAATAGAAATAAAAAAAATAAATAATGAATTTCGTTTTTATACAAAAGGTGATAAAAATAAAGAAGTAGATGAAGGTTTTATTAAACAACATGATATTGTGGGGGTTGCTAAACTTAGAATTAAATATATAGGGTTACCTACTTTATATTTAAGAGAATTGTTTGAAAGAGAGTAATGAGGTGTGAGCTATGGGATACAATAAGAATGAGTTGTTTATTTCTGGTGACTTAAGAAGAAAGAAAATATTGAAATATGTCGTTATTATATTAGTTTTAACTATAATGGCTATTAGTTTATTTGCATTACAACTAAAAGATAATAAGGACGGTATAGTTAAATATGATGAAGAAAGTTCGCTTGATTATAAAGTTTATTTAAAGGATAATGAATTCTTTGGAGATAAGTATTTAGAAAAAGATAAACAGTATATAGCTAGTTTAATTGATTATATAGATGCTACTTTTAATTATGATTTAACACTTACAAATAAAGATGGTGATTATGATTATTCTTATAGAATTGAAGCTGAAGTAAATGTTAAAAATCCTGATAATAATAATTCTTTATATAAATCTTCAGAGATGTTAGTTAATACTAAAAAAGGTGTTGGTCATGGTAAGAAGACTACAAATATTACTGAAAAGTTAAAAATAGATTATAATAAATATAATGAGCTTATTAGTAAGTTTATTGAAACTTATGATTTATCTAATTTAGATAGTACTTTATCAATTAATATGTATGTTGATTTTTATGGTAATTGTGGTAATTTAGAAAAAGATAATAAGAATTCTGTAATTAAATTAGTTATTCCTTTAACTAGAAAAACTGTTGCTATTGATATGAGTAGTGATGTAACTAATACTACTGATAGTTATATAGATTGTGGTGAAGGTAATAGTGTAATATTCTTAGTACTTGCTTTACTTGCTTGTGGTATAGATATTTGTTTGATTGTTGAATTAGTTAGATATTTTGAAACTTCTAAATCTCCACTTGATGTATATAATACTAAGTTAAAGAAGATTTTAAATAATTATGGATCATTTATTCAAAAGATTAATAATGATTATGATATGAGTAAATCACAAATATTAAAAGTTGATTCTTTTGATGATATGTTAGAGATTCGTGATACTTTGCAAGCGCCAATTTTAATGCTTGAAAATAAGGATAAATATGGTGTTTTCTTTATTATTCCTACTGCTTATAATGTATTATATACATATGCTTTAAGAGTAGATGATATTAAAGTAGATATGATTAATGATGTTATAGATAATCATGAAGTAAAGAATAAAAAAAGAGATATTGAATATAATAATGAATATATTACTAAACAATTAACTATGATAAATGATAATCCTCTTCATAAAGAGAATATAATTGATGGTACTCAAGATAGTAATGAAGATTTATATTCACAAATAGAAAAGACTCAAGAATTTAGATTGAATTTATCTGATGAAGATATTAATGAGTTGTTTAAGGAATTAGAAAATACTGATGTTGCTGATGTAAAGAAAAAAACAAAGAAAAAATCTACTACGAAAGAAAAAGTGGTTAAAGAAGAGCCAGTAAAAAAAGTAGCAGTTAAAAAAGTAGAGCCAAAGGAAGAAAAAGCTTCAAAAACTTCACCAACTAAGGCTAAAGAAACTACTAAAAAAGAAACTAAAACTGTTGCTAAAGCTAAGACAACTACTAAGAAGTCTTCTAAGGCTAAGAAAGAAAAGGAACCAGTAGTTGAAGAAAAGCCTAAATCAACTCGAAAAAAGAGAAGAAGTAAAAAGACTAAATAGGTAGAATATCTACCTATTTTTTTGTAAAGAAGTAAGTATTATTTAAGAGGATAATGATAATTACTTTTTTTCATGTTATAATTAATATAATAAGAGAGTGATAGATATGAGTAATCCTTTTTTTAATGATGAATTAGTAGATGAAATAAGGGAACATGATAAAGAGAAAGAAGTATTAAATAATAAGAAAAAGTCTTTTAATAAAATAAATACAGTTAATGATTCTTATAGTAGTTATAATTATGGTAATGAAGAATTACTTAAAACTTATGTAGGAGATAAATATGTAAATTTTATGACTAAGAAATTTAATCTTTGGGCATTTTTGTTTGGACCTATTTATATGTTATATAGAAAGATGTATTTATATGGTTTTTTGTTAACATTATTCCTATCTATAGTTAGTAATTATTTTTTACAAGTGAGTTCTTCTAATACTATAGGGGTTTTGTTATTAGTACTACTTGCTTTTATTATTGTATACTTGATAATAGGTATGACTTTTAATAGCTTATATATTGGTTTTTGTGTAAATAATATTAATAGATTAAAACATGATTATCCAACTTTGGATACGAATGAATTATGTAAAAAAGAAGGAGGAGCTAATATCTTTTTAGCAGTTGTTGCTTTTTTGGCAATAAATATTGCTGTTAGTATGATAATGAAATTCTTTTAGGGGGGGATTATTATAAAGAAACGTATTATATTTATTATATCTTTTTGTATAGTTATGTTAACTTCTTCTAGAGTTGATAGTAGGAATATTTCGAGTTCTTTAGAAATAATGGAAGATAGTAAAGCTTTTGCTTCATATAGTAAAGGATTAATATATGTTGGGGATATATTTTATTTAAGAGAAATGAATGATTCGTTAGATGAATGTGATATTTTTGTTCTTGATCAAAGATATAGAATAGATTCGAATATGAAAATATTATCTTCTTGTTATATTAATGATAAAAATGATAAGGAAGATATAGTAAGGGCTTTGTTAAAGTATGAAGAAAAGTATCCTAGTAAATGGGATAGAAGTTATGAATCTATGTTGGTTGAATGGGAAGTACATAATTATTTATATAGTATAGGTTATAGGAAAGATAGAACAACTGACGTTGATTTTAATAATCAAGATGAAAAAGTATATGATAATGTTGTTTTGAAATCTTTATTAAGATAGTGATAATATGAAGAAAATTATAGCTATAGTTTTTTCTTTTTAAACGGGAAACCATCAATATTTTTTGCGGTTGAGTTAGGTGCTTTAGCATCTTTGCTAGCATAGAATCTTAGAAGATTTAAAAAGTATAGATTATCAAACTTTATTATTACTTGGTTTGTTTGGAGATAATAATACTTAAATAATAGTTGCTTATAAATAGTTAAAAGTGTTAAAATATTATTTGAGATTGCCCAATAGCCAAGCGGTAAGGCATCAGGCTCTGAACCTGACATTCCGTAGGTTCGAATCCTACTTGGGCAGCCAAATATCTATATAATCCCTGAGGGGATTTTTTCACATAAATTTCACAAAGTAAACATAATATATTCATATACAAGCTGTATTATTTTATTGTACTAAAGAAAAATTAGTACGAAAACGTCATATAAACTCTCTATAAACTTTGGGGTAGATTGATATCTATCCTTTTTTGTTCTATAATAGTAAGTGAAGGTGATGAAAATGCTAGATAATAAGAATTTGATATTGGGTAGTATTGCTGTTATAGCAGTTGTAATAGTTGCTATAGTTTTATTCTTTCCTAAGAATGAAATGGCTCAAACTGAGAATAAGTTAGAAGATGTAAAAGTATATATTCATCATGAAAAAACTAAAGAAACTCAGGGATATTATAGTGAATGTAATTTATCTACTGAAGATTTAGTTAAGGTGAGAAATGCGTATAATAAGATTATTAATTTAACTGAAGAAAGTCTTGTTACTGGAGTAAGTATAAATGGTGATTATAAAGTAATAGTAAATGATAAATTTATTGCTTTTGATAAGAAACATAATAATCAAGTTTATTATAATGATATTAATGGTATTTTTAATTATAAAAGTGATATGTATGATATTGTTATTAAAGCTTGTGAAGAGTAATTGTTTAATATTCTTATAATATGGTATAATCTCATCTGATAGGTGGGATTTTTTAATGACTGAGAGAAAAGTATTATCTTTTAAAATTCTTGGCTATAATGACTCTAAAGAAATTGCTAAATCGATTGGTTTAAGAGAACATGTTTTAAAAAGAGGAATGTTTGATAAAAAGATGATTCTTTCTGAAATTGCTAACCTAGAAGTAGTAATTATATCGGCTTATATAGGTGATATTATAGTTGGATCGGCGTATGTTAGTACTTTAAAAGTGGATGGGGAAGAATATTTTTTAATATCTGATATATTTGTAGTAGAAGAGCTTAGAGGGAGAAAGATTGGTCAAAATTTATTATATTTTGTATTAGGTTCTAAGGATAAATTAAATAGTATATTGAATAAAAAATGTTCTCAATTTATACTAAGACCTACTAATCAATCTAGATCTTTTTATAGAAATGCTAATTTTGAAAATTATGACGAGAATTTTATGGTAAGAAGAATATAGATGTATTATAATTAGATAGATTGCGCTTTATAAAAAACAAGGGAGATGATTTTATGAGTAAATCAATAATGATATATGATTCTAAATTTAAATTAGTAAATGTTTCTTTAGAAAGTTTTGTTCAGACGGAATATGCTTTTGGTGTTCCTTTTTCTGTATGCAGTTTACCAGAAAATGTTTATTTGGCAATGAAAGATGAATATGAAAAAGGCAAATTAGAAAATAAAGGAACTAGAGTAAATGAAATATTATTTAGTATGTTTGACCATGTAATAGATTTTGATGGAGAAAATGATATTAAATTATATAATTATAATAGTGATGATGATGGTTATTATGCTATAACTAATAATAGAGTTGATTATATGGATTCTGATAGTAATTATTCTAAGGAAGATAATAGCAGAAATGCTATTACAGTATATACTAGTGAATCATTTGAAGATATTTTAGGATATTTTGTTATGGTATCTAAAAAAGCTAATGTTAGAGATGAAGATATACCTGCTTGTAATAGTTATCTAGAAAGAAAACTAGTAGAAATAAGAAATAGTAGGTATAAGATATTAGAAAAAGAAGAGGAAGTTATAAGTAAAAGATTTATCTAAAAAAAGATTTAATTTTTTATGTTTATCTAAGTTTTGTCAACTTTTAATTTTTATGATATTATAGTCA
>CAMODW010000026.1 GCA_946611635.1 uncultured Bacillota bacterium | reverse complement strand
CATATAAAAAAGAAATAAAGGATAATGAACAAATATCATTATTCTAGAATGATCGGAAGATTAAGATATTACGAACTATGACACTTGTGACACTTAAAAGTATGAGGGGTATCACATAGAAAGTGACATAACTGACACAAGTGTCATGATTGAACTACCATTAAAACTACCAATTGCAAAAAAACGAGATATTTTTAATATATTTAATTATATTTAAAAAAGCAAAAAAGCCCATAAAATAAGGGCTTTATATTTTATTAAATTGTTACAGACTGGTAAATTAATTTCCCCCTGAAGACGGAACGACTATCGTTCCGTCATTTTTTTATCAAAAAAATAAAAATATAGTATAATACTCTTAAATAATATATATAATGAAATATAATTATATAAATATTAAAACATTAAAAACTATTATTAATAAGTGCTATGACAATATTATTAATAAAAACAATATTATGAAATGAGGTAATAAAATGTATGCATTACATGATCTAGCAATTGAAACTACCAGAAGATGTAATTTAAGATGTGGACATTGTATGCGAGGAGAAGCTCAAAATATCGACATATCAAAAGAAATAGTAGATATGGTTTTAGATAATGATGAAATAGCAAGAATAGATCATATATGTTTCAGCGGCGGCGAACCCACATTAAACCCTGAAATAATCATCTACGCTATCGATAAAATTATTTCTGAAAGAAAAAATGTTTTTGAAGTTGTCACAGTTACTAATGGTCAAATATTTAATAGAGAATTAGTAGAAGCCTTTAATAGATTTAACCAATATCGAAATGAAAGACTTAGACAAATAATTGAAGAAGAATACAAAGATACAAATGATAAGGCTTCACTAGAAAAGGCTTTAAGAGATAATACCGATGGACATGCTAGAATCTCTTTTTCAACCGATAGATTTCATCACCCTATTCCCAAAGAAGTTAGAGATAACTATAATAAATATTGTAAAGAGATTGTATTAGTAGACAAAGATACCGAAGACAGTCGTTTATTTAAAACAGGTTTTTCTAAAATAGGCAATGAATTTAATTATGAATTAAAACCCCTAAGATATTTTGAAGAAAATGATTATTACTTTGTAGTTGATAATATTTACATAACAGCAAACGGCTATATTACCAGTGAGGGAAATGGCCAATATGAAGATATGGACAGAATAAATATGGGCCATATATCAGATACTTCATTAACAAAATTATTAGCAACTTATGGAGTCCCTAAAGCAAATGCTACAAAAATCGAATATAATGGAGCTACTCTAAAATAATTAAAAATATATATAAAAGGACGAAAAACTATGAAAAATCTATTTATTATACATAGTTATAATGGAGATACAAAAGAAACTTTTGGACCATACATAAAAGAGCAAGCACAAAAACTGGGAATTAAAGTTTATTTTCCTGATTTCCCTATAAAGAAAGAAGCAAATTATAAAAGCTGGTCCTCTATAATGGATAAGTATTTAAAAAATGGCGCTTTAAACTCTGATTCAATGATAATAGCTCATAGCTTAGGAACACATTTTATTCCTAAATATATTTCTGATAGAAATATATCTATAGATTTATATATAAGTTGTGCAGGATTTATAAACGATCATAGTGGTAGAAATGATTTACAAGAATTAGTAAAAGAATTCCTACCAAGCGATGAACAAATCAATAGATTTATTAACCTAGTAAATAATAGATATTCAATATATAGTAATAATGATCATATTAACCCACAAGAAGAACTAGAATACTATGCTGATAGAATTGCTGCAACAAAAGTTTTCATTCCCAATATAGGACATATGGGTACAAAATCAGGTATCACTGAGTTGCCTGAAGCCTTAGAAATAATAGAAAAATCTTTAAATAGATTTAATAAAAAACTATAATATACAATAATAGAAGAAATCTAGTTAATAACATAAAAAAACGTTTCTATTTCAAAGAAACGTTTTTTATTCTCTTCAATATTATTTAAATAACTATTATCCAACTATTTTTGGAGCAGTTTTTGTTAAGACTAAACCCTCTTTTAATTCTGTTCTTCCGCCTATAGAAAATCTCTGTTTTTCTACTTGGCCCAAATTAATAGAAGGCTGTATTATATGTATATGTAATCTTTTTAATGAAGCTCCCGAAAGAGCAGGATCTCCAAACCTTAAGCAAAAACCACCGCCTGATATACTATATTTTTCATTCGCTATAAGCCATGTTTTTTTCAAATCAATCCACATCTCATCAGTAAGATCTTTTTCACTATATACTGGATCCCTAGCAATTATTAGTATTTGTTTACCATTTCCAGTATGAGGAAATCTATTTTCTGATATATACCAATGGTCTCCTATATAAACAATTGGCTGATCAATAATATCTTCATCAAGAGGGTCTTGATCATTTTCTTCACGAGTAACCATTATATCAAGTTGTTCTTGATATCTCGCATTAGGAGGATATATATATTTATACCCGTAATAATCAACATTTTCCCCAACTGGTTGGGAAGAATCCTTTTGTTCTACAGAAATAGATTCTAATTGTACACCTTGATTATCTATTCTTATTCCTTCTAAAACATTTATTATTTCAATATTCTTTTTTTGTGCCAACGCATGAGATCTTTTACTCCAATTTTTATCAGCATGATCTTCTAAATAGTATATTTTCTTAACACCACTATCTATAAGTGTTTTCATACATTTATCACAAGGAAATAGAGTTACATAAACTGTATCTATTTCCCCCTTACCTAATACTCTCTTCAATAAATTAATCTCTGCATGTTCTACTGTCGAATAGAACAATTCTTTTCTTTCATTTAAAACTCTTTCTGGAAGAGTATAATCACATTGATTTGTCCCAAAATACCATTTATTTTTAATCTTAGCTGCAGCAGCAGTTGGAACTAACCAATCTGTAGATTCTTCTAAATGGCTTAATAATTCGCCATATGGTTCACCATATTGTAAAGAAGCTCCCAACCTACTTCTTGTTTCATCAATTGATTTTCTTAATAAAGCTCTAAAATTTGGAATTTTATCAGACATATTTGCTATCAACTTTTGTCTTAATTTATTTGAAGTAGATGTTTCAGCCTGCCTTCCTAACACCGTTACTGATTTTACTAAGCCTTCATCTAATAATACTTTCAATTCATCCATTGTATAATTTTCTGGAATAACAACCAACGTATCAGGTTTTACTTTTCTTATTAAATCCCATTTAGGATCATTTACCTGCTTTATAACTATATCATCAGCTATACTTTTTCCAGGTTCATACACACCAACTTTTCCAATTCCCAATTCTTTAATCATATCATATCGTTCATCTTCAGGTATTAACGGACGATTAGGTCCTTTTCTTGCTCTTATTTTTTCATCACTATCAACACCAACAATTAAATAATCACACTCTTCCTTAGCTTTTTTAATATAACGCTGATGACCAAAATGAAATTGATCCCAAGAACCTTGTACTAAACCAATTCTTTTTCCTTCTCTTCTTGCCTGTTCTAGAGCTTGAATATCAAGCTTTCCTTTTTCTTCTCCTTCAAACATAATTAAACACCTACTGGAATCTTTAGTATTTTAGGATGTGGATGATAATCCTCTAATTCGAAATCTTCTTTTCTATAATCCCAAACTCTATCATGAGTATTAACCATTTTTAAAGTTGGAAATGGTCTTGGTTCTCTATTTAACATTACATCAGCATATTCTAAAGAATTACTATAAATATGAGCATTACTAATAAAATGACAAAATACTCCCGGTTTTAAATTATGAGTATGAGCCATAGCAATTAATAAAGCAGAATACTCCGCCCAGTTACTTGGAAGTCCTAAAATAACATCGCAGCTTCTTTGAACCATAGTCATATCTAATCTATCACCAATTATATTAAAATGAACATCTCCGTGACATGGACAAACAACAACTTTTTGTTGATGATTAGAATTCCTAATAATATACTGTGGTATCCAGTTAACAATTCTATGAGTTTTAAGTTCTGGATTTTCTCTCATTTGTTGATCTATTTCATACCATTGATTATAAGATCCACCATCTGCTGTTGGAAAAGCCGCCCAAGTAGGCCCATAAGAACCAGGTCCTAAATCACCTTTTTCTAATCCTCTTTTAGCACATTTTTTCTCAGTAACCCATGGTGCCCAAAATTTACAACCAAATTCTCTTAATTCTTTTTCTGTTCTAGCACCATTTACAAAAGCAAATATTTCGCCAAGAGCAGCTTTATAAAAACCAGAAATATCTCTTTCTGTTATAATAGGAGCACCATCTTCAAGTATATTAAATTTAAACATAGCTCCATGAACTTCTCTAGTATACAAAGGTTCCCCTGTATTTCCATCAACCATCCGGCTAGGATTATCTTCCCCATATTTTACTATTTCTTCAAGTAATGACCTATACTGTGTAGAAACCTTTCTTTCTTCATAAGGTTTGTAATCGTATTGCATTTTTCTCCTCCTCTATCTATATTGCCACCCATCATACTTCCATACTAGTAATTTATCACACTTTGCCACTATTCTACTTTGCTATAAAAATATAGTCAATATAGCTTTACATCATTTAACACTATTATTTTTTATAGTAATTGTAATAGAATTAGAAGAATAAAAAATAAATATAATAATATGAAAATAATATAATATTAGTTACTAAAACAACAAATAAAAAACAAAATAAGAATTCATAACGAATTCTTATTTTTAGTCTATAAATTCTATTTCTTTTATTAGATTTCTAAACTGTTTATAACTACTAAAGTTATTAACATAGTTTTCTTCAACAAATATTTTAGCATCATTTTTACATTGCACTAATATCTTATAATCTCTTTTTATATTAGCCATCTTAAATACCATATCTCCTGATTGCTTAGTACCAAAAAGATCTCCTTCTCCCCTTAACTCAAAATCTTTTTCACTAATATAAAACCCATCATTACTTTCTTCCATTACTTTTAATCTTGGAACCTCTTTATCACTTAATAAATAACAATAAGATTGTAAATCATTTCTACCTACTCTTCCTCTTAACTGATGTAAAGTAGCTAAACCAAATCTTTCTGCATTAAAAATAACCATCATCGTAGAATTCTTAACATCTACTCCAACTTCAATTACTGTTGTACTAATTAAGACTTTAGTAATACCATTTTTAAATGATTCCATTACTTCATCTTTTTCTTTATTCTTCATCTTACCATGTAATATTTCTATATTTACCTTATTATTAAATGCTACATTAAATTTATCTTTTAATTTAATAACATCATTCAAATCACTATTACCATCTTCATCTTCAATTAACGGTGCTACAACATATACTTGATGTCCATTTTTTATTTCATTTAACATAGAGCTTAAAACATCCTTAATCTGCTTCATATTAAATACTTTAGTAATAATCTCTTTTCTCCCACTAGGTTTTGTTTTTATTAAAGATGTATCCATATCCCCATATATTGTCAATGCATATGTTCTAGGTATTGGTGTAGCACTTAAATATAATACATCACATAATTGCCCTTTATTTTGTAAATTACTCCTTTGATTAACACCAAAACGATGTTGTTCATCAGTTATTACTAAACCAAGATTATTAAACTCTACCCCTTCAGATATTAAAGCATGCGTACCAATTAGAACATCAATTTCTCCATTTATTAATTGTTCGCATACCTTATTTTTTTCACTCTTTTTTAAACTGCCAACAAGTAAACCAACTCTAATACCATATCTAGAAAAATCTTTAGATATACCTTCATAATGTTGTCTTGCAAGTATTTCCGTTGGAGCCATCATAGCACTTTGATAACCAGATAAATAATTAATATACATAGCAATTTCTGCTACACAAGTCTTACCACTACCTACATCTCCAAGTATTAATCTATTCATTCTTTCTTTATGAGTTAAATCATGATATATTTCTTTAACAGTATTTAATTGATCATCTGTTAATTTAAAAGGCAGATTTCCTATATATTCTTCTACTAACTTTTTATCTACTCTTCTTTGAATACCTACATTATCAAGAGTATATTTATATTTCAAATAATTCATCTTAAACATAAATATAAATAATTCTTCATATATAGTTCTTAACTTAGCTTTCTTTAAATCATTATAATCATTCGGATCATGTATTATTAGAGAAGCTTTATATTTATCTAAAAAATTATACTTTAATGCCAAATAATCAGGTATATAATCTTCTAATGTTATATTACTATTAATAGCTTCTCTAATAATATTAGTTAAAGTTTTATTCTTTAAACCATTTATTAAATGGTAAACAGGATAAATCTTACTACCACTAATCATTTCAAAATTAATATCACTTGCAGTAAACTGATTTCTCTTATCATCATATTTGCCAGTAAGATTTATCATTCTTCCAATCTTTAATTGATTCTTCATAAAAGCTCTATTAAATATAACAACATTAACCAAATAATTATCTGTTAATACTCTAAAAGATAATTTATTTAGTCTTTTAATATAAGTAACTTTAGGTTCAGTATCTATTATACCCCTAATAGTACAAGTATCACCCAAAGTAGCATCTTTAATAGGTACTATTCTTATAATATTATAACGATATGGATAATATTCTATTAAATCATTAATAGTAAATATTTGTAACTTCTTTAAATACTCTAAAGTTACTTTACCTACTCCTTTAACTAATTCTATATCCATATATACCACCTAATCCATTATACCATAATAAAAAAAACATCTTTACAATAAATAAAAATTATAATAAATAATCACATAATAAATAAAAATTATATCAATAAGAAGTTAATTAAAAAAAGTAATTTTTTAACTACTTTTTTATTGACAAAATCCCTTTTTACCTATAGTATATTAAGTACCAATTCACTTATAGGCGAATTGGTGCTAGTATCACACTAGCCAACCCCTTTTTATTCTTTTTGGAGTCGTTCTTCAGGGGGACGACTCCTATTTTTTTTTGTTTATAATATTATTACATGGTATAATTATTTTAGGTGATACTATGGGAACGATAAAAGAAATAGGTAGAAAAATTAAAGTAATAATAACACAATTAATAGCGTTCATTTTATCTTTCTTTAAAAATGATAATGAAGAGCAACTAACAAAAAAAAATAATCAATATCAAGAAGATAAAAAAAATTTAGATAAGAAGAAAAAGGAAAGCATTATTGGAACTTCAGAACCATTACCTGATGAAACAAGCACTAAAAGTGATGATCATTTAAATTATAAACAATCAGTTTATAGTGTAAATCAAGAAATAAAAGATAAAATAAAGATGAAAGTTAAAAATAAAGAAATATACTTTTCAGAAATAGTAATAGAAAACTGTATAGTTGAAGTAATAGAAGAAAAGAATAATTTCAAATTTACAAATTTAGAAGATAATAAAAAAGAAAAGATAAAAACTGAAGTAAACAAGATTAAAGAAAAAATTATTCCTTCATTAAAAAAAGAAATGTTAGAAAATAAAATAAAAACAAAAGATGAATTAAAAACAAACATTTCAAATAGAATTTATTACTTACATAAAAATAACAACCCTATTACAAAAATATTACAAGAAAAAGAAGAAGAAAAAAAAGACATAATAGTAGAAAACAAAACTTTAGATTTAAACCCTTCTCCTATTGAAGAAGAAACTCCTATAGTAAAAGAAAGAATAATTGAAGTTAAACCAAGAGAAGATATTGAAGATGAAGTTAAAGAAAATAAAACAAGTAAAAGAAAAAGGGATTTTATTACTATAACAAGAAACACTCCAAAACCTGAACCTGAAAATCGAGTATACTTCATAGCTGATATCTTAACCGATAGAAGTAAAAATGCTAAATTTAGTACCGATGAAAAAACTAATACCAAAAAAAGTTTAATAACTGATACTAAAAAAGAAACAGCTTTAGTATTAAAAGAAAAAAGTAAAAAAGTACCATTTACCATGGTACCAACTAAAAAAGGTGGAAAAAGAAATGCTATAGACAGTATTAAAAATGCTGTTGTTGATACATCTCTTATTTTAGCAAGTCTTCCAAGTAAAAAAGAAAATAGCGAAGAAGAAACAGCTAAAGAAGAAGTATACGACCATGTCCCAGAAAAAACATTATATAAATTAGAAGAAGAACAGTCACCTGAAGAAATAAGAATAGCTGATATCGCTGTTGATAGAGAAATACTAGAAGAAATAAGAGAAGACTTAAAAAAGAAACAATTAGGACTTAATCCTGTTGAAGAAGAAAGACTAGAAGAAAGACAAAGAACAATAGAAGAAATAAAAAGAAAAGATGCTATAAAAGATCTAGCTTTAGAAATTCAAGAAGACTTAAAAGAAAACAAAAAAGAATTAGAAGAAGAAATTGAAAAAAAAGAAAGAATAGAAAAAATAAAAGATGATATAGAACTTACTATACCTTTAGAGCCTCATCCAAAAGATGATGAACAAAAAACTAACCTAACTGATGAAGATAAACCAGATATAATACCTGATGAACAAATATTAGAAGCTGATATATCATTACCCTCTAAAGAAAATACACAATTAGTAGAAGAAAAAGAAGAAGATCTTCCAAAAAATGAAGTAATTGAGCTACCAAAAATTAAAGAAATTAAAGAAGCTCCTGAAATCAAACAACAACCTATATTAATGAGTGTTAATAATAAGAATAAAGAGCTAGATAGAATAGTAAGAAAATCTGATGAAATATCAACAGAAGCTATAATTGAAACAAAAAAGGAAGAACTAGAAGATAAAGATTATGAAAAATATGAAAAACTTATAGATAGCTTACTATATGACATTGAAATGTATATAATAAAAAATGAAGACACAATTAGTCAAAAAGAAACTGAAAAGCTTAACAAAACTAAAGAAAAATTAAAAAATCTAAAAAATAGAATGGCTAATCAAAAAGAACAAGATATTGAAAATGAAAAAAAAGAATTAGAAGCAGAATTAACAGAAAATGAAATAAAAGGTATTCAAGAAGAAATAAAGTCATTACATCTCGATCATCAAGAAGAAGCTAATGAATTAGTTATAGAAAACTTAATAAGACTAGAAAACCAAAATGATGAAAAACTTGCTGAAATAGAACAAGAATTAATAAAAAGCAAACTTAAAAAAGCAGCTAAAGCTGCTGAAATACCTTCTATTCTTGCTCTACCTTTTATAAGACACAAATACTTTTTCTTCTTTACTATTGGTTTATTTGTTAATAATCATTTTAACTTCTTAAATGCTATATTTAAAAGAAAAAATATTAAATATGAACCAATTGACCTATCTGAAATTAGAAATGGTTACGATGCCTTAGAAAAAGCTTCAGATATGACTTATAAAAACATAGTTTACTTAGATTATTTAGAAAGTGAAGCATTAAAAAAATACCCTAATTTAGAATACGATTTTGAATTCAAACAATATATCCATCGTCTAAGAACTAAACTTAATAATAATTACGAAAAACTACAAAGAAAACAAAAAATGATTAATAAATATATAAAAAAAGTTAATAAGAAAAACAAAGTATTTAAAAAGTATAAATTAATAAAAGAAAATAAAGCTGCATAAGGAGGAACATAATGTTAGATTTAATTGAATGTATACTTGATTCAACTACTGACCTAAAACACGAAGCCTTTTATAATCTAAGTCCAAGACAAATACAATACTTTTATACTCATGGTGGATGCTATGATTTTGTTAAAATAGTAAAACATTTTCTACCAGATATTACTATTCTCGTTAATACCGATATAGAAAAAGCCCATTGTGTATTTTCTTATAATAATATATTATACGACGCAAACGGCGAAGTAGAAAACACTAATGACTATAGAATAGCTACCGAAGAAGATATTGAACATATGGAAAATTCTTTTGGTATAAATGAATATAGATATATAAATGGTAAACCATTTGTTGATGCTATGATAGAAATCTTAGAAAGATGTAGATTAGATTCATTAATAACCCGTATCAAAGAAGAAAAAGGAACTAGTTTTCACAACTAGTTCCATTTTTTTCCATTAATATATTTTATAGCTTCAGTTGCTGCAATAGCACCATCAGATATAGCAGTAGCTACCTGTCTAAGCATCTTTTTTCTTATATCACCAGCAACAAATATTCCTTCTTTTTCAGTAACTAAATCATCTTTTACAATAACATTACCATTCTTATTAGTATTTATACCATTTAATAAATAACTAGTTTCGGGAACATTTGCAATAGCAATAAACAAACCTGATACTTTTATTTCTCTATTATCTTTATCTATAATTATACTATCTAATTTATTATTTCCTTTTATTTCAATAACTTTACTATTATCTATTATTTCAATATTATCATTACTTAACTTAGAAACATCCATCTTTCTATTATATATAAAATATACTTTATTACATATATTAGCTAGATATAAAGCATCATCAAGAGATTCTTCTCCACCACCAACAATAGCAACATCTTTATTCTTAAAGAAATTACCATCACAAGTAGCACAATAAGAAACTCCTTTACCTATCAACTCTTTTTCATTAGGTAAACCAAGTTCTCTTCTATCATTACCAGTTGCAATAATAACAGTTTTAGTTTCATACATATTATCTAAAGTTTGAACTACTTTTTTACCATTCATATCCATAATATTCATAGCTTTTTCATACTTTATTTCTACACCTAAATCTAAAGCTTGTTGTAATAGTATTTTACCTAATTCTTCACCAGTAATATGTGGAGTACCAGGATAATTATCAACTAAATGAGCTTTAAGAATACTTCCACCAACTTTATTAGCTTCTAAAACTAATACCTTTTTATTAGCTCTAACTCCATATAAACTAGCACTTATCCCAGCTGGCCCACCACCAATAATAACTATATCATACATATATAATACCTACTTAACTAAATTAATAATAGTATCTTTATCAACTAAACCAACAGATCTATTAATTTCTTTACCACCTTTAAAAGCTATTACACATGGTATAGACATAATATTATATTCTTCTGCTAATTCACCTTCATCATCTGTATTAACTTTAAAAACCTTTAGTTCTTTACTAACTTCATCCATAATTGGAGCTAACATTTTACAAGGTCCACACCAATCAGCATAAAAATCAACAATAACAGGCTCTTTACTTTCTAATACTTCTTTTTTAAATTCATCCTTATTAATAATCTTACTCATAACATAATCCTCCTCTATTTCATTATATCATACTTAATCTCATCACATACTATATATATATTAGGATTTTTAAGAGACGTAGCAAAACACATAAATTCCATTTCTTCTAATTTTACATAATCTAAAAATATCTTACTAAGTTCTTCCCAATCAAATACTTCTTTGATATTACACTCTTTTATATCCTTAAATTCTAATTTAATATTTTTTCCCTCTATTTTAGAATGACTAAATATTATAGATACTTTATTCTTAATAACATCATATTTAATATTATTATACTTATAACCATCTAAATAATTAAAATCTAATAGAAACTTTTTAATGTTTTTCTTATTAATTTTTGTCATAATACACCACCTTATAACATCTATACCTGTATATTACCTAATTATTAAAAAGAAATCAATAAAAAGTCTAATTTCATATAAATACTATTTAAATAAAAAAACGATATAAAATATCGTTTTATCCACCCATCATATTCATAACAGCTATAACTAGTAAAACCATCGAACATACACCAGTAGATACAAGCATACTCATTGTTTTACTTTCCATTTTATCAAGTCTTGCCTTATATCTCATTTCCCTTGCTTTTTGTTGTAAGTTAGAAATAGTTTTAGAGAAAGTTAATAATTGTTCTTGCTTTCTTTCTTGTCTACCTAAACTTAAACGATAAAGTAAACGCATCATACGCATTGAATCTCTAACCGGATAAGTTTGAGCAAATTCCATATAAGGATTTATCGTAGAATCACCAGCATTAATCTTATTAATCATATCAACAAGACCATCTCTAAAAATTTCAGGAGCATCAGATATAGATTTACCTATAGCTACAGGAACAGTATAGTGTTGTATTAATATTTCTAAGCCCTTAAGATAATGAGGCAACATAGAATCTATTGTTTGTAAATGAGCTTTATAAAAATTATTTAAATTCATATAATCTAACTTAAATACTACAAATCCCATAACAAACGAAAATACCACTTTAACACCATTAATATTATTTATAAATACAAATAACACTAATACTATAACTAATAAACCATTTCTTATTCTTTTACGAAATAACACATCAGGATCTAATCCATCTCCATACTTAGCTTTTACTAAGAAATCATAATTATCTTCTTTTAATTTAAAGAAAATATCTTGATTATCTTGTATAAACTTATTAGGATTAATAAATCCATTAGCTGTTAATACAGCGAAGATGATAACACCAAGTATTAATATCTCAACATACATTTCTACTCAACTCCTACATCTTCATTATAATATTTTTCACCAGTTACTAAGAAATAACAATTTATTATTATTACAGCATGTAATAATAACTTAACATACCACTGTTTTAACAAAGCTTTATATCTATCAGTTCCTAAAAGCAACTGCATAGCTAAAACTAACAAGAATAGAGCACCACCAAATACTAAGAATTTAGTATGGAATTGTTGTCTATCCATTCTATCTCTATAAACACCTTCTACAAGTGAATCTATATCCATTGACATTAATTCTAAAGCCTCACCAGAATCCCTAGCACCTTCTTTAGTAATCTGTAAGAATAATTGATGCATATTTTTAACCATATAATATGGATATGCCGCATCGAAGAATTCAATAGATTGATCTATAGTACCATTATCATAAGACATCTGGATCATTTGTTTAACATCTCTAAGAACTGGATCTTCTAAAATACCAGAGTCTCTAACACCTTCTAATGACTTAACAAAACTCTGAGTAGTATTAAATTCCATAATAACGTTAGTAGTATATATTTGAATTTGCTCAAATACATATTCACTATATATTCTTTGCGTTCTTAAAAACGATAAATAAGGTATAAACATTATAGTAACTACAATATAAGCTATCATAATAGGAATACTATAAAAATACATATAAGATATTATTGCTGCCGCACCACCAAGTAAAGTGACTTGTAATGCATAATCCTTAAAAGTATAGTTTTGACCTAATTCTTTAGTTTTCTCACTAACTTCCTTATAACTATAAGGAGCATAAGTATTATAAAAATTAGACACAGTATCAGCAAAAAACTTATAAACATTATCTCCTGTGTTATACCAATACGAAAGAACAAATACAGCAATAAATAATAAAATTATTAATTCCATATAATCACACTCCTTAAGTAGTTCCGTTAGCAGTACCTGCTACACCAGTACCTTGTGTAGGTAAAGAGCTAGGCACATTAACAACTTGCGTCGCAACTTGGCTTTGTACTTGAGTAGCCGGCTGTGTTGAAACACTAGGCTGCTGTACAGGAGCTCCTTGAGGAGCTGAAGCAGGTTGTGCTTGAACTATTGATTGAGGTGCAGTAGTAGGTTGTGTACTAGGAATAGTAACACTCTTTTGAACAGATGGTTGTTGAATAGCAGGACTAGCAGAAGGAACAGTAGACTGTCCACTAACTGCAGTTGCAGGTTTAGCTTGAGCAACATTTGTAGATGTAACTTGAACAACATTTGCTTGTTGCTGAGAAGCCGTATTACTAGTAGTAGCTTGTTGAGTATTTTGTGCTGCATCACCATTTAAATTAAATGGATCATTACCAGATACAACTGCTTTTTTATTAGCTAAATTATCTTCCTTTGAATCTCTAGATCCAGTAGAATCTTCTTTAGAATCTGCATCCCCTATTCCAAATATATCATCACTTTCAAAATACACATTACCTATTGCCAAATAATCTATTAACTTCTTAGTAGGATTACGCAACGTAACCTTACCATCCAAAGTTTTGGAATATAAAATATTTGTTTTAGGAGCATTAGTCTCATCATCAACATAGAACTCACATATTTCCATAATTTCACGTTGAAAACGATCTAAAGCTTTTGAATAATAACCTTTAACATAAATACCAATTTGAACATATCTATGAATTGAAGATAAATATTGATCAATATCTTGACTACCTTCAAGAAGAGCATACATACGCATCGGAATACTAGAAGCTTTATCAGCATGTATTGTCGAAATAATATGGTGTCCAGAAGAAATAGAGTTACGAACAGCCATAACAGCTTCTGCTGAACGAACCTCAGCAAGTAAAATCCAAATTGGATTCTGACGCATACAAGCAACCAAGGCATCACTATATGATGCAATATTATTAGTTTTCATAGCAACAATATCTCTATGAGGGAAAATCTTATCTAAGTGTAACTCTAAAGTATCCTCAATAGATATTATTTTTTCATCCTCTTTAGTATTAGATGCTAAATACTTAACAAGTTCAGTTTTACCTGAACCAGTTTCTCCAGCAATCATTACATTACAATGACCCCAAATACACTTGATTAAAAAATCATGCATTTGTTCAGTAATATATTGCTCATTAATTAATTTATCTTTATTTAATCGAATTTTAGCTGGTGTTTTACGGATAAGACAAGCAATACCATTTGTAGCAATAGATTCATGGACAAAATTCATACGAAGTTCTGCACTCTCAGCATCCAAGAAAGGATGGGCCATATTAAAAGTACGACCCATAACATTTGAACACTGGAATGCTAGTTTTTCCATAAAAGAATTATTTATTTCAGGTCTCTCAACTTGATAAACACCTTTGGATAATGTCTTAAGCCAAACTTGTCCACCATTACTATAAGAGACATCTGTTACATCATCATTCTCTAGAAACTCGTTAAGTGGACCAAAGTCCATCTGCGAGAAGACATTTTTGTCATCCATACTAACACCCTTTCATATCTTTATAATTATTAGCCTTCAACATTTTCATCAGGAATTTGAACAGTCTTAGCTAATATAAAATTCTTTAAGAATTCAGATTCTACCAAAGTTTCACCAGGATTAGTAGAATAAGATGAATTTCTTGGAACAGGAACAATTTCCATTCCAACATAAATAGCTTTACTTAATAATAAATATAAATCTTCAGGAACAGCAAATAATAATACCTCAGGGGCACCAATATTATCCCTATCTCTAAAAACATTATTACCATTACCATCTTTAACAGCTAATACTTTAATACTTTTAATGAACTTACCATATATTGTTTTACCATCAGAGTCACCATCATTTGTATGAAGATATAAATCAATAGTATCATCAGGAAATATAGAATTTCCATAAGAAGACATATTATCAATTGACAAAGCAAATATAGTATATCCATCAGGAATATTTGAAAACAAAGAATCTGGCATTTCTTCAGGAGCGATTAAACTTTCTTGAAAGAAATAACTATTCATAGGAATCTTTGCATCAAATGATACCATCATACCTTCTATATCATTTTGATCAGTAACAACATTATTCATATTATTTAATACAGTAGATGAAATTTGCGTTTCACCAATATCTTCTGCAACTATAGTTTCACCTTGAGTTATAGTTCTAGTAGCATAATAAACACGCACTGGGCTAATAGCTTGATTAACACGCCATTGATATCCTAAGAACAATACAACAACACCAAGCAAAACACCTAATACAGTAATAGTATGTTTATTACTAGCAAATTTCTTTAAAGGCGCTAATAAATTACCCATTTTATTCTTCCTCCTTTATTAACTATAATACCAACATTTAGATCCTACTATTTTTTCAGCACAATCAGATGCACCAGAGCAACTTTCTCCTGCAGGTCCTGGGACCTTACTGTCAGTAGTTACATAACTAGGATCATAATTTAACTCTGCAATTAAATCGATACTATTAACAACATCTAATGAAGTAGCTTCATCAGCAACCATAAAATTACCAGTATCAGTAGTAATTTTTACACTAACTTTTGGAGGAGCTTCATATAAATCATAAAAATCGATTTGATATGTATCTGTTAAAGATACTGTTTGGGCAAATCTCTTTAAGAAATTTGCCACAAACAATTCTTTCTTTATTCTTATATCACCAGTTTCTTGATAATAAGAGGAATCAACAGAATCAAACAATGCTGAGTTAGCAACCTCTTTTAACTGATAATAATCTTGAGTATTAGTAGTAGAAGCACTTTGAACTAACATCATAACTACTATAATAAATATACCTAGTAATATTAACCAATATCCCCAATAAGACTCTTTCATATACTTTCTACTCCTTCCTACTTAAATGACAATCTATAGTAGTGTTTACCATCATTTAGATCTCCACCATTATTTGATGTAGAATCATTTGTAGATTTCTTAACTACACCAACATAGTCAATCCAACGACATTTAGTACGATCACTAACTTTATTTCCTTTGGCATCATAAACATTACCATTACCATTAAATATAAATCCTTTAGTTCCATCAAAACCAACAACATAACATATTGAAGAACCATCAGTTTTCAATCTAGATAATACAGCATCTTTATAATCAGCTGTTACGTAAGAATCTACAACTTTACTTAAGAAATTACTTGAATAATGTGCAATACCAGGAACCAAGCCTGAAGTATCCCATTTCTTTTGATTTGTAGATACTAAACTAGTATATCCAGCAAGCTTCATGTCGCCACTTTGTTCTTGATATCCATTATTCTTATTCATTTCTCTAATCTTAGACATAGCAGTAGGAGATAAAGTATAAGAATATTCTGGAGCATTCTTATTATCAGAACTTATTTCATAAATTGTTTCACCTTTATTTTCAATATTAGATAACAATTTAGCACCCTTATCAGTAGAATAAATATATCCTTCCAATAAGTAATGTTGATCACCAGACCAGTTAGCTCCAACTTCTCTTCCAGCATCAGCTGTAAGACTATTTAATGAAACATTATTAGTTGTAACACCATATACAGATTGTTCTTTAGTCTTTTCTAAGTCAGCTTTATTATTTATTTGTTTAGACATATTATAAGAATTTAGATATGGATCACAACTAGTTCCCTTACAAGACAAATCTTTTCCAGATGATTTCTTAGTACCATCTGCATTTCTATTAAGTATATCTCTAGTAGGTGTACCACTTGGTGCTACCAATTCTTTTTCAAGAACGTCACCACAACAATAACAAATACTTTCAACAACTTCATAGAAACATACTCTATTATTATTAGCAATAATTGATTCTGTAGTTCCCATTAATCTACCTAAGCCAGCTTTATTATTATAATTTCCTAATTTGCGGAAAGTAAATGTATATTGATAAATATTTCTTGGTGTAGTAGTTGCTATAGGGAAAATCATATCTGTATAAGAACCATTACCATGTAAATTCCATGTATTAATATCTCTACTACCAGCAGTATCCTTACTCATAGCATCTTTTCTAGCTTTATCCATAGCTGCTTTAGCTGTAGCACTAACTTTACTATAACAATCCTTAGTACATAAACCTACTTCTCTATAACCTGTTACAGTATCCTGGAACCATTTAGCATCAGAATAATACTCATTATATACAGCAGCACTTCTCTTAATATAATTCGCATCTTCAATATATTCATGATCATGTGTACTACAATGAGGTTCAGTATCCCAAGAAACTGTTTGACCAGCACCTTGACCTACTTTATTACCTTTTGTCTTATGAGATCCACTACCTCCCATTGTACAAGAAGCAAAATCTTTATCATTTAAATCTCCTTGGCCTTTTGCAGGATTTAGATTTGTTAATCCAGAACCAATAATTAAAGCATTTCTATTATTATTAGCCTCAGTATAAGAAGATGAATTAGAACCTGCAGATGTAGAACTAGTATATAATATCTTATCAAAATTTCCATCATCTTTATAATAATTATAACTAAATTTATATTCAACATCTTCTCTTCTTAAAATATTATTACCACCTATTTTATCCATAAATTCTTTTTCATCATATTGATAAGAAATAGATGGATCAAAATCGGTAACTATTCTAGTAACAGCTTTAGGATCTTCACTAATCTTACCAGTATTATTAACTTGTAATCCCCAGAATTGACAAGTACCCATATCAGTTACTTTTTCTTTTATTAAGTTTTTATAATACTCATAGCCGTGGTCTACACCACCAAGGTATTCGTCAGAAAGAATCCCTTTCAATTTAGCTCTAACTCTAGCGGCACCTTTACCATCTTTTTTCTTATAGTCTTCTCCTCTTATCAATTCAGCTCCTGTTTTACAAGAACCTTTACCAGAGCTTGAATCTCCTTCGAAATTGTTATATGAATCTGATAATGTAAATTCTTTAGATTCTGATCCAACCCTTCCATTGGTTGATGTATATAATTGATAACTAATTGTAGGTCCTGCTACAGAAACATTATAACATGTTCCAACACTACCAGAAGTACAATGACTCTTATCACGTTCGTCAGTATCCCAACAATCATCAGGATCAGTATCAGAACATTCTCTTTTCCATTTAAACTCAGCACCAGAATCCTCACAATATTTAATCTCTGTCTCATTAATATCTAGTTCACCAGTTAAATCACCATTAACATAAGATTCAAGCATCTCCGATACATTTTCTTTATTAAATGCCTTAACCTCTAATAAAGACAATCTATTTATCTCTTCCTTCCATTCTTCTAGTGGAATACGAGATGTTACACAAGTCCTCTTACCAATCGAATCAATCTTATCAGATTCTAAGATAAAGTATTGACCAGCAATAACAGCATTTGGACCAATATGATTCTTAATAGTTGGCATTTCAAAATTCCAATCTTCTTTACATGAAACAGTACAATATTGGTTATCTTTGAAAGATTCTATAGCATAATCATTACCTTTAGGATCTTTCTTTAGTTTAGATAGAGACTTATCAGTATCATAAATACAAGTATAATCTTCACCACCGCTAGGTGTAGAAGCTTCATTAATTTTGAAGGTTTCTACCTTATCAGTTCTATTACCTATAGATTTACAAATAGGTGAATAAGAAGATTGTGTACAAGCATTAGAACAATATTGCTTATATACATAATTATCTTCATCTAAAATTCTAGAACAACATCCAGCAGCTACAAACAAATCAGGATTGAATGAATCAGGGCAACTAGAACTACCACAACTTTTATAATTAAACTCACTTAAACCAGAATCACAAGCTGGTAAGAAAGTAGTCAAATCTTGATAATAATAATCTATTATCATATCCTTATAATTTGTATTATTACCATATTTAATACTAACTGAAGGTTCAGCATTAATTTTAAAGTTACAACCAGTACCACAAGGAGTTCCATTACCAGAGCCATTAGGATTTCTAAATGCACCAGGTTTACCATCAGTACTTCTACCATTACCAGAAATCTTATGGAAAATAGTCATTCTTTGGAAGTTTGCATTTACTTTAGAATTACCTTGACCTGTAGCATTTTTATAACTTTCACCATTAATACCAACACCAGTAGATATATTGAAATTATAAGAACCTTTAGAACCACTTCCAGATCC
>CAMODW010000025.1 GCA_946611635.1 uncultured Bacillota bacterium | reverse complement strand
AAAATAAAAGTAAACACTTCTTTTTTTGTGTCTACTTTTATTTTATCAGTTCACTGGAGTAAGCCTTCTTTTTCATATGATATAATTGTATTGGAAGTGGGAAAATGAAGAATAAAGAAATCATAATTAAGAATACCTTATTAATATTAAATATAATACTTTTCTATTATTTGCTTTTTATTGGTTGGAACAAATATGCATACGATATGAATTATTTAAAATGTATTTTATTTATGATTGTTAATGTTGTGTTTTTATATTCATATGGAATTCTAAAAAATGATAAGAAAGTATATAATTCCAATATAATAATATACATTTTTCTTTTTTGTTATTTATTATTTACATTCACTTTCCTTATCGGAAGAACAGAATTTAAATTCTATAATTGGTGGTATGCGGGACAATACATTCCATTTAATACAATAGTGTCTCAATTTAAGTATGGATCAACTTCATCAATACTAAAAAATGTTATTGGTAATAGTATAATGATAATACCAATGTCATTCTTATTAATGATTAGAAATAAAAAATCTAATAATATATTTTGGCAATCATTAATAACTTTACCAATGATTTTAATTATTGAAATGCTTCAAGCATCAACTCATACAGGAGCATTTGATATTGATGACATTATATTAAACTATTTTGGGACAGTTGTTTTTACTTTTATAATTACAAGATTTGGAATTATAGATAAAATAAGAAATCTCTTCTTTATAGATTTTAACTTAAATATAAGAATGAAGAAGATAACATTTTATATATGTGCCAGTTTATTATTGATATTTGATATAATGTTATTGATTTAATATATATGATAATAATTCATAAGCAATAAATGAATGTCAAATAGAAGTCTTTTAATTTACAAATAGATTAAGTTATAATTGAAGACAAAAATGCCTGATGATATACTAAAACTATAGAGGAGTGTTTGAAAAGATGAGCGAATCATATGATAGTAGATTAAAAGAAATAAACGAGCGATACGAAAGATTAACCAAAGATTTAAAAAAAGACAAATTAGAAGCAATTTTTGGCTTAAAAACTGCTATAAAATTCATAAATTATAAAGAAAATAATATGACCCGAAAAAATAAAAAGCTTAATGAATTAATTAACAATTTACAAAACAGAAGATTTTCTCCTATAAGAGACAGTAGGGATATAGCTTTAAATGGTTTGAAAAAAGAATTGGAAATGGAAAGAGAAGTTGCCCAAACGCTTAATAACATAGGGGAAATAAAAAAAGAACTGAGAAATAATGCTCAACAATATCTTATTAATATGGATGAAGAATCAAAAAGCAGAACAATTAATGAAATGGCTAGAAACATTGCAAACTCTCCTATAGATGCAGCCGAAAAATATGCTGATGCATATTTAAACGCAGTACATAGACTTGAAGGCTTAAATAAAGAAAAAAGCAAGGAGTTAAGTGTGCTTCAAACAGAAAGTATAAGAGAAGCACAACAACTAGCAAAGCAAGAAGGGGAAGTTTCGTCCCAAAGTACAGGATATGATAGCAGGTCAACTTCTAGACAAACAACTCCATATTCTACACCAGTAACTTCTCAAACCAGGGAAAATCCAGCGTACAATGCTGCCGAAAGGAATCCTCGATTAGAAAGAGTGGCAACCCCAATATCAACAACCACAAACCAAAGTATTCAAAGAGAATTAGAAGATGCATTGTCTAAAAGACAATTATATATTGACTATGATTTTGCCAAAAGAATAATAACTCACTTTGAACAAGAAGAACAAGTGAAATATTCTGGAGATTTCTATAGCAAAAATAATATTCAAGATATTTATCACTTATATATGTTAACAACAAAAGATACATCAATTTTTTCAAAACTTGAAGAAGCAATAGATTTATATGTAACAATTGTTGAAATGGGAGATTTAACAATTAACATTGTAGTAAAAGACTTACTGAATGGGAAAAAATATGAACATAGTAAAATTTCCGAGTTCATGAATCAATTGGAACCTCATAATGCTCTGGATCATTATGACGCAATAGTTGCAAAATACCTAAGATTATATAATAAATTGAGTGATTTAGATAAGAGTCGTGTAGATGAAATTGCTAAATTAAGAGTAGATTACCGGAAAAAATTTAATATATCTGGAACTACAGGAGCTGATGTAGCAAGTTATGAAGACTTAAAAAGAATAATAAATGAAAAAATCATGAGTAAATATTTACGTGACCATATCATTGAATCTAATTATAAAGGAAACGGCGAATTTTCTAGTAATTTTGAAGATAATTTTATATATTCTCTTAGATATATGACTGCAGATGAAATTACCACCTTATACATTAGATATAAAGAAAGTAGAAAATCTGATTTGCGTTTTTCTTCAGAATATACTCCAGAAATGAGAGAAAAGAGCATGGAAGCACGTAGAATAGAAGACGCTGCTATCCAAAGACTATTTGCTAGTGCTATTAGAAAAAAAATGGACGTAAGAACCGATTTGAAAAGCGAAGAGGAAAGACTAGAAAATGAGGAATTTGAACTTGTAGCAATTTGTAAAGATTACTTGCATGAAAAACCTTTATTTAATCTTCAATCTATTAAACCTTCAGAAGTACCGGAGGAATATGCAAGCGATAGAATAAAAACTGGAGAAGTGTTCAATGCTGCCACTCGTAGATACTATAATTTGCCTAAGCTAAACCAAATGGTTGAAAGACTTAATTGGGAAAAATTAAAAAGAAGAATGTCAAATAACCGGGTATTAACTCCTGAAGAACAGGTGCAAGTAGGTGGAATGTTTAGGAGGCTATAATGAAAGAAGATTTTAATGAATATATGGTTTATTACAAAGACTTACCTCTTAAGGAAAAGCAGGGTATAATAATAGACCAATTAAAAATGTTAACAACTCTTACTAATCGAATGTGTAAAGAAATAGGTGCACCAAACGAAATGATTGTTACTAGAGATGTTTCTAAAGTTGGAGGAGAAGATTATTCAGCTGATGAATTTGCAGACGCAATAATAACACTAATTAATTCAATCCAAGATTCTATTTGTGATTTTGATATAAAATTACAGGAATTAAACGATAGTATAAAAGAATAAGAAAAACACTAGTTAACTTTAACTAGTGTTTTTACATCTAATTCTTGTATGTTAATATTAAAGTTTTTACTTCTTCCATTTTTTTCTTTTTTTCATCAGAATATTCTTCATAGTCTATTCTAGCATCCCTTATAACTTGTTTTTCTTCATCTGTTAGATTATTAACTTTTCTATTACGAATAAATAAATAAAGCACAACTAAATCTAACAATCTAAAAGCCATGGCTTTTTTAAATTTAGGATTGTTTTCGTCATTAATACGTAATCTTTCTATCCTAGGTTTTTTAGCAGCAGACCAATCATCAGTATCTTTATCTACATAATCATAGGGGTTTGGAGTTAATTGAAAATATGCTAGTGTCCATGATCTAATTAATTGATCATATACATCGCTTGACAATACTTTATCAACAAAGTCCAATTCTATTTCTTCTTTAAAAGATTGTAAACTTGCAAAAGTAACATTTAGTTTAATATATTTATTATCATCTATATTATATACATCTCTAAGAATATCCATATCATTACCTATTAGTAATCTTCCATAAAAGTAAATAATACTTTCTTTTAACAAGAATTTTTCTTTATCTTCTAATTTTGTAATTTTTTCCTTATCGTCTTCATTTAATTCTTCTTTAAATAATCTACCTTCATAGCAATAGTTAAGTAAAGTCTTTAGAAATAGTTGAATACTTACCAATTCTTCTTTTGGAAGACTATCTAGATATGCACGAACTTTATTAGTTATTTCATCATTTTGTTCAATAGTAAATCCCTTTATAGCACTGTCAACAGTCTTCGTTTTAAAAACCTCTATCATTTTTTTTGCTTTTTCATCATTTCCCATTTTTTTATACACCTCATATAAATTATATCACTTTTTTAATAATAAGGGTTTACATTAATTCTTTAATCAATTAATAATAATTACTGTCACACAAAAAAATAAACACAATGTTTAATATCCGACGCTACTGCTTGTTTATAACGGAATGATAAATATAATATAGAATATACATAAATTTTGTGATGCTACAATTATATAGTATAATAGCTTTACTATATATAAAGAAATATATAGCTAAGGGGGAGTTATTATGGAAACTAATTCAAAAATAATAACTAATAAAGAAAATTTAGAATTGATATCAGATTTATTTGTTGAATTTTTATGTGATTTACTTGAAGCAACTAATTTAAATAAAGTTAATATGGTTGGTATTGGTAATTCGATTAGTGCAGGATGGACCGCAACTGATGAATGCCCTAAACCAGATGTTTGTCCATGGGTGTTAAAATTAGAAAACTATTTAGTTAATAGATGTAAAACATCTGGAATTGATATGAGTCTAGGATCATTTGCCATAGCTGGAGAAAACTCTAATAAAAATATATATAAATTTATTCTAAAAAATCCAAGTTTAAGGGATACAAGAAATCACTTTGAATATACTTTTAATCGTTGGCAAGAAGAGTTTAAAGGTGGTTGGTTCGAATATGATGTGGCCAAAGATATAGCAATGAATTATTATCCCGATTCTTTAACAAAAATTAAAGATTATTATCAAGATGGTGAGCTAACAATTACAGCATTTAATGGATGTACTGGAGAATTGTTAACACGTCTTGAACATGGTCTTTTTGCAACAAGAGGATTTTTAAAAGAGGAATTATATTACTTAAAAATGATTATCACATATATTACAAGGCTATCAGACCATTCTTACATAACCATAGGTAATTTTCCTTATATGACACGAAATTATTTATTCATTAATAATTTGATTGCCTATATTAATCGATTTATAAAACAAGAAGCAGAAGATAAAAAACATGTAAATACAATGTATTTTGATGGTATGAGAGTGGAATTTTTTAATAAGTATAGAGGAAAACTTAAACTTGATAACCATCCAAGTACCGCTCTACAATATAATACTTTAGGAAAATATTTATTATTCCTAATAGAAACATTACCTAGCGTAATGGAAATTCATGATGCAGAGTCACTTAAAGGCAAATATGCAGAAAAAGTAGATTCTTATAAAATACGATTAACAAATAGCCGCTAAGAACAGTAATAAAGGGAACTATTTTATAGTTCCCTTTTTTGATATAATTAAACAAGGAAGTGAACAAAATGATTATTAGTAAGGATATTTTGGATAAACAAGTCCCTAAAGAAATGATTCCCACTAGACTTGATAGTGCTATGAACTTATACACATATATAAAATATAAAAATAATAAAGGAATAATAGTTTATAATACTAATCCAGATACTTGGAATTGTCTTTACTCTTTTTATGAAATGAATCACAAGTTTACTATAGATAACTATCTATTTTCTAAGGAAAATATTACTTATAGAGACTTAATAGAAGAATATAAAAGAATATATAAAAAAGTATACGAGAAAGAACAAGGATATACTAAAGAAAAAAGAATTAATACTTTATCTAAGGAGTTTTTAAAAACTTTTGGATTAAAAAATGTAACAATAAAAGAAGAATTACTTCCTATCTTCGAATTAAAGTATTCTAAGTCTAAAAAAGTATGGACATTATACTATTTTGAAAACTATATAGCTAGTGAAGTCGATAACTTAGATATATTATTTGCCCAAAATATATACGAACAAAAAATATTACCAATAGATTCCAATATAACATCAATAGATGGAGTAGAACTTGCTTCCAACATTCCATATTTACTATCAATAGAAGAAAATATCAAAATAATAAATAATAATATTATCAAAGTTTAAATAAGAATATAGGAGAATAAAATGAGATTAAGTGAATTCAAAGTAAACCCTATTTGGAATAATGCTAAAAAACAATATACTAATGATATTTCAAAAGATATAATTGATTCTATTCTTTTTGATAATATAGAAGATACAAATGTTTCTTGTAAATATTGTATTCTTTTAGGAATAAGTAGAAAAATAGAAGCTATAGCAAGAGCCCAAGTAGTTGCAAGATTATATAAGGAAGGAAGAGTCAAAAAAATACTCATTACTGGTGGGAAAAATGGAATTTCATCAATTAGTAAAAATCAAACACCTGTAGAAATAAATATGAGTAATTCCAATATCTCTGAAATATTTAATGATGATTATTCGGAAGGATATAGAATTAAACTTATAATGCAAGAATATGCTTCAAAAATTCTGAAATTTACAATACCTGAAGAAGATATAATATTAGACGAAGAGTCAAATAATACTATTGAAAACATGCAATTTGCTAAAAAGATATTTTTTGATTTAAAAAATGGAGATAATATAATTTTGGTAACAACAGGTTATCATATGAGAAGAGCTTTAGGAACAGCGATGAAACACTTATCTAATAGTATAAATTATTGTCCTATAGTTGCACCAACAGGATACTTTGAAAAAGAAAATTATTACAAAACATCTTTAGGTATGTTACTAGCATCCTTTGATGCAAATAGATGTATAGAACAAGCAAGACAAGGAATAATAGAAGATATAGAAGTAAAGAATAAATAATTATAAAAAGTCATATCAACTAAGGAGTATAAAAATGGAAAAATTTTATCTAGAATTACCATCTATTGAAAGAAAAAAAGAAATAATAGAATATATTGATGAATTAATAGAATACGATTCAGATTTTAATGGGTTAGGACCATTATATAGAATGATAGAAGGATATTCTTTTGAAGAGGCACTAGAAAGCTGTAAATTAGCAGAAAACAAAGAATATGCTATTAAAATAGGTAGAAGACAAAGCAAAACATATTTACTTGTTAGAAAAAATGATAATAGAGTAGTCGGAGCAATCAATATAAGATGGAATTTAAGAGATGAAAAACTTCAATTTGGAGGACATATTGGTTATGGTATAAGACCAACCGAAAGAAAAAAAGGTTATAGTAAGATAAACTTGTATTTAGGTATAATAGAAGCTAAAAAAATGGGCTTAGATAAGATAATGTTAGATTGTGAAAAAACTAACATCGCTTCTAACAAAACTTTAAAAGCTTTGGGAGGAAAACTAACTAGAACAGAAGTAGATCCTATAGATGGAATACTAACTAATATTTACTGGTTTAATATTGATAAAACAATAAAAGATTATAAAGAAACATATAACCCTTTAATTTATAATAATATAAAACAATAAAGAAATTATAATGTGATATAATACGCTTAGGTGGGATATAAATGGATTCACTAATATACTTTGATAATAACGCTACTACCAAAATTGATGAAGAAGTATTTAATGCTATGTTACCTTATTTAAAAGAAGAATATGGAAATCCTAGCAGTATATATTCAATTGGTAGAAAAACAAAAGAAGAGATTGCAAAAGCAAGAGAGAATATAGCAAAACTATTAAATTCTAAACCAGAAAATATTATTTTTACTAGTTGTGGTAGTGAAAGTAATATAACTGCAATTAATAGTTCTATAAAACTAAATCCAAATAAGAAACATATAATTACAACAAAAGTAGAACATGCTTCAATTATGAAAATGATGAACCAATTAGAAAAAGACGGATACATAATATCATATTTAAATGTTGATAATAGAGGTTGCTTAGACGTAGATGAACTAAAAAAGAGTATTAGACCAGACACTTGTTTAATATCTATAATGATGGCAAACAATGAAATAGGTAATATATATCCAATAAAAGAAATAGCTAAAATAGCACATGATAATGATATTATTATTCATTGTGATGCTGTCCAAGCCTTAGGAAAAATAAAAATAGATGTAGAAGATTTAGATGTAGATTATTTATCAGTATCAGGGCATAAAATAAATGCTCCAAAAGGAATAGGAGCTTTATATATAAAAAATAGTGATAGTTTTACACCATTAATCTTTGGTCACCAAGAAAAAAATAGAAGAGGTGGAACCGAAAATGTTCCCTATATCATAGGTCTTGGAAAAGCAGCAGAAATAATTCTTAAAGACAATTATCAAAAAGAGAAAGAAATAGAAAGTCTTAGAGATTATTTAGAAGAAGAAGTAGAAAAAAACATAGAAGATATACACATATATGGTGATAAACAAAATAGGACACCTAATACATCGAGTATAGCTTTTAAAGGAGTTAAAGCTGATGAACTAATGTTAGTCCTTGAATCTTTTAATATATATGTTTCAACTGGATCAGCTTGTAACTCAGAAATTGCACTCCCATCTCATGTACTAACAGCTTGTAAAGCTAATCTAGAAGATTATAGTCCAATTAGAATAAGTTTAGGTAGGTATAATACTAAAGAAGAAGTAGATACTTTTATAAAAAAACTATCAACAAGTATTAATATGTTAAGAAAGAAAGGTAAGTAATTATGAAAAAAATAACTTTTGCTGAAATGTGGAAAAAATTAGAAAAATATTTAACAGTAGATAAGGCTTTAGAACAAGGCTTTTCTAACGGGAAATATACAGCGGTACTTGCCAAATATGCTAAACAAGTTGTAGGAATAGATATTGACGAAAATTTCTTAAAAATAGCTGAAGAAAATCTTAAAGATTATAATAATATTGAACTATTACTTATGGATTCTAAAAAGATGACATTTCCAGATAAAAGCTTTGATGTTATATTAAATACTAGTTTTCACGAATTTGATTTAAGTCATGGTACATTTAGTATGAATCTTGATTTAAAAAGAGAAATATTAGAAGAAATGACTAGAGTAAGTGATACTATTGTATTCGTAGAACCAACCGAGGATGCTGTAACAAATGAATTATTTAAAGTATTTGACCCAAGCGAACAACACGGTATAAGAATAAGAAAATCAAATGAATTGATAAAAAAAGTGTTAGAAGAAAAAGGTTATAAACTAGTCGAAACAGGTCTTACATTTAACGATGACGGATTTGATTCTAGAGAAGAATTAGAAGAAGCAATGCTAGATTGGTGGGCTGATATCAAAATACCAGCCAATGATGAAGAGAAAAAAGAAATGATTTCACAAATTGACAAAATCTTAGAAGAAGCTGGAATGCTTCAAGATCTACATGTTATAGAAGACGTAAGATATACTATATTTCAAAGGAGTAATTAATATGGCAGTTTTAAGAAATTATAAAATATGTGATAATGCCAAAGAGTGTGGAGGTATAGCCGTATGTCCTACCGGAGCTTTATCTTGGAATGAAGAAAAAGAAACAATAGAAATAGATAATGATAAGTGCATTAGCTGTGGTGCTTGTGAAAGCCATTGTCCAATTGGAGCTTTAAAAGTGGCTTATACTGAAGAAGAGTATAAAAAAATAAATGAAGAAATAGAAAATGACCCCCGAACAACTAAAGACTTGTTTGTGGATAGATATGGAGCAACACCATTATCAGAATTTTTTATAATAACTGAAGAAGAACTAGAAAAAAAACTAGGCGAAAGTATAACACTTATTGAAGCTTATGAAGAAGATACGATTGAATGTTTAATAAAATCAATCCCAATCAAAGAAATAACTTCTAATATGCCAAAGGATACTAAATACTTTAAAATGGAAGCAAGTTCTTTAACAAAAGAAAAATATAATATTAATATACTGCCATCATTACTAATATTTAATAATAAGAAGTTTAAAGGAAAAATAGAAGGATATTATAATACTGACCAAAAACAAGAACTTTTAGATCAAATCAATAATATCTTATAAGTAATAATATATGCGTAAAAAAAAGATTAATATTGTATTATGTGGCAGTATGAAAGTTAAAGATAAAATAATAGAAATATCTAATGAATTAGAAAAAATGGGATATAATGCGTTATTACCAGTTGAATGTATGCAAGGACTAGAAAAAGTAATAGCATCAAGAGCACATTTTGATAGAATATCTAATCCCGATAATCAAGCTATATTAATAGTTAATGTTACCAAAAATGGTATAGAAAACTATATTGGTCCTAATAGCTTTGCAGAGATAGCTTTTGGCTTTTACTTTAATAAAAAAGTATTCTTACTAAATGATATTTATGAGCCTTACAAAGATGAAATTATTGGTTGGAATATAAAATGTTTAAATGGTGATTTGTCAAAAATTGCTAGTAATCTAAAATAACAAGGAGTTACTAATATGAAAAAAATAGCATTAGACTTAGATGGAGTAGTATTTGATTCGGAAAACTTATATAGAGTGTATACAGAAATATATGATGTAGAAAACTATAAAAAAGATAACATAATTGATAATACTCAACGTATATTTCAAAAAAGATACAATTGGAGTGAAGAAGAATTCAAAAAATTTTACAAAGAGAATTCGCTTAAAGTATTAAAAACTGCTAATTTTATGACTGGCGCAGAAATAGTCCTAAATAAATTGAAAGACATATTCGAAATAATAGTTGTGACTTCAAGAAATGATATAGAAACTGAGATAGCAATAGAAAAATTGAATACCATAGGACTAAATAATATAAAAATATTTAATAACGAACATCATAAAATAGATAGATTAATATCCGAAAAAGTAGATTATATAATTGATGATGATAAAGATATTTGTAAAAATGCCGCCGATAAAAATATAATAGCGCTATATATGAAAAACAATGCTTCTCCAAAAGAAGACAAAAAAGGAGTAATAAATGTTAATAATTGGGGCGAAATATATAAATACTTAATTTTAAATGAGAGCGAGAATTAATATGAATTATAAACAAATGAGAGATTATAGTCATGAAGAATTTGTTGAATTAGTAGAAAAAATGAATGAAGAAGAACTAAAAAGCTTTAGTTCAAAGTATGGAGGATACCCTGTTTTATTTAGAATGTCTTTAGACGAAAGAATATCTCATATTCCTTTTATTCAAACTGGTTCAGCAATTATTATTAAAAACTATAATAATGAAATACTATTACAAGAAAGAAAAGACAGAAATAAATGGTGTTTACCTGGAGGATGTCAAGAACTAGGAGAGGACCTAAGAGAAACAGCAGTTAGAGAAGCTTATGAAGAAACAGGTATAAAAATAGATCCAAATGATTTGATATTAATAGATACTTTATCAGGAGAAACAAGAAAGAATAGTTATCCAAATGGTGATATTGTTTATAATAATACATCTTTATACTTAGCAAATGTTAATATAAAAGATTATTCTATATTGAAAGGTGATTCTGAAACAAAGAGTTTAAAATTCTTTAAACTAAATGAATTACTTAATAACTTAATGGATGAAGATCTAATAGAAAGCTATATAAAATATAATAGTATTAAATAATAAACCTATTATTATTCTGTGAATAAATATTTAGTTATCCACAGAATAATGAAAATGAAAATAATAGGATTATATGATATAATTCTTATAATAAAAGGGTGATAATTATGGTATGTTCTAAATGTGGAAAAGAAATAGATGAGACATTAAACTTTTGTCCTAATTGCGGCAATAATTTAAAAGAGCAGGTTGAAGAAAATAAGATAGATGATGTACCTGAATCTAAAGAAGAAGTAAAAGAGAACAATCCTTTAAAAGGCTCATATGAAATTACTAATAACAATAATAGCGAGATTAGTGAAGAAGATTTATTAAAAATTAAAGAGACTGAAATGGCTAATAACCTTTGTATAGTATCTTTATTGTTATATTTCTTAGGCGGATTTGTTTTTGGATTTATACCTGGATTAGGAAAAATACTGGGTATGCTATCACCCCTAGCAGCTATAGGAATTATGGTATATGTTAGAATAAAATATCCTCAAAATATTTTTGGTAAAGTACTTATGATAGTTTATATAGTTCTAACAATTCTCGCTATAATAGGACTTATACTTTTGGTAATAATGTGTAGACAACTTGCTAATAGTTGCCAATGAATGTATTAATAAACACAAAAAGTCTAATAATATTAGACTTTTTAATTATTAACAAAGGAGTAATAATAATGACAATAAAAAAATTCTCATTTAACATTTATATGACTTGTATACTATTATCTTTATTAATAGCAATTATCTATGCGTTTTACTATTTGAAGAAAGATAAAGTAGATAAAAGGATCTTATGGTTATCAACAACAATGGTTATTCCTTTTACTTTAGTTGGAGGCTTAATATTATCTTATATTACTTCGCCAGTTAAAGATTTATCTTTCTTAAGTTTAGGTTTTTCCAGTTATGGAGGAGCAATAGGTTTAATTGTGGCAGTATTAATTTATGAGAAGATATCAGAAGTAAAAGAAATAAAATATAGATATATTATAAGTATACCTTTAATCTATAGTATATCCAAACTAGGTTGTTTTTTTGCAGGATGTTGTTATGGAATTCCTTACAGTGGACCATTATACGTCTATTATCCAGATATAATAAAAGTCAAATTGTTTCCTGTCCAATTGCTAGAGTCAATAGTTTTCTTAATAATATTTATAATAATAAACACCATGTATAATAAATATAAAAATAAATATATAATAGAATACACTATAATTATTGGAGCAATAGCAAAATTCTTATTAGACTACCTAAGATACTCTCATTTAAATGTTATATTATCTGTAAATCAATGGATAAGTATAATACTTGTAATAGTAACGCTTATAATATTATTAAAACAAATATATAATCAAAAAAATCCAAAGTAACTTTGGATTTTTAATTGTTTTCTAAATGCTTAGTAAAATATGTATTATTGTTTATTACTTCTGTGCCATCAACAAGTTGAGAATTTGTTTCAATCTCATTTACTGTACCGGATATAGCACCAGTAATACCCATTATTTTACCATCATATACTTTTAGAGTTTTAGTACTTTCAATACCATATGTATTACCTCTGATTATTGGACTAGTAGTACTTATTATTTCGTCTTTAATCCCAATTGTCATAACTCCTTCGTTTGATATTGCCGATTGATTTATACCAATTATGGTTCCTCCAGTAATGCTTATAGTACCATTTTTTAAGTTTTGTACAGTAGCTCTGTTTAAGTTTACACCATTAGCAGTTGGAACACCAGTAGTTGTCGAACTTAAATAAGCATCTCCACTAATTTCAACTATACCCCCAGCATTATTATAAATAACTTGTCTTGTTCCTGTTGCAATTAGTCTTCCTCCGGTAATAATTAATCTGCCTCCATTATTATTATTAATTAAACTAGTATCAGCGTTTGAAGTAAAATTACCATTTTTTATCTTAATAGTACCTTTATTCTCTATTACAGCTGCATCTCCATAATTTTTGAAAGTATAGCTTTGTAAATCAAGATCGATGTTTTTTCCAACATTTACAGTAACGCATTCTTCAACGTTTTTAAGAATGGTTACAGTAGTTTCTTCGCCATTACTTGGTACATTATTAAATGCTTCTTGAACAGAATTATAATCCGTACCATTTACTCTAGCGACTATAGTAGAAGACCAATGAGCATAAAATGTAATATCATCATTTATTATTGTACTAGCTGAAATTTCACTGCCACCATCAATAGAAGTAAACCAGCCATCAAAACTATGGTTTTGATAAGTAGGTATTGGTAATGTACCTATAACATCACCATTAACTATATTTCTAGTAGGTTCTAATATAGTACCACCATTTGGATTAAATGATACTGTATGTACTGAAGAAGTAGTTAAGAATAAAGTATGGTAAGTATCTCCTTCAATTGCTTCTGTTGAGTTTACTATATTACTTCCTGTTTCTATATCAACAATTTTACTCACATCATTAACTGGACTATTTTTTCCTTTTATTTTACCGTCGTAAAAATTATAACTAGTAGAACTATCAATACCAAAATTTGTACCTTGTATTATTAAAGAATTTACATTTACATCGCTATCTTTAGTTCCAATAGTCATAGTACCATCATTAACAAGTCCACTAAAATTAGTAGCAATAATAGTTCCTCCTGTTATACTCATTGTTCCTCCAGCAACATTTTGTACTGCTGCTCTTATATTTCCAACAGAGTATAAGTAAGAAGTACCACTTATATTAACAATACCTTTATCATTATATAAAGCTTGTTTTCCACCATTAGCAGTCATTTCTATTCGGCCACCACTCATGTATATTACACCAGAAGGATCGTTATTAACAGCTCCGTTTGATGGAGTTGTACTCCTAATAGTTCCGTTAGTAATTGTAATCGTTCCTGCGTTTTTTATAACGTTATTTGCTCCGTTACTACTTAAAACATTATTTTTAAAATCAAATAGAATATTTTTATTAGCGGCAACTACTATTTTTTCACTTGTATCTTTTAATAATTCAACCTTAGTTTGAACATTAGTTGTAGGAACTGCATTAACAGCAGCGCTTAATGTTTGGTAGTATGTACTACCAATTCTAGCAACATAAGATGATTCATCAAATTTAAAATTAATATAAGAATTTAAAATACTATTAGACACTTGTGATAAAGAATCTTTGTATTTGAAAGTTATAGTAAATTCAACATTTTCATTTGGATTTAAAATATCTCCATGAGTAATACCATTTACAATATATTCTATATCATTATTATCATAACCTAAATCAGGATCATAAATAGCATCATTATATATAGCAGGTTCATCAGTATTATTACGAATTGTAACTTTGTATGTAATAGTTGAATTAAGATCATTTCCTAAATTAATAGTACTTTGCATCGTAGTTAAATAAGTACTTGTTATAGTTGAATCACTAGGATTAGCAATATTACTACTATCATAAGTAACCCCAGTTATAAATATTCCTTCTTCGCCTTTAGCCACTGCCTCGCCAGTAATATTCAGATTTACATCGGAAACTTGAGCGTATCCTATTCCTAGTAAAACTAGTACGCAAAATAATATTACAACAGGATATATATTTTTGATTAATAATGCTCTTTTCTTTTTATAACTATTCATGAATCACCTCCTAGTATAATATTATTATACAACAAACTTACCAACTGTATCAATCTTCATGCTATTTTTATCACATTATTTTTTCTAATAATCATCACATAATTTTCACATAACAAATGTATTATTTAATCATGAAAGGAGAGGATATTAAAGAAATATAAAAGGAAATAAAAGAAATACATAACAATCCTATATTTATTATTTGTTAATTAAAGCTCTAAGGTGCTAAAAACCTTTTTAAATGTGATTACGTAATAATAAATATATACACATATATTAGAAAGAAGAAAACGATTGAGTTATCTTCTTTTTTTTGATATATTACACATGGGTGAAAATAATGGATATTAAAGAACTATTATTACAATTAGAAAAGCAACAAACAAAGATTAATGATTTAGGGAGGTCTCTTTGACGTATCATCAAAAGAAAAAAGAATATTAGAATTAGAAACGTTAATGCAAAAGCCAGACTTTTGGAATAACCTTGAAGAATCTAATGCAGTTAACAAAGAATTGAGTACATTAAAAAAAGAATTAAGTTTATATAATAAGGTATCCAAAGATATTAAAGAAAATAAAGAAATAATTGAATTACTAGAAATAGAATATTCAGAAGAGATTTTGGAAGATTTAAAAAATGCTATTAATGATTGCGATAGTTTATTAAAAGATTTAGAAATAAATACATTACTTAATGGCGAATATGATAATTATGATTGCTACCTTGAAATACATCCTGGTGCTGGAGGAACTGAAAGTTGTGACTGGGCTTCAATGCTACTACGTATGTATGAAAGATTTTGCGATAAAATGGATTATAAACATGAAGTTTTAGAATACCAAGACGGAGATGAAGCAGGATTAAAATCTGTTACTGTTCACATAAAGGGCGATTTTGCATATGGCTATTTAAAATGTGAAAAAGGAGTTCATAGATTAGTAAGAATATCTCCCTTTGATTCTAACAAAAGAAGGCATACATCATTTGCTTCAGTATCTGTAGTTCCAGAAATAGATCAAAATATTAATATAGAAATAAAAGAAGAAGATATAAGAATAGATGTTTATTGCGCTAGTGGACATGGAGGCCAAGGAGTTAATACTACACCATCTGCTGTAAGAATAACTCACTATCCTTCTAAAATAGTAGTTACCTGTCAAAATGAAAGAAGTCAATTACAAAATAAAGAACAAGCTATGAAAGTATTAAAAAGCAAATTATTTGCTTTAGAACAAGAGAAAAAAGAAAAAGAAATAGCAGCTTTAAAAGGCATAAACACTAATATAGATTTTGGTAGTCAAATAAGAAGTTATGTTTTAGAACCATATAAACTAGTTAAAGACTATCGAAGTAATTTTGAAACATCAGAAAGTAATAAGATATTAGATGGTGATCTTAAAAACTTAATAGAATCCATCTTAAAAACAAAATAAATATTGTATTTATAATTATAATAAGTTAAAATACGCTCTAAAGAGGGAGAACAAATGTTAGAAACTATTAATTATCTAGAGAGACTTTTAAAACCTGGAGATTCGGTAGTAATTGGTCTATCTGGAGGAAAAGATTCAATGTGTTTATTAGATTTGTTAATGAGATTAAATAAAAAAATAACAATTATTGCAGCACATATTAATCATAATATAAGAGAAGAAAGTAATGAAGAAGCGAAAATAATAGAAAAATATTGCAAAGAAAAAAATGTGATTTTTGAAACAATCAAATTTCCAAAAAAGTCTAATAACAAAGATTTTAGCGAGTCTGAATTAAGAGAAAAAAGATATGATTATTTCGAAAAAATAATAAACAAGTATCAAGCAAAATATCTTTTTACAGCACATCACGGAGACGACTTGATTGAAACAATTTTAATGCGTATAACAAGAGGGTCAGATATTAAAGGATATTCTGGATTTGATTTGGTCACTCCCAAATGTGGATATCAAATTATCAAGCCGCTAATCTATACAACAAAAGAAGAAATAGATCAATATAATGAGAAAAACAATATACCTTATGTTGAAGACCAAACAAATAGTTCGTCTAAGTATACAAGAAATAGATATAGACATAAAGTATTACCATTTCTAAAACAAGAAAATCCTCAAGTTCACTTAAAATATTTGAAGTTTAATCAAGAATTACAAAAATATTATAATTATGTCTTAAAAGAAACTTCAAAAGAATTTATAAAAAGATATGAAAATAATTCATTAAATCTAGATAATATAGATAAAATAGATGATTTGATACTTGAAAATATAATTAAAAAGTTATTAGATATTCACTATCCAGACAACTTGTATTTAGTAAATGATAAACATATTTCCATGATAATAAATATTATTCATAATAAAGAGCCTAACTTATCCTTAAATTTACCTAATGGATTAGTTGTTAATAAAAGATATAATGAATTATATATTAGAAAAGGTATTAAAGAAAAAAAAGAGTATGATATTGAAATAAAAAAACATACTGCATTACCTAATAACCATTACATAGATATAATAGAAAAAAGTGACGAAAAAAGTAATTACTATATCCGATTAAATAGTAAAGAAATAAAATTACCATTACATGCCAGGACCAGAAAACCAGGTGATAAAATGGTAATAAAAAATAGTGTCGGTTCAAAAAAAATTAAAGATATTTATATTGATAGTAAAATTGAACCGGAGAAAAGGGACAGCGAACCAATTGTAGTTGATAGTAATAATACTATAATATGGTTACCAGGAATAAAAAAATCACAATTTGATAAAGCAAATAACGAAGAATATGATATAATACTAAGGTATTATTAGTTTTTTACAAATAATGAAAGGAAGAAGAAAAACAATGAAGAAAAAACAAAATGCCTATATGGCCATGCTACCATATATAATTTTGGCAGCAGTATTAATTGCAACAATGTTTATAATGAATATTGCTAATAATAAAGTGAATCAATTAACCACAGGTGAATTGATGAATGAAATTAATAAAAAGAAAGTAACAGAAATCACAATAACTCCAAAGAGTAGCGATAATGTATACTACGTAGAAGGAAAGTTATCTACATATGGAAAGAACGAATCTTTTAAATCAAAAGTAATATCAGAAGAAGTTTCTAAGATTACAGAGTATATAGAAGAGAATAAAATAAAGAAGTACGAGACTAATAAAGACCCAGGCTCAAATGATTTCTTATATGTCTTTGTAAATGTAGTTCCATTGTTAATACTAGTTATAGTAGCATATATAATGTTTAATAAACTAGCGTCAGGAAATAATAGATCAATGGATTTCGGTCGTAGTAAAGCTAAACTAAGTGAAGATGGCGGAAATACCAAATTTACAGATGTAGCAGGACTTAAAGAAGAAAAACAAGAAGTAAAAGAATTAATAGATTTCTTAAAAAATCCAAAGAAATTCCAAAAATTAGGAGCAAGAATTCCTAAAGGAGTACTACTAGTTGGTCCTCCAGGAACAGGTAAAACTTTACTTGCTAAAGCAGTTGCTGGTGAAGCAAACGTTCCATTTTACTACATAAGTGGCTCCGATTTTGTTGAACTATTCGTAGGTGTCGGAGCATCACGTGTTAGAGATATGTTTAAGCAAGCAAAACAAAGTGCACCATGCTTAATATTTATTGACGAAATAGATGCTGTTGGACGTCAAAGAGGAACAGGACTTGGCGGTGGCCATGACGAACGTGAACAAACACTAAATCAATTGTTAACAGAAATGGACGGATTTGGTGCTAATGAAGGAATAATCGTAATTGCCGCTACTAATAGACCAGACGTACTTGATCCTGCTTTATTAAGACCTGGACGTTTTGATAGACAAGTAACAGTAAGTTTACCAGACTCTAGAGAAAGAAAAGAAATATTAGAAGTACATGCTAAAAACAAAAAATTTGATGATGAAGTTAACTTAGGAAATGTATCTCAAAGAACTCCAGGATTTAGTGGAGCAGATCTAGAAAATCTACTAAATGAAGCAGCGTTACTTGCTGTAAGAAGAGACAAAGATAGAATAACTATGGCTGAGATAGATGAAGCAACCGATAGAGTTTTACTTGGACCAGCAAAAACATCTAGAAGAATTACTGAAAAAGAAAAACGCTTAGTTGCAATCCATGAATCAGGACATGCAGTTATTGGCTTAAAATTACAAGATGCACAAGAAGTTCATAAGATTACTATCATACCTCGTGGTATGGCTGGTGGATATACTATGATGCTTCCTAAAGAAGAAAAAATAGCCATAATGACTAAAGAGGAATTAATTGCCCAAATAACAGGTTTATTAGGTGGTAGAGCATCAGAAGAGACATTCTTAGGACAAATTACAACTGGAGCATCAGATGACTTAAAACGTGCTACGAAAATTGCCCGTTCTATGGTTACAGAATATGGTATGAGTGATTTGGGACCTATTCAACTAGAAGAAAAGCAAGAAGGAGTATTCTTGGGTAGAGACTATGCAAAATCACGTGATTTCTCAGACCAAGTTGCATTAGAAATTGATCAAGAAGTGAGCAAAATCTTAGAACAATGTTATAAGGATGCTAAAAAGATTCTTGAAAAAAATGAAACTCTAGTTTTATTACTTGCTGATGCATTGATGAAATATGAAACAATTACAAAAGAACAAATAGAACATATAGTTGAAACAGGATCAATTGATTCATTAGAAGAAGTTGAAAACGCTGAAGATAGAAGCGTTAGAGAAGCAAGATTAGAAGATTTAAAAAGAGAAGCAAAAGATAGAGGAATCAAAGGCTATAACAAAATGAACTTAGATGAATTAGAAGATGCTATAGCAAAAAATGTGACAGGAGAAGATGAAGGAGAAAAAGAAGATAAATAATGAACTGATAAAATAAAAGTAGACACAAAAAAAGAAGTGTTTACTTTTATTTTG
>CAMODW010000024.1 GCA_946611635.1 uncultured Bacillota bacterium | reverse complement strand
GAAGTAGCACAGCTTGGTAGTGCACTAGTTTTGGGAACTAGGGGTCGCAGGTTCGAATCCTGTCTTCCCGACCATTTTATTAATTAAGCCTTATATTAAGGCTTTTTTTAGTGCTAAAAAATGGTGATAAGATATATTTGACAAGTGCTATTTTTATGCTATACTACACATCAATTGGATTACAATGTATTCCAAAATATTACATTAAATGGGGAAAATAAAATGTTAGAAGTATATGTAAGAGAGCTATTAAAACTAATAGAACAAATAGAAAATAATAAAACGAATATGGCTGAACTTCAAAAGCAGATGAAAATGTTTAATGAAAAGGTTGATTGTTTAAAAATACCAGTTTTAAATTGTTTCAACCAAATGTCTAATGATGAAATTAAAGAATTAGCAAGAACTCTATGCCAAAATGGATATAGTTTTAATGAGGATTCAAATAGTTTAAGAAGTGAAATTAAAGCATTCTTTTTCGATAATGAATTATTAAAGCATTATGAAGAATTATTATTTCCTGATTCATTTCCATTTTCTATTAAAGATGAAAATGGTAAAGCTTTAATAACTATAGGAGAGGGTTATTCAAATGAAAAAAACTCTGTTGCAATAAGTAATGAAATGCTATCTGCATTAGGACTAAACGTATTTAGATATTTAAAAGGAAGAATAAGTTTAGAAGTTTTATCAGCTATAGATGCTGATGCCTTTATAAATTGGGATAAGTGTAGATATAAATCATATTCCGTTGATAAAATCAATCAATTTGTAAGAACTTTGTCTTTATATAAAGGAATGAGTTATGAATACATACAAAATGCTACTCCTATAAAAAATATGCTATTTAATGAACAATTTGAAAATAAAGGAATTATTAATGATAGTGAAAAAGAAAGTGGAGATATCCAATTCATTCAAAATTTAGATGATATAAAAAAGAGAATAATAAAGATGTATTGTGCAACTTTTGAAATTAATGAAGAATCATTTGAACAATCAGTTGCTGAATCAGAAGAAATTACTGCAATTTTCGACCAAATTTCAAGTGACATTAAAGAAAACTCTGCTCTTGTTGAAAAATTCTTTGAATTAGCGAATCAATCAGCTGCTATCAATTTATCACATTTAGAAGAGAAAAAAGTTTATGCATGTTCACGAGAAGAAACAACAAAACTTAGGGTTGAACATATTACAAGAGCTGATATAGGTCTTAAATTACAAGATGTTTTATCAGCTGACAGTTTAGAAGAAATGAAAAAAAGAATAAAAAAATTAAGAGCTTATGATGGAGAAGATAATTTTTTTGATAGAATAACCAATTATCTTTCTAATATCATATCAAAGGAAGAATTCATTCAAGGAACAAGCAAAAAAATACTAATAGATTTATATTACAGCTTTATAAATAATGGCTATATTGGTTATGATTCATTTTTAATAGATGAAATAAAACGTGCTGAAGCAACAGAAGCACCAGATTGGTATGGTATACTATCAAATAATATTGCTCGTATAAAAGCAATGATTGAATCAATACTTATTGATTGGAAAAATATAGATGAATTAAAAATAATAATCAAATCATTGTGTGATAATAGCAAAAAAACCAATTCACCACAAGATCTATCTCTTGATAATAAAGAACTTCAAAAGACTTTTGGAGTAAGTGATATTTCTAGTGTTGCTCAATATTTATCAATTGTAAAAGAACCAGATTCAATTGAGGAAGAATTACTTAATAGCGGTGAAGAATCATTACAAGGTGGTATGAAACTTTAAGAAAAGGATGAAATCATCCTTTTTTATTTGTTTCAATGTTATTTTTGATTATAACAAAATCAAATTCAACAGTTTAATTTTTGTACTTATTTATTATTTATAATATAAGATGAAGTTTTTAAATATAACAATAAAAAAATATTGACATTTGTCACAAAAAGTAGTAAATAGCTGTTTATATTTCTTGGAGGCGAAAGTATGAATTTAAGAATTAAAAGAACAATAAAACTCTTTAATAATTACTTGATAACAACTAAAATCTGCTTTTCTTCATGCTTTTCTATGCAAGATTATAAAAATTAAACAAACATGACTTTTCGGTGCGAAAGCCATGTTTATTGTTAGGAGGGATATATATGGAACAATTAACATTAAAAGATTTACTTGATAATATGAAAAAAAATAATAAGGAAGGAATAGATCAAGTAGAAAGAGCTTATAAATATGCAGAACTACTTCATGAAGGCCAATATCGTCAAATAAGAGAATTCTATAAAAAATAGTTATAATTGTAAACTTATTATGTTATAATTTATTATAGGTGATGATATGAAAAATAGATGGTTAAAAGTATTATTTTTCTTTAGTTTATTATTAATTAATACCAAGATTTATGCAATAGAAAGATATTTTTATTTATATGATGAGATAGAAAAACAAGCAGTTATGGATAATACTAAAAGTGAATTTGTTACCAGTGAAAACGGAATAGATTTTGCTCATACTTCTTCGTCAACCAATGGTCGAGGAGTATATATCGATAGTAATTCAGTTGATGAAGAAAATAAGATTATGTATTATCGTGGAAATATAAATAATAACTTTATTATTTTTAAAAACTATTGTTGGCAAATACTAAGAACTACTACTGATGGCAAAGTAAAATTATTATATGCGGGTGAAGTAACTGATAAAAAATGTTTAGCTGAAGATGCTGCTTTATATGCAATACCAAATAAAATTAAATATAATCTTGTTGATAATGCTGATAATATCGGTTATATGATTCCTGATGATGATGGCAATATTAATGCTAAAGATTCTAATATCAAAGCTGAAATTGATAGTTGGTTTGAAGAAAAATTTGGTCAAGAGACTGATAACTTTGCTGATACTGTTTTTTGTAACGACCGTGAATATAATTCAGCAGCAGGTCATTATAATGGTTGGAAAAGACTTCAAGATGGAACTCCAACATTTACTTGTTCCAATGAAGATGATGCCTTTTCTACAAGTGATATAGGTAATGGTAAATTAAAATATCCTGTTGCTCTAATTAATTCTGATGAACTTATGTATGCTGGAGCTCAATATAATGGTGTTGATCCGGAAAATTATTATGATAGTTGGGTTTTAGTAAAAGCTGCATATTGGGCTATGACCCCTAATAGTTCTAACAAAATGTTATATCCTAATTCCCTTGGTTTTATTAATAGAAATAGTTTAACTGCTTCATCAGGAGTTAGACCATTAGTAGCAATTAATAAAGACATTCTTCTATTATCAGGCCAAGGAACAAGAGAAAAACCATATAATGTCCCAGATAATCAAGAAAAATATAGTGTTTCTGCTGAAGAATTATTAAATTCTGATTTAGAAGAAGCTATAGAGAATCAACCAATAGAAATAAATCATGAAAATAAAAATGGATTTACTTTTAAAAAATATAAATTTTATAATAGTGATACAAAAGAAGAAGTTCAAATAGATGTAATAAATGAAGATGGCAAAACTTATATAAAGATGCCTAATCATAATTTGTTAATCGCAGCCGAATGGGAAGAAATACCGGTAATAGAAGACGAGAAATCAAATAATATTACTAATCCAGATACTATTGATGGTATAACAATATATATTATTCTATTAATTGCATCAATTGCAACCGTTCTTACTTTAAGATTTATAAAAATATATAAATTTAATAAAATTTGAAAAGGAACTAGATAGTTCCTTTTATTATGTTATAATTGTATTAGAATAATTTAGGGTAGAAAGGTTTATTTATGAATAAAAATCATAATAATATTACTTCTAATATTAAAGAAATAGCTAAAATAGAAAATGGAGCAAGATACAAAATTATAATAAAAATACCTATGAGTGATGGCTGGATAGAAAATGTAAAATTTGTTGTTGAAAGTAAACAGGAAAGAAAAGCTTTTCAATTAAATCATTATAAAAACGAAGGAGAATATGCTTATTTTACTAGCGAAGTAGACTTACCAACAAAAGCGCTTTATCATTATTATTTTTCTTATACAGCTAATGGAATGTTTAAATATTTCAAAAAAAGAAATAATACTAATGATCAAACTATAGCACCAGATGAAAAATGGCAGATGAGCGTCAATTTCGAAGTGCCAGATTGGGCTCAAGGAAAAATAATGTATCATATATTTCCAGACAGATTTTATAAAGCAAGAAAAGAAAAATTAATAGAGTTACCTAGGAGAAATATCCATACTTCTTGGAATGAAAAAATTCAAGCTGGACCAGATAAAGATGGCATTTGGTGTAATGATTTTTATGGCGGAGATTTAAAAGGTATAGAAAAAAAATTAGACTATATAAAATCTTTAGGAGTATCAATAATCTATTTAGGACCCATCGTATTAAGTCAATCTAATCATCGTTATGATGCTGCAAATTATGAGGAAATTGACCCATATGTTGGGACTAAAGAGGATTTAAAAAATCTATGTGACTGTGCCCATAAAATGGGTATAAGAATAATACTAGATGGCGTTTTTAATCATACTGGTAACGATTCTAAATATTTTAATGAATTTGGGACTTACAATACCACCGGCGCTTATCAAAGCAAAAAATCGCCTTATTACCCTTTTTATCGAAAATATGAAGATGGGAATAATGTATATTTTGATTATTGGTGGGGTTACAAAGATAAAGTAGTATGTGATGGATATAATAAAAATTGGCGTAACTATATTTGTGGTGTTGGAGGAGTAATAGACCAATGGTTTGCCTTAGGAATTGATGGATTAAGATTAGATGTTGCAGATGAATTATTAGACGAATATATAGAAGATATTAGAACTGCTGTTAAAAGGAATAAAGAAGATGGTTTTATAATTGGTGAAGTATGGAAAAATCCTTTCCGTGAAAGAAGAAATTATATAAATTCTGGTAAAGGTATGGATGCGGTTATGAATTATCATCTAATCGATGCTTTATTTCGCTATTATAAATACAAAGATCCTAAATATGTTAATAAACTAAAAGATGTAATGTATCAATTAGCAACAGAATATGCACCTGATTCCTTAAATTCTTCCATGATTTTTACTTCTACTCATGATACCTCTAGAGCTATAAATCTATTTGGTTGTAATGAATTTACTGAACATAAAGAGTGGGGTTGGGATTTATATAATGATGATATAAAATATCAATGTAATTATAAACTTTCCAAAGAACAATACGAATATGGAAAAAAACTATATAAGAACTATACGTTTAATTTAGCTTTCTTTCCTGGAACTTTTTCCATCTTTTATGGTGATGAAATAGGTATGGAAGGTCTAGGTAATATAGCTTGTCGAAGACCATATCCATGGAATGGTACTATCGATTATGATTTATTACACCATTTTCAATATCTAGGTAAAATTAGGAATAGTGAAACTCATTTAGAAAAAGCTGAATTCTATCCTGTTGATATTACTGATAAATATATTATGTATGAAAGATTAAGTGCTATCGAAGATAATTTAGTAATAATAAGTAATACTAACGATATTATAAATACACCAATACCTGGGAAATATTTAAAGTCACAAGAAACCCATCATTTATATGAATCTAATAGTAAATCTTTAGATTCATATGGAGCTTTAGTATTAAAAAAGTAATATAAATAGCTTTAAACTTATTTAAGATTATTGTATAATTTAAATAAGAATAAGGTGGTGAAGTATGCGAAATAAAAGAAAAACTCTATTTTTACTAGTTATCGTTTTAGCCACTTTATTTTTAAGTATCGGTTATGCTCAAATAGCTGATGTCTATTTAGATATTACCGGTTCTGCAACTGCTAATAAACAAACAGGTATTGTTATATCAAATGTTACTTATCAGTCCAATACAGGGGCAAATCCTTCTTTATCTACAATTAATTCCTATTATCAAACTTTATTAGATAGTCATATTGTCCTAGGAGCTGCTAATTCTTCAACAATTACATATCAAGTAAGTATTATTAATACAACTACTGAAGATTATGATTATATAGGTTCTATTTATGATAATAATTTTTATGATAATAATAATATTACTTATGATGTAACAGGATTAACTGTAGGAGACCAATTATTAGCTGGACAAACAGTTACCTTCAATCTTACTTTTCGTTATGCCGGAACAGATACTTCTAACAACACTTTAAATTCTTATATTAAATTCCGTTTCCAAAAACATAATTCAGCAACTATTCACTTTAATAGTAATGGTGGGGAAGCTTATCAAGATTTAGAAGCTACAATCGGAGAACCAATTGGAACTCTTCCTGCACCACCTAATAAAGAAACTTGTGAATTACCAGAACCAGGTACTCCAAAAGAAAGAGGATGTACATATATAGGAGAATTTGTTGGTTGGTATACTGATTCCACATTTACTACTCTTGTCGATACTAATTATATAGTTACTGGTGATATGACTTTATACGCTAAATGGGATTCAATTTATGAATATTTTTCTCATATACCTTTAATAACCTTTAATGGTGTAGATGAATACTTAGATTCAGGTATCAAACTTTATAGTAAAGATAATGTAAATAAAGATTTTGAAATGGTCTTTGATTTAGTTTCCTTTGATACAGATCATATTATGAATAGTGGCTTAGAACAAACTACCGTTATGAATTCTAAAGACGAATCTCAACAAAATGTATGGCCAGGATTTGTAGTTCGTTTCAATACAAGACAAACTAGCAACATATATTTAAATTATCGTTGGGGAGGAACAAATAGTAATAAAAATACTAGTACTGCTAACTTACCAATTCATTTTGAAATAAAAAGAGTAAGTGGAGTAGTAAGCGTTTCAATTACTGGGTCAACACCTGAACATAATAATGTAACAATATATAATCAATCTAGTTGGGCGATGACTACCTATTATGATAAAGGAGTAGTATTCGGTTGTTCTTATAATGCTAGTGGAGCTCCTTTCCGTTTCTTTAAAGGATCTCTAGCTAATATAGAAATAACACTTCATGCTGATTAAAAAGAACTAATAATAGTTCTTTTTTATTGCCTATAATTACCATAAAGAGCTTTTAACTTATTTAATATTATTGTATAATATATGTAATTTGAGGGGATGATACTATGTTAAGAATACTAATATCTTTTCTTTCTAAACGATGTTGCTTTTCTAACTAGAAAAAAACATTATTAGAAAGAAGAGTAAAAATGAAAATATTTAATACATTGACAAGAAAAGTAGAAGATTTTATTCCTTATGAAGAAGGAAAAGTAAAAATGTATACTTGTGGACCAACAGTATACCACTATGCTCATATAGGTAATATTAGAAATTACATAGGACATGATATACTAGACAAAACTTTGAGAGCATTAGGATATGAAGTTACAAGAGCAATGAATATTACCGATGTTGGACACTTAACAAGCGATTCTGATTCTGGTGAAGATAAAATGGAAGTTGCTAAAAAAAGAGAGCATAAAACAGCGATGGAAATAGCTGATTTTTATACAAAAGCCTTCTTTAAAGATTTTGAAAAAGTAAATTGTAAGAAACCCGAAATAATTTCACCAGCCACAAGTAATATAGAAATGTATATAAAGATGATTAAGAAACTATTAAAAGATGGCTATGCATATGAATCAGGTGGAAACGTTTACTTCGATATAAGTAAATTAAAAGATTATTATGTACTTACCAATCATCAAGAAGATAGTATGGTAGTAGGTGCAAGAGAAGGTGTAGAAGAAGATAATAATAAACGTAATCAAGCTGATTTTGCTTTATGGTTTACAATTTCCAAATTTGAGAATCATGAATTACAATGGGATTCTCCTTGGGGAAAAGGATATCCAGGTTGGCATATTGAATGCTCAGGAATATCAATCAAGTACTTAGGAGAAAACTTAGATATTCATGGTGGAGGAGTTGATAATATTTTTCCTCATCATACTAATGAAATTGCTCAAAGTGAAGCCTATCTAGGTCACAAATGGTGTAATTATTGGTTTCATAATGAACATTTATTAGATGAATCAGGAAAAATGAGTAAATCAAATGGAGCGATATTAACGGTTTCATTACTTGAAGAACAAGGTTATGATCCTCTTGCCTTTAGATTTATGTGTCTAAATTCACATTACCGAAAACAATTAGTATTCTCATACGAAGCCTTAAAACAAGCTCAAACAACTTTAAATAAACTTAGAAATAGAATAAATAATATAAATTCCGACGGAGAATTAGATAATGAATTTTATAATAATTATAATCAAAGATTTTTAGATGAACTTAGTAATGATTTAAATACTGCTAATGCACTAACAGTATTATATGAATTGTTAAAAGATGAAAAAGTAAATGGAACAACAAAACTAAAACTTATTGAAAAATATGATGAAATTCTTAGTTTAAATCTAATTAAAAAAAATGAAATAGATAGTACCCTTCAAGATTATATCGAAAAGAAAATACAAGAAAGAAGCGAAGCAAAAAAGAATAAAGACTTTGCTTTAGCAGATCAAATTAGAAATGAATTATTAGAAAAAAATATAATTATAAAAGACACCCGTGAAGGAACGACATACGAAATAAAAGAATAGAGGTATAAAATGAAGAAAAATCTACTCGGAATATCTATGCTTACTCTAGCAGGTTTATATATATTCCTATCAGTTATTATAATAGGAGTATTCTTATTTACTGGTTTACCAGTATCAATGGGGATACTAATTAGTATAATTATAGTAATAATACAATTTTTAATAGCTCCTTGGCTTACTGACTTATCAATGAAATGGTTCTACAAAGTAAACTTTAATCCTGAGTTACCAGATTATTTAAATAAGTTTATTGATGAAATAACTACAAAATACAATATGAAAAGACCTAGATTAGGCTTTATAGATGATGGAGCTCCTAATGCTTTTACTTATGGACGAACTAAAAATGATGCAAGAATAGTAATAACAAGAGGAATACTTGAATTACTAACAGAAGAAGAAGTAAAAGCTGTAGTAGGACACGAATTAGGCCATGTTGTCCATTATGATATGTTATTTATGACAGCAGCTCAATTGGTACCTCTAATATTATATTTTATTTATCAGGTATGTTTAGAAAATGATACATCTTCTGGAGATAATGACAATAATCCAAAAGCCTTAATTGGTTTAATTGCTTATATTTTATATATTATTACCCAATATATAGTATTATGGCTATCTAGAACGAGAGAATATTCTGCTGATGCTTTCTCAGTAGAAGAAACAAAAAATCCAAATAGTTTAGCTCAAGCTTTAGTAAAAATAGGATTTGGTTTAAGCGTTGCAAATGACAAAGATGAAAATGGTAAAAAGAAGCATTCGACAAAAGATATTGGAGCATTAGGTATATTTGATGCAAAAACATCAAAATCACTAGTAGTATCTACCAATAACAATATAAGTGATAAAACTCAAATAAAAAACGCTATGAAGTGGGAAATGTGGAATCCATGGGCATTCTTATGTGAACTTAATTCTACTCATCCTCTAATATCTAAAAGATTATTAGCTATTTCTAGTCTTTCTAGTACATATAATCAAGAGCCATATATTGTTTTTGATTTAGTTAAACCCGAAAGCTATGTAGATGATTTCTTAATAGAAGTATTAATTCAATTCTTACCAATAATAGTAATATCAGCTACAATCATCATGTTAATATTCTCATCATTTAATAAACAATTAACAATAGGTATAGGTGGAATAATATTTAGTATTTTTATCTTCTTAAAATTTCAAAGATCACATAGAACAAATTATACTGAGAAAAAGATAACTGATTTATTAGGAGAAGTAAAAGTATCTAATATAACATCTGTAGCTTGTGTACTAGAAGGACAATTAATAGGACGTGGTGATCCTGGTTGTATATTTGATGAAAATTTTATTCTTCAAGATGATACAGGTATAATATTCCTAGATTATAACCAACCTCTAACAGTTGTTAATAAAATATTTGCAGTATTTAGATCAAGTGCTTATATAGGCAAGAAAATAAGATTAAAAGGATGGTATAGGAGATTTCCTGTTCCATATGTAGAAATATATGAAATGAGTGTTGAAGGGAAAACAAAAAAAATATATACATATATAGTAAGTCTAATAATAATAGCCATATTATTTATAATATCAATATACTATATATTAAAAGGTATTAATATTTTATAAAAGAAAGGAAAAATAAAATGGAGAACAAAGAAAAATCCTATTTAATAGTTATTTCCTTATTACTATTTATAATAGGAATAGGAGCAGGCTATATAGTTGGCGTTAATCAAAAAGCTAAGATAGAAGATAAAGAGAAAATAGAACAAAAAGAGAATAATGAAAAAGACCATAATAGTGAAAAGAGAAAAAAAGATAAAGAAGTAGGAAATAAAAATGGGACTCTAAAATCAGACGGTACAGAAGAAAAAGTAGAAATTACTTTAAATAACACCACAAAAACACTTGCACTATTAGATGGACATGAAATTGAGAAAAAGAGTTATATGACATTTGGAGATACAAACCTAGATAAGCTAGTCCATTACGGAACCGGGGGTGTTGAAGGAAGTTATCCAATGCCAAGTGTTAATTATAGAGTTGTTAATGGAAAAGATAATAAAGAATATCTTGCTGTTTATTATAGTGAAGGATTTCAACATATATTACTAATACTAAATGATGAGGCAAAAATCATTGGCGAGTATAGTAATAAAATAACAACTAATGTTGCTGATTGTTTTGCTTCATTTAATAAAGAATACGAACCTTTATTTAAAGTTAAAGATAATGAATTATTTTATTATAAGTATACAAAGGATGAAAGTTCTTCAAAATCTGTTAGTTTTGATAATAATGGTATTGAATTAGAACAATATAAAATAGAAGTAAATAATAATAAAGTAATAGAAACACAAACAGGTAATAAGAGTTCAGGAAAATTTTGTCAATGTACATAGTTTAAAAATATCAATTAATCAATAATTGATATTTTTTTAATACTTGTAATGCCTTTCCTTGTTTGTTATTCTATATAAAAAAGAGTGATAATATGTTAGAAAAATACTTATATGAAGAATATGATAAAGAAATAGTAAAAAAAATTTTAGAAGGCTATTCTAATAGAAAAACAACCTTTAGAATTAATACACTACATAACAATAACAAAAGTTTAGAAGAGCTTAAAAAGTATAACATAAAATATGAAAAAGTATCCTGGTATGATAGTGCCTATATAGTCATAGAAGGTGATGACAAATTAAGAGAGTTAGAAGCTTATAAAAATGGAGATATCTATTTACAAAGTTTATCATCTATGCTCCCACCTTTAGTATTAGAGCCAAAAAAGGATGATTTAATTCTTGATATGACGGCTGCGCCAGGATCAAAAACTAGTCAAATAGCAGCTTTATCTAATAATTTAGCGATGATTACAGCAGTTGAAAAAAATAAAAAAAGAATAGAAAGAATGAAGTATAATCTAGATAAATTAGGAGTAAAAAAATGCAATGTTATTCAAAGTGATGCTAGATATTTAGATAACAATTATTCATTTAATAAGATATTACTTGACGCTCCTTGCTCTGGAAGTGGAACATTATCTAATATTAAAGAATTTGATAATGACTTACTTGAAAGAATAAATAAAATCCAAAAAGAATTAATAGATAAAGCTATCACCTTATTAGCACCAAAAGGAGAATTAGTATATTCAACCTGTAGTATTCTAAAACAAGAAAATGAAGATGTAATAAATTATATACTTAATAAAAATGATAATTTAGAATTAATTGAAATATCTAAAGATAAATACCACAACATAGATCTATTACCTAATACGATAGATAAGGCATTAAAAGTAATGCCTAATAAATATTACGAAGGATTTTTTGTCTGTAAATTGAGAAAGACGAAATAATATAGATACTTTTAATAAAAAGATGTATTATATATTTAGAAAAGAGGAATTTTATGAAAAAATATTTAAGCTTATTTATAACAATCATTATAGCATTCATACTATACTATTTTATGCTTCCACCAATAAATTTACATAGTTATAGTTTTTATTTTTATATTATTATAGTATTAGTTATATTTATGATAATAAATGGAATAATAAATTCAAAACGTGAAATGATGGAATTATTATTTAATAAAAGAAAAGTAGTAAAACTAAATAATTCTTATAAAACTTACAAAATATGCATATCCATCATATTAATAATATTTGGAGGAACTATTCTAGTTAATTTTATTTCTTCTCCAATATTTAATGCTAAAAGTTATCATAATCGTATAAAAATAGATGAATCTGGCGATTTTAGTAAAGATGTAGCCGAGGTTGATTTTAATGCATTACCATTATTAGATAGAGAATCTTCAGAGGTATTAGGAGATAGAGTAATGGGTCAAATGAGTGAATGGGTAAGTCAATTCGATGTATCGAATATGTATACTCAAATAAACTATAAAGGATCAATAGTAAGAGTAACACCTCTTACATATGCAGATTCAATAAAATGGTTAACTAATAGAAGCGAAGGAATAAAAGGATATATAATTGTAAATAATGTTACTGGAAAAACAGAACTAGTTAAGTTAAATAAAGGTATGAAATATGTACCAAGCGCATTATTTAACGATAACATGGAAAGAAGATTAAGATTCAAATATCCAACAACTCTATTTACTAATACTTCTTTTGAAATAGATGAAGAAGGAAACCCATATTACATAATAACAACCATAGATTACACAGCTGTAGGTTTAAAGGAAAAAGTTACAGGTGTTATAATATACAATCCTATTACTGGAGAATCTAAAAAATACAAAAAAGAGAATATACCTAGATGGGTAGATATAGCCTATTCAGCAAGCTTAGTAATTGAACAAGTAGATGATTGGGGAACATATAATAAAGGATTCTTAAATAGTATTTTTGGCCAAAAAAATGTAGTAAATACAACCGATGGATATAACTATTTAGCAATGGATGATGATATATATCTATATACAGGTATAACAAGTGTAGTATCAGATGAATCTAATTTAGGCTTCATATTATCTAATATGCGTACAGGAGAAACGAAATATTACAAAGTTGCTGGTGCTGAAGAATATAGTGCTATGAATAGTGCTGAAGGCCAAGTACAGGATATGGGATATAAATCTACATTCCCACTATTAATAAATTTAAAAGGAAAACCAACATACTTAGTAAGTTTAAAAGATTCTAATGGACTTGTAAAAATGTATGGTTTTATTGATGTAGTAGATTATCAAAAAGTATCAGTTACAGATAGTTCTAAAGGAATAATAACAGCTAAAGATAATTATTTAAAAATGACAAAAGCAGAAGCAAAAGATGAGGAACTTGAAAGAAAGAAAATAATAGTAGAAGCTATTCATACAGCGATTATAAATGGAAATACATATTATTATATAGAATCAAAAGAAGGAAAATTTAAAATAAGCATTAATATGAACGAAAATTTGCCATATTTAAAGGTTGGTGATACAATAGACATCGGCTATTACGAAACAGGGCAAAAAGTAATAGAAGTAGAAAAAATGTATTAAAAAGTAGGGGGATTTGGAAATGAGAAATGAATTAATTCTAAAAAAAGGAAGAACAATCGTTGTTTCATCTGCACTTGCTATTATGCTAGCAGTTACAGGTTGTAGTCAAAGTAAGCCAGCGTTAACAGAAGCAGCTACAGAAGCAACTACAGAAGAAGAACTAGCTATAGAAGATGCAACAGCAGCAGAAGCAGCTACAGAAGCAACTACAGAAGCAGCTACAGAAGCATCAACAGAAGCAGCCGCAGAAGCAGCAACAAAAGGAGCAACAGCAATAGCTGAAGAAGCAAAAAAGGGTGCAACAGAAGCAGCAGCAAAAGAAGCAACAAAAGGAGCTACAGAAGCAGCAGCAGAAGCAGCAACAAAAGGAGCTACAGAAGCAGCAGCAGAAGAAGCAAAAAAAGGAACAACAGAAAAACCAGCTGAAGAAGCAACAAAAGGTGCTGCCGAAAAACCAGCTGAAGAAACAACAAAAGCTAAAACAGCAAAAGAAATAGAAGATGGCTTATTTGATGCTTATAGATACAATGTTGATGGAGAAATAATAGTTCCTGAAGAGGAAAAAGGTCAAGCTGAAGCCGAGGCAGCAAACGAAGCAAAAAAAGAAGCTGAAGCATCAACTGAAGCTACTACAGCACAAGCTGAAGAAGCAAAAAAAGGATCAACAGAAGCTGCTAAAGCAAAACAAGAAGCTAAAAAAGATAAATCAGACAATCCATATCAAAATGTTGATTCACAAGGAGACACTTTTGTATTCGTTGGACCTGATGGCGAGTTTGTAGAAAATCCTAGTGCTCCAGAAGGATACTCTAATAGTGGAAATAAAGAATCAGACGAAAAAAAGAATGCTTCTGCAAACGAAGAAAAGAAAAACACTTCAAAAGATACTAAAGAAGCTAGTGAACATATTAAACAAGTATATGCCGAAGCAGACGAAAGCATACCAGAACTTATAAACTCTGATCCTGGTGAAGCGGGAAAAGATTTATATATAATGATAACAAAAGGCCTAGATTTCCTATTCTTCGGAAAGGATTTTGATGGTTACACTAAAGATCAAGTTGATGAAGAAACTATTATATATTTAAGAGACGAAATGCTTAATTATGCATCTATTGCTAAAAGTTTTGAAGCATTTGGAGTATATACAGAATTAGAAACAACATACACTGAAGCATTAAAATACTTAGAACTTAGTAAGGAAGATCCTTCTATAATAAGTAATCTTGATAAAATTGGAAAAGAAATACAAAAAGAATACTCTACTGAAGAAGTACAAGTTGGAGCTATTTCAGGAACTGCATTTACTTTTAAAATTTAATAATATCTAGTTTTATATAATAATTGATCTTAGAAGGCGAAAATATTTCGTCTTTTCTTTTTTAAAAAAACATGCTATAATCACACAGTATGGTAAAGGTAGTGTTTTTATGAAAAAGAAAAACATACTCTCTTTAACGAGAGTTTTTAAGTTTGCAATAATATTTATAATAATATGTTCATTTAGTATTACAACTCAAAAAGATGAAACTAAAGTAGCATATGAAGAATCAACTTATTATGAAGGAAAATATAATAATATCAATCATGTAGCTAATTTATTAGATAGTATAAAAAAAGAAGATATTTTAATTTCTCCTTTCAATATGAATTCATCATTAGCCGCATTATATAATGTAGATAATAATTTAATTAATTATTTTAAGAATTCAACTGATAGTGTAAATGATTATTATTTATCAAAAATGACAAAATATAAACTAGAAAAAAAGAAAAAAAATAAAAAAGAAGAGTATTATAAAAAGCTAATTAAGGAATTCTATAATAATAATTATGATAAGATAACTTATCAATCCCTAAATAAGACTGGAACAAATGATAAAGAAAAGATAATAAAAGATATAAATAAAATAATGATGATAGAAGAATCGCTTAATAATAAGAGTATTACAATTAAACAAATAGAAAAATATAAATTAAGTAAAAGTGCTTTAAATCAAAGTAATCAAACTATAATTAATAATATTAATAAAATAATATGGGATTATAACTTATTTACTAAGAAAAACTATCTAATTAATATTTCTAATCTTTATTATAGTGGAGATAAAAAAATTAAATTAGATGATTTGCAAGAAAAATACTTAATAAATAGTTATAATAATCCAATGTCATCTTTAGAAGATATAAAAATAATAAACGATGACATATTATCAGAAACTAATAAAAATACTAATTATATAGTAGATACCAAAGATATAGGAAGTAGCTCTTTACTAGTAGGTAGTTTTGCCTTTAATTATAAATGGAATGATCTTATAGATATCAATAAAAATACATATGAAGATTATTATATAGGTGAAGAAATAAAATCTGTAGAAATGTTAAATTTTACATCTGAAAATTATATCGAAAATAATGTTGCTCAAGGATTTATAAAAGATTATGAGGATGGAAAATATTCATTTATAGGTATTTTGCCGAAACACAATGAAAAATTAAGTTTTATAAATATCGAAGAACTAATAAATAATAAGAGAGAAGTAAATATAAATATCAGTATCCCAAAATTCTCTATTACAGATTTTAATAATGTCTATGATAAAAAAATAGAATTAGATGGGAATATAGTTTTGGATAAATATTATCAAAAAAATTCTTTCAGTTTTTCTGAAGCCGGAACTTATAATTTAGAAGTCCCATTGTTAGAAAATAATAATATTGCAGTATTATCATCTGTTGAAAATATAACTTTTAATCATCCGTTTTATTTCTTAATTCTAGATAACGATAATAATAGTGTTTTACTAGCAGGTAAAATAACTAATCCAAGTTTTTAATATAGACACGTATAAAAATACGTGTCTTTTATTATCAAATATATAATTGTAAATGATTAATTTGTATAGATAGAAAATAACAAGTTAATGTGCTATTATAATAATAGGGTGAAGTCTAATGAATAACATGAACAAATTATATACTTATACCAATACCCATAAATCTCTAAAATTATTAGAGATATATATAGGTAAAATATTAAACCCTTTATCAAAAAAGTTGAAATTTATACCGAATTTTGATCTTTTATCTCAAGATTTGTTATTTACTTCTATTAAATATGTAGGTATAAAGGATTATATTTATGCAAAATTAGATTCCAAAGAATTAAGTTACTATTTAAAAATAAATGAAGGAGTTTCCAACTTTAGTAAGCAAAATAAAACTATTAAAACAAAGAAAAACTTAATATCCTTTTTAATAAATAATTTATCAAATGGTAATTATTATTATACAATGGACGAAAAAGTCTTTATTGGAAACGTAATGGTTGATGTTACATGGTTAGTAGATATATCTAACTTTTTAATAAATTCTATAAATTTATCAGATATGATATCAGAAGATAGGTATCAATTTATTTATAGATTTTTAGAATATAACAATAATAATTATTATATATATGATTATTCAGTTAAAAAGACTAAAAAACAAAAGATATCTTATCATGAGCAATTATTTTTATATGATACTTTAAAAAATATTAACAACTATGATTTTAAAGAAACAAAAGAATTAAATAGTTTATTAAATAGAGAAGGATATATCTTATCTATTAATAAACAATCTTTAGTTCATACTAAAGCAAATAAAGATTATATAAATACTTTACCAATAGATAAATTAGAAAATTATCTAAATGATTTCTTTAAAACCAGTAATCGTCGCAGCTTAAAAAATAGAATAAAAATGACAGAGACTTATGAACTATTTAGATCTATTTCTCACGCCTATAAAGAGGAGTATAAGCCTGAAAAATGTCGTAATCTATTTACTATTGATAATAAAGAAGAAGCATATTTAGGATATATATTCTCTCATTATTTCTTAAATTATCTTTATGATTATAAATCTTTACAAAAAGGATATCACTATAATGAATTGAATACTGAATATATAAAGGTTTCTATTATTGATTATCGTTCAAATAATTACTTGGGCACTTTAAAAAAACTTTCAAAATTATCAAAAAAGATTATCAAACAAAATAATGTTATTAATAAACAAATGTTAAAGAACTATACTAACTTAGAATCTTTAAAAGATAATGCCAAAAGTTTGAGTAGCTCTTGTAATAAGCTTTATTCACTTGTGAAAACAAAGAAAACACTTGAAGCAAAACTAACAATATATGATGAATATAACAAAGGAAATAAAGAATATTTAATTAAATACTTAACAAATTCTATATTTTCCTATAATTATACATTTTCAAAAGGTATAATTCATTTAAGCATAAATAATTATACATATAATGATACTATTTTTAAATTAGATACAGGTATTACTAATATAATTAATTTTATAAATGATGAAGACAATCTCTTACATAGAATGAAATTCTATCAAGAAGGAGATGATTCAAATGAATGAGGATAGAGTAGTAACAATAGAGAAAAAAGCAACTAATAAAGTAGGATTATTCTTTCTTCTAATATTTGTTTTGGCAGGTTTAGGATACGCAACTTATTATTATATTAATAATAAAAACCTAATAGTATTTGAAAATGGGTTGCCTTGGGAAGATAAAGAAACCGAAGAAGAAACTCAAGAAGATAATAATACCAACAAAAAAAAGACTGTTAATAAAGAAGGTCCAATAACAAGAGAGAAAATAGATATAGAATTAAGTGATAGTAATTATAGAGGAAATGACTATACGTTATCTGTTATTAATACTGAATTAATAAATAATGGATATAATATAAGATTAAAACTAAGTAACAGTAATTATGACGAAAATAGTACTGTCACATTAAGAATAAAAGAAGTGAAAGTTAACAATTTTCAAATAAGTCAAAACTTTACTATTCAAGCTAGTCCAAATCAAGAAGTAACATATGATTTATCTTTACCTGCTAATATTTTGGATAAGAATCGAATATATAGAATTAACGATATTATATTTATTGCTGAAGAAAATCTTAATGGCGAAACAAATAATATAATTATAAATATTCCAATATTAGGAGAAACAAATGATAATCCTTTAGAAAGTGTTACTAAGATAGCTACAGTTAATAAAAATGTTAGAATTAATTATTATAAAAAGCAAGAAGAATCTAACAACACAAAAATTTATTTTTTAATAAATAATGAAGATGAAGAAGAATACGACTTGTATATAGATAGATTAGAAGTAAATAATAAAGATGTAGATGTATCTAAGTATCCATCTATTCACGTCTATTCAAAATCTAAATATATAAATACAATAGATTTAGAAAAAAGCTTATTAAATCAAAACGAAAAAATAAAGATTTCCTTTATTTTAATTAGTAGTAATAAAAGCATATATAAAACAATTTTTAAAGAAATAAATATATAACTTGCTATTATCTTTAAAAAATGCTATCCTAACCAATATCAAGGGGTGTTATTATGGGTAAAAGTTTTAAAGACTTATATAACATTGCTGTATCTTCTAAAACAAGTGATTCTATATCACCATTTATAAGTACAGGCGAAATTATATGTGTTGTTTTAAGTGAAAATGACAACGTATATAAAGGAATAAATATAATAGAAGACAATCAACTAAAAGTAAGTGCTGAGGAATCAGCTATATCTTCACTTTTAAGTGAAGGTGATAAAAAAATTAAAAAAATGGTAATAGTAAATGCTCTTGGTGAAGTAATAAAGCCATCTAATTCTACATATGATACAATATTAGATTTATCTGATAATTTAGAAGTTCTAATTAACGCAAATCCGCTTGAATATAAGAAAATCGAAGAGCTATTACCTGATTATTATGGAACATTTCGTATAAATACATGATTTATTCTTGCCAAATATTATATTATTTGTTATAATCATAATTGCTTCAAGGAGGAAAATCCGCTGGATGTTTATATTTATGATTTTCTGGTAAGTAATATTTTGTAAGAAAGGATATATGGAAATGGCAAATTTAATTGATAAAATTAATTCGAAGCATGTAAGAAAAGACATTCCTGAATTCCGTGTTGGAGATACTGTAAGAGTAGACGTATGGGTAAAAGAAGGTAAAAAAGAAAGAATCCAATCATTTGAAGGACTAGTAGTTGCTAAAAAGGGTGGTTCTGTTTCTGAAACTTTCACAGTACGTAAAAAATCATATGGTATCGGTGTAACCAGAGTTTTCCCAGTTAACTCACCTACAATCGATAAGATTGAAGTAGTTAAGAGAGGATTAGTAAGAAGAGCAAAACTAAACTTCTTAAAGAAAATGAAAAAGGAATACAAGGTAAAAGAAAGAAATGCTTAATAAAAACAATACTTTTTAATAGTATTGTTTCAAAATTTTGGCAAACAGGTCTATGTTTCGACTTGTTTGTCTTTTTTTTGCAAGATTATCAAAATAAAAGACACCTTAGTGTCTCTTAATTTTTTGTAGCATCGATTGTTTTAGTACATTTATTATTGTTTAAAGTATATCCACTTTCACAAGTATAGATTTTTTTATAGGATGGATAACAATAGTATTTATCAGGTCCACCTAAACTAACCATTAATAATCCTATTTGTCCACTAGGACATGTTTCTCCTTCAACTTCACTACCTTCACTAAATTTAAAACATCCACTAGGTTCTCCGCCCTCGACAGTTCCCTCTGGACATTGTAACTTAGCATCAATTGTAATAATACATTTAGTATCATTTAATGTATAACCATTAGGACATGTATAAGTAATTATTGGCTCAATTGGTTTTACTGGTATTGTAGGTTCAGAAGGTGTTGTAGGTGTTGTAGGTGTTGCAGGTGGTGTAGGAGTTGTTGGTGTCGTTGCTGCTGGCGGAGGTGTAGGAGTTGTCGGAGTTGTTGGTGTCGTTGCTGCAGGCGGAGTAGTCGGCTTTGTCGGTGTAGAAGTTTTCTTCTCTTCTTTAGGTTTTGCAGAACGATTTTCTTCTTTCCTAGGTTCTTCTTTTTGTTCTTCTACTGGCTCTTTTTCTTCTACGACGTCTTCTATTTCTTTTTTTGAATCTTCTGCAGGAACTTCTATATCCTTCTTTTCTTTCTCCTCTTCTTCTACTATTTTTTCTTTTGTTTTAGTAACATCAATCTTATCTTCTTCATCTTTTTTAGTTTTACTAATACCTAAGATTAATATTAATAATAAAATAATTATTAATAAACTAATTAGAAGATATTTAACTTTCTTATTCATATTAGTTTCCTCCTATTAAATATCATCATTATTTTTCTATAGCACAAGAAGAATTATTTGATAATAAATCACCTAGTATAGTA
>CAMODW010000023.1 GCA_946611635.1 uncultured Bacillota bacterium | reverse complement strand
ATTAGGAGAGTGTAGAAATGTTTAAGAAATATATATTGGTTTTTTTGATATCAATGGTACCTTTAATAGAAATAAGAGGAGCTATTCCATATGCTGTTGGAATAGGTTTGCCTAAAATTACTTCTTATATTATTGCAATAATAGGTAATATGGCTCCTGTACCAGTCATTTATTTGTTTGCAAGAAAAGTTTTAGAGTGGGGAAAGGATAAGAAGATAATAGGTAAGTTTTTTTCTTGGTGTTTAATAAAAGGGGAAAGAGGCGGAAAAAAACTAGAAGCCAAAGCTGGTAAGGGGTTATATTGGGCTTTATTTGTTTTTGTTGCTATACCTTTTCCAGGAACTGGAGCATGGACGGGAACTTTAGCTGCCAGTATATTAAATATGGATTTTAAGAAAAGTGTTGCAGCAGTAACTTGTGGAGTTCTTGTGGCTGGATTAATAATGATGGCTGTATCTTTTGGGTTGTTTGGAGTGATTTTTTCATGATTACAACGGTTTATTTGATAAGACATTCCGAATTAACACCAAAAGCTAATTTAAAGATTATTAATAGTAAAGACGTTCCACAAGTAGCAAATGAAAAAGGTTTTCTATCTGTTAGTGGTGAAAAAAGAGCTGAGGAATTGAGTAAAAGAGAAGAATTACAAAATATAGATGCGGTTTATTCTTCTAATTATGTTAGAGCTTTGGGTACTGCTAAATATATAGCTTTAGAAAATAACACGATTATTAATGTAGATGAGAGATTAAATGAGAGAAAAGTGGGAGATATTGGAAACTTAGAATTTTTAGAATTTGAGAGATTACAAAAGAAAGATTTTGATTTTAAACTTTCTGGTGGAGAATCATTTAATCAAACAAAAAAGAGAATGATTGAAGCTATGAAAAGTATTTTAATGTTTGAAACAGGTAATAGAGTTGCAATAGTAAGTCATGGCACAGCTTTAACAGCACTTTTAAGCACTTGGTGTGAACTTGGGTATAATTATGATGGAGATATAATACTAAGCTATAATGAGAAGACAATAATAGATGGTAATTGGACTGCTCCTCATGTAATTAAAGTTGTTTTTGAAGGAACAGTTGTTAAAGACATAGAATATATGAATATAATATAAAAAATAGAGTTTTAAAATAAACTCTATTTTTTAAAGCTTCTATATATTTTTAATAGAAATGGTAGAATAAAATACCAAAATGGTTTATTAATTAAATCAAATTCACCTATAAATTCTATTAAATCTCCACCCATTTTTCTTTTATATTCATATATTCCTGCTAGATTTTTATACTTTGTATTAGGGTCTCCAACAACACCGAATAAATCAGCAAATTCATAACCTCTATTATAGGCATCTTTAATAAATTCATAATATAATCTATTAACTGTTCCTGTATATGTAGCTACATCGTCATTGCCAATATACATTGACCATGCTCCTTTTTTAGAATATGTACAAATAAGTGATGCACATGTATATTCTTTTGGATGCTCTTTAATAACTTCTTTAAAATAATCTATATCTTTTTGAATTTTTACTTTTCTATCATCTTTTTTTTCTTTTTCTAGTTCTAGTTCAAATTTCTTTATTAGTTTTTTAGGATCTATTTTTATATTAAAAAGTTTAATATAGCCTTTTTTGTTTAATTCTTCATAAACATTCTTGTAATAGTCATAACTATATTCATGAAAGCCATCTCTTTTAGAAATGATTTTTATTAGCTCGTGGAAAGTTTTTACTTCTTTAGCTTCATATAGTTCTAAATCATAGTTATAACTTCTTTTTACAGGTCTGAAAAATGATTTTGAAAATGAAGCTTCTACCTCTTCAAAGCTTTTATATTTATTAAAGTAGGTTCTAAAAGTATATCTTGGTTGATTACCATCATATAACTTTGTAAAGCCATGATGTTTATAATTTAGATTTATTAAATTATTAAAAATTGTATAATTGTTTTTTCCGTTTTTTATTTTTTCGGCATTATTATCTAATTCTTGATACATAATTGGAGGATCCATTTTTATATAAATTCCATTTTCCTCTTTAATAAATTTTTTTAATTCTTTTGTAAATTCTGAAAGAATTTCTTTGTTATTATAATCTAGTGTAAATCCTCTTGGAGAATAAAAATAACACATATTTAATGGAGTTTTCTTTTTTAATAATAGAGCTTCTGCTACTATTTTCCCGTCGTCATTCATTAAACCAACATAGTAAGGAATCTGATTTCTATTTTTTTCACAAGCTTTGCCCCATTCGTAGCTTTGCATAAAATGATTATATTCATTATTTTCCCAAAACTTTTGATATTCTTTCTCACTTAGATTTTTTATGAATCGCATTTATATCACATCCAATATAAGTATATCATTATTTCAAAATTAATGCTTTAAATAATTATTTTTCTATGTTATATTTTTTAAAAAGAGTGACTTGGGTGTTGTGTTTTTATTTACTTTTTCATATTAAGAAGTTAATTTTTATAGATGTGGGTGATTTTTGTGGAATTTGTATGTACTAATGCGACAAAAAAAGATATAGATGTTATAACAAGTATTAAGTTAGTTACTATGATTGATAATGTTATGGATAAAAAACTGTCGTATGAAGAAAGAAAAAAAATTGAAGATACTATAAAAAAAGAAATAAAAGAAAACTATATGCAATATCAAATAATATATGTTGATAAAAAAAGAGCAGGAGTTTATGTAACAGTTCCTTATAAGAAGGGGGTTATGATAGATGAAATTTATTTGTTTGAAGAATTTAGAAATAAAGGTATTGGAACAAAGATTATTAATAATATAAGAAATGAGTATAGTTTTACATATATATGGTTATACAAAGATAATAAAGATATGTATAGATTCTTAAGAAGGATAGGATTTATGGATTATGATGTAAATAATAGAATCTTGATAATGAGAATTAATGATATAGGGCCTAAAATTATTAAACAAATGGAGACAATAAGAAATGGTTTTGTTGATAGAAGAGGCAATTATTATCATAGGTGTAAAGAAGACTTTTATGATGTTTATTATTTACAAAAACCACAAGATTTAATGGAAAGTAATGTGGGATTATGTTTTGATCAAGTAGAATTAGAAAGATTTTATCTTAGTAAATATGATATTAATTTGAGAACGTATTATTTAATATATCAGGATGGATTATTAGGGCCTTCTCACTCTTTTTTGATATATAAAGATAATAATAAATATTATTGGTTAGAAAATTCTTGGCTTAAACATCGTGGCATTCATGAGTACGAAAGTAAAGAATCTGCTTTTTTAGATATAGCTAATAAATTTGGCAAAACTATAATAAACTTTAAAAAAGAAAGATTAAAATTGTATGAATTTGAAAAGCCGCGTTATGGAACTGGTTATGAAAAGTATAAAGTTAATGCTTTTAATGGTAAAGTAATAAAGTTGTTTAGAGGGTAATTGTAAATTAATTAAACTTGGTACTATATGTAAATAAGAGCTATTAAGCTCTTTTTTTTGTGTTTTTTGACTAGTTAGGACTATTGTTATATAATATTACATCTTGAATGGGGGGCTTTTTATGTCAAAAAAAAGTAGAGACAAAATGGTCGTTTCTGAGGTAAAGAGACTTTTTGAAACAGAATATTGTGGTGTTATTGTTGGAGACGATTTTGAATTACTTGAAAAATACCCTGAATTTGAAAAGTATATTAAAACGTGTATAGCTGTTCACAATAGTGAATGTTTAACAAAGAAAAGGCAAGAACTTCAAAGAAAAAAAGCTGCGGTTACATCTTTAGAAAAACTTGTATTAAAAGCTGATGTATCTACTACAGCCAATAGTTCCTTAGAAGCAAAAAAAGAAAATACTTTTTCTTTTAGTAAGGAAACCCTCGATAAATACAAAGAGTTATTAGCTTTATGTGAGAAAGAAGAAGATGTTGTAACTTGTTTGGATGATGAAACAGATTTAACTATTATTGGTTTGCTTATTTATAGAGATATAAATGAATTAGTTAGAAAAATAAGTTATTTAATTTCTTTGGACCCTTTGACAGATATTAGTGATGCTCAGAAAGAGTTGAAAAGATTGAGAATGATTTTTTCAATAGTTAAAGATTATAGTAATAAAAAGAGTATTTCTAGTAATAAAGTACAAATGCCTACAGTTATTCTTATAGAAGAGAATGATGGAAATGATGTTATATATAATTATATAAATAATAATCATAACGTTATTATTAAAGCTAAAAAGTGTTTGGAAAAATTCTTTAGGGGAGAAAGAAATAATGTAAAAAGGATAAAAGGAAAAAAAGAAGACTTATTAGAAACTGAGGATACGAATGGTACTAGGTTATTATTCTTTAGTTTGGGTAATAATACTTATGTACTTGCTCAAATATTTATTAAAGATAAAAATAAAAGCACTAAGATTGATGGATGTTATGATAAAGCGATTTCTGATTATTTAGATAGAAAAGAATATATTTTAGCTAATTTAGAAGATGAAGATTTTAGAAATAGGCAATCAGAGCTAATTAATAAATTATTTAGGTTATTAAACGGAGAAAAGGAGGTGGTTATTAGTGGAACGAAAATATAAAGATTTTTATGATAAATTAAAAGCATTCGACATAGATTTAGAAAGATTAAAATATCGAAGAGATGAAGAAGAAAAGATAATAATCCCACTAATAAAAGACTTCCAAGCAAAGTTAACGAGACTTCCGAGATATGATTCGAAAAGCGGTTTATTTGATATATCGAATACATGTCTAAGTTTAAATAATGAAGATGCTTTTAAAATATTTATTTTTATAGAGAATGGGAATATACATCTTGATGAAATTGATTATTTAATTGGTCAAATGAAACTAAATCGTTTAGGATCAAAAGAAGATATTGATAGGTTACTTAAAGTAATGGATTTTATTAAAAAAAAGGGTGATTATGTAAACCTAAAGGAAGATTTTGATAAATTAGGATTATCATCTGAAATGTTATGTCATGAAGTTGGTGGTGCACTTGGTTATTTACATTCTTTATTAATGTTTAAGAATATGGTTAATTCATTAATGCAAAGTTTCTTATGCGGAGCTAAAACTATGAAAGAGTACAAAAATGGTTTTGATTCTACTTATAGGAAGATGTTTAGTATTTATATTGATTTGCTTGATAAATATGTTAATGATACAATTAAATATAATAGATATGTTTTAGGTTTGATTGATAGTAGAAATAAGCTTGTAGAGTTATTTGACAAAGGTAATATAGAAGATATTGTAGAGGTAGAAGATAGTTTTTACAATCTTGATGATTTATTTTTGGAGTATTTGAAAATAGTTAATGATAATATCAAAAGAAAACATGCTGAGACGATTTTAGAACTTGGTTCTATTGAATCTGAATATGAAAATACTTATATAAAAAGGTTATTATTTGAAAATGGTATAGATTATAAAAGTGTAAATTCGAGTATTATTAATAGATTAAATACTTTAGATGAAAAACATTTAGAAAGGGTAATTAATCTTTTTACCTTTATAGATATTGATTTATATAGAATTTTTAACGATTATTATAGATTATTCTATGATTTAGATAGTAATATGCTAGATGTATTAGAAGAATTGATATCTAAACATGTAGTAACTCCTTCAACACTAAGAAAACATTTAAGAGAATTAGATAGAAAAGTATATTTAATGAATACAAATTATACAATACTAAAAGGTAATATTAATTTTGAAAACGAGTATTATTCTGATGGATTATTATTTCAAGATTCTTATTTATTAAAAACTAATATTTTGATATTAGGAATGTATAATATTAGTAATGATTTATTAATTTATTTAATGTCTCATATTGATAAAATAGATATATTAGATAAAATGTTAGAAAAGGGAATACCTAAGTATTTATTTATGAGTATTGTAAACAGTTATAATCCTGAATTAGTTATTAGTAAAATAATAATTGCTTCTGAGCTTGGAATGGTGTATTCTAATGAAGAGATGCAGTTGGATAAGAGTATAGTAGTTGCTGATAGGTTTAAGATACCTGATGCAATAGTTGGAGAATATTTAGCAAATGATAATATTGTACCTAGTAAAGGTGTGTCTCTTAAAAGTGATAATATAGATTGGGATTTAGTAAAGGCAGTTGATTCTTTATATAGAAGAAATGATATTTATATAATAAATGGTATAAGTATTTCGAGAGCAAAGTTTATTAGAAATATTTCTAATGGAGATGATTTGTATAATGCTTTAATTCGTGGTAGTATTTTAAGTGCTAGTGAGTTACACATTATAAATGGTTTATTGAAACAAGAAAAAGGAATTAGTTGTTTAAAAAAATAATTTGAAGAGGTGTTTTATGAAAGAAAAATTTTTACCAATAGGAACAGTAGTAATGTTAAAGGGTGGAACAAAAAGAATAATGGTTAATGGTTTTTGTGCAATTGATCCTGCGCAACCAAATGTAATGTTTGATTATTCTGGAGTTTTATTTCCAGAAGGAGCTTTAAGTTCTGATCAAGCTTTATTATTTAATCATAGTCAAATTAAAGATATTCTTCACATGGGATTAGAAGATGACGAACAAAGAAAATTTAATTTACGTATGAAGTTATTATTAGAAAAATTACAAGAACAAAGTAATGCTAATAATAGTAATAATAGTAATAACAATGGTAATAATGCTCAATAGAGTTATAGGAATTAGAAATTCTAGCTATTAATTGTGATAGTTAGATTTTTTCAATTAGACAATAGAAGTTTATATACAATAGGTTCATCTTTTGATCATTCTATTAATGCAAGTTTTAAAAAACCTAGGAGTATAATAATTGCTGATATTAATGATTTGGTTTTAATATTGGATTAAATGTTGTGTGGTTATCTAATGTTTTTGATTATTTAAGAAATGATGAAATCATTTTTAAAAGGATAGTAAAAGATTTAAGTAATTGGGGAGAAGTTTTATATTGTTATTATTGGGGAGAAGATTTTGTAGTAAAAGATAAACTGAGAATGTATGAATTGGGATTTGATACAAAGTGTTATAATATTGTTGGTGCTAGATCATGTGAAAAAGGTGATGATTTTGTCTTAATATATACAAAATAGTTATTATTTGTAAAAAAAACTTGCTATAATTGAATAATTTTGCTATATTATTCAAGAAGTTTAATCTTGGTTTAGAACTCTCCGAATCTTTACTAGGATAGACGGATATAATAAGAAAAGGAGGAAAAATAATGGCTGTTACAAAAGACGTTAAATCAGAATTAGTTAAAAAGTTTGGTAAGAATGAAAAAGATAGTGGAGCTATAGAAGTTCAAATAGCTATTCTTACTGAAAAAATTAACAATTTAACTGAACATTTGAAAGAACATATTCATGATTATCATTCAAAAAGAGGTCTTCAAATGATGGTTGGTAAAAGAAGAAAATTACTAGATTATTTAAAGAATAATGATGTAGTAAGTTATAGAAAAACTATTGAAGCTTTAGGCTTAAGAAAATAGTAAAAAAAAGTAGGCACTTGTTTTTAAGTGTCTTTTTTTAGGAAAGAGAGGAATAATATGAAAAAAGTATATGAATTAGACTTCCTTGGTAAAAAATTAGTTGTTGAGACCGGAGAGTTAGCAAAACAAGCGAATGGGTCAGTATTAATTAGATATAATGATACTGCTGTTTTAACGGCTGCTGTAATGGGACGTAATGCAATTACTCAAGATTTTTTTCCATTAACTGTTTTATATCAAGAAAGATTGTATTCTGTTGGTAAAATACCAGGAGGATTTATAAAAAGGGAAGGAAGACCAACTGATGCTGCGACACTTGCGGCTCGTTTAATAGATAGACCTATTAGACCAATGTTTTCTGAAGGATTTAGAAATGAAGTTCAAGTTATAAATACTGTATTATCAGTAGATCAAGATTGTTCAGCTGAAATGGCTGCTATGTTTGGTTCTTCTTTAGCACTTGGTATAAGTGATATTCCATTTGATGGACCAATTGCTGGTGTTATAGTTGGTAAAATAGGAAAAGAGTATATAATAAATCCTAGCGTTGAAGAAAATGAGCAATCAACTATTCATTTGACTGTGGCAGGAACTAAAGATGCTATTTGTATGGTTGAAGCAGGTTCTAAAGAAGTAACAGAAAAAGAAATGTTGGAAGCTTTAATGTTTGGACATGAACATATTAAAAAGTTATGTGAATTCCAAGAAATGATAATTAAAGATTGTGGAAGAGAAAAGATTGAAGTTGAGCTAGCTCATATTGAACCAGAAGTTGAAAAAGCCGTAAAAGAATATGCTATGGATAGAATGTATGAAGCTTTATCTTCAAATAAAGGTAAATTAGAAAAGTATGCTGATGTAGATAAAGTAAAAGAAGATACTATTGAAAACTTTGCTGAAATTTATAGTGAATATGAAAATGGCGATGAACTACTTGGTCAAGTTAAAAAAGTGGTTGATAGTATTGAAGGTTTAGTAGTTAGAAGAATGATTACTGAAGATAAAAAGAGAACTGATGGAAGAAAGATGAATGAGATTAGACCTTTATCTGCTCAAATTGATGTTCTTCCTAGAACACATGGTTCAGCAATATTTACAAGAGGAGAAACTCAAGCTCTTGCAACTACTACGTTAGGAAGTTTAGAGGAAAACCAAATATTAGATGGTTTAACTTTAGAAGCTACAAAAAGATTTATGTTACATTATAATTTCCCTCAATTTTCTGTAGGAGAAGTTGGAAGATATGGTTCTCCTGGACGTAGAGAAATAGGTCATGGTGCACTTGGAGAAAGATCCTTATTACAAGTAATGCCTGATGAAAAAGAATTCCCTTATACTGTACGTGTTGTTTCAGAAATACTTGAATCTAATGGTTCATCTTCACAAGCTACTATATGTGCAGGATGCCTTAGTTTAATGGCTGCTGGTGTTCCAATAAAAGCTCCTGTAGCTGGTATAGCAATGGGATTAATAACTTCAGAAGATGGAAAAAAATATACTATTTTAACTGATATTCAAGGTTTAGAAGATCATATGGGAGATATGGACTTTAAAGTATCTGGTACAAGAAAAGGTATTACAGCTTTACAAATGGATATTAAGATTAAAGGAGTTACTAAGAAAATACTTAAAGAAGCTTTGGATCAAGCTAAAGAAGCTAGAATGCAAATACTTGATGTAATGGAATCAGTTATTTCTGAACCAAGAAAAGAATTATCTAAATATGCTCCAAAGATTGAAATAATGCATATTGACCCTGAAAAGATTAAAGATGTAATTGGTAAGGGTGGAGAAATGATTACTAAGATTATATTAGAATCATCAAACGTTGCATCTGTTAATGATATGAATGCAGTAAAAGTTGATTTACAAGATGATGGAACTGTATTAATTTATCATCAAGATAAGGATATAATCTTAAAAACTAAAGAAATGATTGAAGAAGTAGTAAGAGAAGTTGAATATGGTCAAATTTATAATGGTGTAATTGTAAAAGTAGAAGACTTTGGTTGCTTCGTTGAATTATGGCCAGGTTGTGAAGGATTAGTTCATGTTTCTCAACTAGCTTGGGAAAGAGTAAATAAACCTTCTGATTTATTCAAAGTTGGAGATGAAATAATAGTTAAATCTTTAGGATATGATAATAAAGGAAGATTAAATCTTTCTCGTAAAGAAGCTCTTCCTAAACCTCAAAGAAAAGAAAAAATAGAAGAAGTAAAAGAGGATAAAAAAGAGGAAAAGCAGATTTCAGAAGGGGTAAAAGAAACTCTAAAAAAGGCAATTAAGAAAGTTAAAGAAAAAGCTGAAGCTAAAAAAGAAGAAAAAAAAGCAGAAATAGAAGAAAAACCTAAAAGAGGAAGAAAGAAAAAAGAAGAAGAGTAATTAATAAATAAAACTTTAAGAAGAACGTAATTCTTCTTTTTTTATTGTATAATAAATACATAATTAGGTGTTTATTATGGAAAAGAAACGTTTTAATTTTTTACTTTTTTCTAGTTTATTTGCAATTTTATCTTCAAGAAGTATTAGATTAATAAAAGTTGAACAAGGGACAAAACAATTATTAAAAACACATTATGAATCTATTTCTCATGAAGAACATATAGTTGCTCATCGGGGATTTTCGGGATTAGAACCTGATAATACATATGAATCAGTTGATCGCGCTTTAAATACTCCGTGTGTTGATATGATAGAAATAGATGTTAGATTGACAAAAGATGGCAAAATAGTTTTACATCATGATTCTTTCATTAATATAGATGGTGTCTTGGTGCGTTTGGAAAACCTTGATTTGGATAGTATTGATGAAACGAGAATAATAAGTAGAATTCCTCATAGTAGTGTACAAAACTATCTATATGATGATGCTTTATTTTTAGCACATAGATGGGCTGAAAAAGATCGAGAAGATAGAGGAATAATAAGACTTAGAAATTTTCTTGAATGGTATAGTTTTAGTAAACAATTAATAATAGATGTTAAAGCTTTAGATGTAAATGAATATTATATGGATGAACTAAATTATCTTTTAAAAGATTATAAAGATGATATATTTATTCAGTCGGATAATTATATGTTTTTGATTGCAATGATGAAAAAGTATCCACAATTTAAGTATTTTTTTATTGTTAATAGTTTTGATGATTTGGTAAAAATGGATGATGATTTTGATGGGTATACTGTAAAACAATCTTTATTATCTAGGGTAGCTATAAAACAAGATAAAAAGTATTTAATATGGACTATTAATACAAGTGATTTGTATCTACAATTATTACATAATAGTAATTATAATGATTCTATGTATATTGTTACTGATCAGCCTGATTATATGTGTGCTTTAGGAACTGTTAAAAAACTTAAGGGAAAAAATTAATAGTAATTAAAAAGTAATAGAATATTATTGATATATTATATTATAAATATTATAATTAGATAGTTCGATGGCGAACTATTCTTTGGGAGGCTTTTATGAAAAATGATTCTATAATGTTAGATTTAAAAAAAACCAATAAAAAGATAATAAAGCTATTATCAAGTAGGTTTAAAGATATGAAACTTAATATTACTCCTAATCAGAGTAAGATTCTTATGTTTTTATCTGATAATGAGAATGTTTCTTCTAATGATATAGGTAAATGTATTCATGTTAATAAATCAACTCTTTCAAAAATGTTAAATAGCTTAGAAAGAAATGGTTTTATTATTAGAAAGAATAGTAAAATTGATACTAGAAAGAAAAATATTATATTAACTAATAAAGCTTTAAAGATTATTAATATTCTTAAAGATGATGCTGAAAGAATAAGTAAAGAATTAATGATAAATGTTAAAAAGGATGAATATGATACTTTTAAAAGAGTATTAGATAAAGTAGAAATGAATATAGAAAGGATAAAATTATGATTAAGTTATTAAAGAATTTAAGTAAAAAAGATAGATTTATAATTCTAGTTATTGCTGCATTAGTTATATTTTCAGTATTTTTGGATTTGAGGATGCCTGAATATATGAGTAAAATAACTAGATTAGTTCAAACGGAAGATACTACTATGAAGGATATTTTAACAGCAGGAACTCATATGTTATTATGTGCAGTTGGATCAATGCTTACTATTATAGTTATTGGGTATTTTTCATCATTATTATCTGCTAATTTTTCTAAAGTAGTTAGAAGAAAAATATTTGTTAAAGTAGAATCATTTGGTTTGGCAGAGATAAAAAAATTTAAAACTAGTAGCTTAATAACAAGAACTACTAATGATGTTACTCAAATAGAAATGTTACTTGCTATGGGATTACAATTAATTATTAAAGCGCCTGTAATGGCTATATGGGCATTATATAAGATAATAGGTAAAAGTTCAGAATTAAGTGGTATTACTGCTATTGGAGTAGTCATTATAGTAATTACTAATACTTATATTATAAAAAAAGTTACACCTAGATTTGAAAAAATGCAAAAATTAACTGATAGAATAAATGGAGTTACAAGGGAAAATCTAACAGGTATAAGAGTTATTAAAGCTTTTAATGCAGAAAGATTTCAAGAAAAAAGGTTTGATCGAGTTAATAAAGACTTATCTACTACTCAGTTGGAAAATCAAAAAACATTTGCTATTATGGAACCAATTATGCATTTTGTAATGCATTTTCAACATTTAGGTATATATTTTGTTGGAGCTTCGCTAATAACTAGGTTAGGAATTGTAGATAAAATAAATCTATTTAGTAATATGGTAGTGTTTTCAAGTTATGGAATGCAAGTGATAATGTCATTTTTAATGCTTACTATGATATTTATGGTATTACCAAGAGCTAGAGTTTCAGCTAATCGTATTAATGAAATATTAGATAGTGATATAAGTGTTAAAGATGGAGAGTTTAGTGGAGAAACAAAAGAGAAAGGTATTGTCGAATTTAAAAATGTTTCATTTAGATATCCCGATGCTGATGAGGATTTATTAGAAAACATATCTTTTAAGGTAAATAAAGGAGAAACGATTGCTTTTATAGGCTCTACTGGATCAGGTAAATCAACTTTGATTAATTTGATTCCAAGATTATATGATGTTACTTCTGGGGAAGTGTTGGTGGATAATAAGAATGTTAAAGAATATAAATTAAGGACTTTAAATAATAAAATAGGTTATATTTCTCAGAAACCTATTATGTTTAATGGTAGTGTTAAAGAAAATATATCTTATGGAGATAATGGCAGAGGAAAACCTACTAATGCAAAAATTAAAGAAGCAATAGGAGTTGCTCAAGCAGAAGACTTTGTTAATAAAATGGATAATAAATATGATTCTCATATTGCTTATGGAGGAACTAATGTTTCGGGAGGACAAAAACAAAGATTGTCTATAGCAAGAGCAATTGCTAGAGATCCAGAAATATATATATTTGACGATTCTTTTTCGGCGTTAGATTATGCTACTGATGCAAAACTTAGAAAAGAATTAAAAAATTATACTAAGGATGCTACAGTAATGATAGTTGCTCAAAGAATCGGAACTATTATGAATGCTGATAAAATAGTTGTACTTGATAAAGGAAAATGTGTAGGTATTGGAACTCATAAGGAATTGTTAGAAAACTGTGAGGTATATAAAGAAATTGCTTTATCACAACTTAGTGAGGAGGAATTAAATCATGCCTAGACCTGGAAGAATGAGGGTTAATGAGAAAGTAAAAGACTTTAAAGGAACAATGAAGAAACTATTTAGAGAATTAGATAAATGGAGAGTTTTCTTAATATTATGTTTATTACTTTCATCCTTTAGTGCTTTACTTTCTACTATTGCTCCTAATAGATTATCTAAAGTAACTGATGTAATATCTGAAGGGATTAAACCGGATATAAATAGGATTCAAACGATATCTAAAGAAATATATAGTAATGCAATGAAAAATTATATGTCTTATTTAAATCTAGATAAAGATACTGATATTATAAATAGTGATAAAAGTAATGCTATTGTTGATAATAATACAAGTGCTCTTATAGAAGGCTTTAATAAGCTAGATGATAAATCTAAAGAATTAATATTAAAGGATATTACTATAGATGGAGTAATAATAAGTGTAAAAGATCAAATAATATTTTTAAATATAATTAATTCAATGGATGATTCAATGGTAACTGATGATTTATTAGAAATGTTAGATAAACTACCTGAATCTATTAAGATTTTAATAGAACCTAAAATGAATATGGATAAATTAAAGCATAGATCTTTAATACTAGCTATTATTTATATACTTAGTTCAATTTTTGGGTATTTAGAAGCTCGAATTATGGCACATATTTCTACTAATTTTACTAAAAAAATTAGAAATAATATTAGTCTTAAGATTAATAAATTGCCTCTAAAATATTTTGATACTCATGAAACAGGAGATGTTTTATCTAGGGTAACTAATGATGTAGATACTATAGGAATGCAAATGAATCAGTCATTATCATCATTGGTAGCTAGTACTACTTTATTCTTGGGATCTATTGTGATGATGTTTGTTACTAATTATATAATGGCATTAACTGCTATAGCAGCTAGTATATTGGGATTTATATTATCATTTATTCTATTGAAGGTAAGTCAAAAATACTTTGTTCAAAGACAAGTAGAATTAGGGAATATTAATGCTCATATTGAAGAAACTTTTTCTTCTCATAAGGTAGTTAAAACTTATAATGGAGAAAAAGAAGCATTAGATGAGTTCGATCGTATTAATGATAAATTATATAATTGTAATAGAAAAAGTCAATTTTTATCTGGTATTATGCAGCCAATAATGGGGTTTGTAGGTAATTTTGGATATGTAGCAGTTTGTATAGTTGGAGCAATATTAGTTATGAATAATAAAACATCTTTTGGGACGATAGTTGCTTTTATGATATATGTTAGATTGTTTACTAATCCATTATCACAAATTGCTCAAAGCTTAACTGGTTTACAAGCTACTGCTGCTTCTGCTGAAAGGGTTTTTGAGTTCTTAGATGAAGATGAATTAACTGATGAAAGAAGATTGAAAGGGTTTGTTGATAAAGATATTGCTAAAGGTAATATAGAATTTAAAAATGTTAGATTTGGTTATTCTGATGATAAAGTAATTATAAATGATTTTAGTGCAAAAGCTAAAAGTGGAGAGAAAATAGCAATAGTTGGGCCAACTGGTGCTGGTAAGACAACTATGGTTAATTTACTTATGAAGTTTTACGAAATCAATAATGGTGATATTTTAATAGATGGAGTATCTATTAAGGAATTAACTAGAGAAAACATACATGATTTATTTATAATGGTATTACAAGATACGTGGTTATTTGATGGTACTATTAGGGAGAACATTAAGTTTAATAAGAAGGATTTAACAGATGAGCAAATTTGGCAAATATGTAAAATTGTCGGGATAGATCATTTTATTAAAACTTTACCTGGTGGTTTAGATTCAGATGTTGGAGATAATGATACAATATCACAGGGGCAAAAACAATTACTTACTATTGCAAGAGGTATGGTTAAAGATGCGCCATTCTTAATTTTAGATGAAGCTACATCTAATGTTGATACAAGAACAGAAGAATTAGTTCAGAAAGCTATGGATAAACTTATGGAAGGAAGGACTAGTTTTATAATAGCTCATAGGTTAAGTACAATAAAAAATGCTGATTTAATAATAGTTATGAATGAAGGAGAAATTGTTGAACAAGGAACTCACGAAGAACTTATAACTAAAAAAGATGGATTCTATTCAAAGTTATATAATAGTCAGTTCGAAATAAACTAAAGAGAAATCTTTAGTTTATTTTGTTATATAGATAATATGTATAGAAAAATATAAATAATTGTGGTACTATTTTAGTGAGTGTGATTATGTATGAGTGAGAATGAATTTATAGAGGGCGAGAGAAAAATAAGAAGAAAATATAATTTATTATTACTAGTAGACTTGTTACATTATTATTATCAAAATAGTTCAAAGTTTAATGTTAATAATATTGTTAATAGTTTACAAGATGCGATAGTTTATGATGAATTAGAAAAAGAAGAATTAGTTGAAGAAGCTAAAAAAATACTTAGAAATAAATACGATATTAAGATTTGAAAGTAAAAGTTGAACTTTCTTTTTTTTGTGATACAATAATTTTCATTAGTGGTGGGATTATGACAAAATTATGTGTTGATAGAGAGAAGTTTTCTCGAACAATTAAGGAATCTATAATACATAAAAAATATTTTTCTTTGGTATGTGTTTTTTTGTTAAATTCTTTTAAATCTTCAGTAAAAGAAGAAGAAATTGCTATGGTAGATCAATTGATCAAAAGCTTTTTAAAACATGATAATTCGAAATTAGAGGATATATTGGAGTTTGTGGCTTTAGCTTCTATAGTTGATTTTAGTAAGGATATGAGAAATATTAACAATCATCTTCTTGAAGCACAAAGACTAATGATATCTTTTCATTGGTTAAATAATTTTCATCATTATGAACATCATGTGCTGATGGGTGAGACAAAATGTGAAATGAATTGTATGGAACTAGCGGAAACTGCCTGTGATTTGCAAGCTAGGGGAGTACAAATGGGGAATAGTGCATTGGAATTCTTAAAAGCTCAGCAAGGGGTTAGATATCATTATGACAATTATCAACTTAGTATGTTAAATGATTATTTACATAGGTTGGATGAGGCTATGGCTGATATAAAATTCCCTAAAACTTTTGATTTGGATAGCTTATTTAAAAATAATGATCCTGTTGTTGAAGGATTGTTAAGACTTGCAGATATAAGATTTGCTGATAGATTTCTAATTCAAAATTTTGAATTAGAAAAATTGGAGGTGCAAGATTGTTTTAATGTAACATATATAGTTAAAGATAAGAAGATAGGTAAGATAATAGGAGAACTAAACTTGTATTGTAATAATAAGCTTTATTATAGTGTCCCTAAAGAATATGAATGGGAATTTTTGAAAGCGATTAAAGAATCGTTTATAGAAATAGGAAATATTAATGCTTTGGAATTAATGGATGAGCAAATATTTGAATATGAGAAAGGACAAGGAGTACTTACATATAGTATTAAAAAAGGAAATCTTAGTTGATTTCCTTTTTTATAATATTTATTTTATATTAATTCTTAGTATATATAATTAGTTTTTTACTGGTGCCGCCAATCCATTCTATTAATTGCTTATCAGTATAAATTGCATTACTTTGATCGATTTTTCCAGCAGCTTTCATGTGATAATATGTACCATCGAAGTAGAATATTAATCCAGTATGATAACCTGGCCAACTGACTAAATTTCCTTTTTCATTACGCCATTTATTAGAATGTACTTGTAGTTGAACAAGTTTTCCTGCTTGTAAAGCTTTATTTACTTCATCTATATTGGAAGGTGCGTATGATACTGAAAAATTATATAGACTATTCATATCGTTGTATTGATAAGGTTCGTTATGAGAAGTTTTTAATTCTGGATGCGCCTTTACTAATGTATTATATATTTCATAAATTCTATAATCTTTTTCATTAAAGATATTAATTACTTCGGTATATGCTCCTATTGTGCCACCTTTATGATTTATTGTTTTCCCTTGCCATTTTAAATTTCCATTTGCGCTTCTATGTATGTTGTCGTGAACTTTGATAGCATGTTCTAGATTGAAGGTGCTATTACTTGGGGTATTATAATTACTATTTGGATTGTTATTTGAAATGCTGCTTGAATTATTTCTTTGTGAATTTTCTAAGTCTGATGTTTCTATACTTCCCGAAATTGTTTCTTGTTGTTCAAATTCTTCTATTTCTTTTTTTTCTAGTTTATTAAAGTTTTGAATATAATTTAAGCAATTATTCTTAGTTGGAGAATTAAGACAAGAAGAACAAATCGCTGTATCTTTTGAAACCAGGTTATTATTTACAAATATTTTAATGGTTGTGTTTATTAAAGAGGGAATATAAAAAATAAGAACTCCGGCAATCATTTTTTTTATCAAAGCTTTGATACCTTTTTTAGCTTCTTCTGGGTTCCCGTTTAATAAAATGTTATAAACAGGAATTATTCCTGATATTATTATGACTAATGGAACTATTATTTTAGCAATAGTGATTATTATTCCCATTATTTGCCAGAATTTTACTGTGTTTTGGCATAATCCTACTTCTATAATCATCTTATTTTCTCACTTTCGTTAATTAGTTATTTTATCGCCTTGATATATATTTCTTTTTTTCATTTCTTTATCTATATCATTTAAAACGCAAAATTTTTTTAATAACCATGATGGTTCTATTAAATCTTCTTTATTTGGATCACCAGTTATTCTATGAATGACTATTTCTGGTTTTAGATATTCTAATTGTTCACAAACAATATCTATATATTCTTCTTTAGTAAGAATGTGAAATTGGTGCTTTTTATAATACTCTTCTAAGTTTGTATCTTTTAAAATATGTAGCATATGAATTTTTATTCCATCTATGTTTAAATTATTTAAGTATTTTACTGTTTCAACCATATCTTCTTTTGTTTCATTTGGAAGACCATTTATAATATGTACTACTACTTTTATATTTCTTTTTTGAAGTTCTTTAACAGCTTTTTCAAAATTATTTAAATCATGTCCTCTATTTATGAATTTTAAAGTTTTATCATGTATACTTTGTAATCCTAATTCAATTATTAAGTCTGTTCTTTTATTTAACTCTTCTAGGTAATCATAACAATCATTTGTTATTGCATCGCTTCTTGTTCCAATATTTAATCCTATAACATTGGGAATATTTAAAATTGTTTCATATTTTTCTTTTAAAACATTTAGTGGTGCATAGGTATTTGTGTTTGCTTGAAAATATCCTATATAATAACTATTTGGCCATTTTTTCTCCATAATGTTTTTAACTTCATTAAATTGAATTAATAAGTCTTTATTACTATCACCGGCAAAATCTCCTGATCCTAGACGAGAACAAAATATACAACCATGACCGGTTTTTTCTTTATTTGGGCAGGAAAAACCGCCATTTAAAGATACTTTAAAAGTCTTTCTTCCATATTTTTTTTTATAATAATAGTTCAATGTATGGTATCTTTTATTATCTAGTGTATATTTAAACATGTTATCACCTAATGTTATTATATTACATATTTATTAGTATTGTAATGGTACTTTCTATTTCTTCATAACTTGTATAATTATTTTAGTTTTTGTATAATAAGTGTTGAATTATTATTATGGAGGATTTATATGGCAAAAAAAGTAAAAACACCTTGGTATAAATATTATGATGGGGTTAGAGAACATTTGAATTATCCTAATATTTCTTTGTATAAATTATTGGAAAATACTGCTAAAAAGCATTTAGATTATATTAGTTATAATTATTATGGTAATAAAAAGAGTTATGGTGAATTCTTAAAACAGATTGATGAATGTGCAAGAGCCTTTAAAGTTTTGGGAGTAAAAAAAGGCGATAAAGTAAGTATTTGTATGCCTAATACTCCAGAAGCAATTATTTCTTTTTATGCTTTGAATAAAATAGGGGCAGTAGCTAATATGATACATCCCTTATCATCAGAAAATGAAATAAAGTATTTTATTAATGTTTCTGATAGTTCTTATATTGTGACTATTAATGTTTCTTTGAACAAAGTAATAAATGTATCATCTGATACTAAGCTTAAGAGAATAATTTTAGTTAGTCCGGCTGATTCAATGCATTCTATAATGAAGATGGGGTATAAATTAACTATAGGAAGAAAACTAAAATTAGAGAAAAGTGAATTGATAATAAAATGGAAAGATTTTATAAAGAAAGGGAAAGAGTATAATAGAAATGTAACAGGTAATGGTTATGTAGGTAGTGATTTGGCTGCTATATTATATAGTGGAGGAACTACGGGTTATCCTAAAGGAATTGAGTTAACAAATCTTAATTTTAACGCTTTGGCTATGCAAAGTGTCGAAATTGTTGCCAATTTAAAACCTAAAGACAAAGTTCTTGCTATAATGCCTGTTTTTCATGGCTTTGGACTAGGTATATGTATACATACAGTACAATATTTTGGTGGATGTAGTATACTTCTTCCGCAGTTTAATGCTAAAACTTTTGCAAAATTAATAAAAAAGTATAAACCTAATATTATTGCCGGTGTTCCTACTTTATATGAAGCATTACTTAAAAGTGAAGGATTAGAGAATTTTGATTTATCTTTCTTGAGACTTGTAATATCTGGTGGAGACTCATTATCAGTAGAATTAAAGAAGAAAGTTGATAAATTTTTAAAGGATCATGGAGCTGATATTCAGGTTAGAGAAGGTTATGGATTAACAGAATGTGTAACAGGTAGTTGTTTAACTCCTCTTAATTATTATCGTGTAGGAAGTATAGGTATTCCATATCCTGATACTTATTATAAAATAGTAAAAAAAGATTCTATTCAAGAATTACCTTATGGTGAAGAAGGAGAAATATGTATATCTGGGCCTTCTGTAATGAGAGGTTATTTAGGTGATCCTGTTGATACTAAAATAACTCTAAGGAAGCATTATGATGGTCTTACTTGGTTACATACTGGTGATTTGGGGTATATGGATAAAGATGGTTTTGTATATTTTAAACAAAGACTAAAAAGATTAATAGTAAGTTCTGGTTATTGTATTTATCCTCAATATATTGAAAATACTATAGATTCTCATCCAGATGTTCTTCTTAGTTGTGTAATAGGTATTCCTCATCCATATAAACAGGAAGTTGCTAAAGCTTTTATAGTTTTAAAACCAGGTGTTGAGCAGAGTGAGGAAGTATTGAATTCAATAAAGTGTTTAGTTGAAGAAAAGATAGCAAAATACTCTTGGCCATATGAGTATGAATTTAGAAATGAGCTTCCTAAAACATTAGTTGGTAAGGTTGCTTTTAATGAGTTAATAAAAGAGGAAAAAGAAAAATCAATTATTGAAAAATAATTGATTTTTTATTATATTATTAATTGTATTTGTCTAAGTATTTCAATGGATAGAATATTTCCCTCCGAAGGAAATGATAAGGGTTCGATTCCCTTCTTAGACACCAATTAATATTTAATAATCCTAAATGGCTTCTTATAGCTATTTTTGTTTGCTTTTTCATTAAACTAATAGTAAACTGAAGATAGGTATTATAAGGGAGTATTGGTTATGATTAAGTATTTTAAATATATAAAGTATATATTGTTACTTTTTTTGATTATTATTCTTTTAATATATATATTATGTAGTAGGAGAGAACTTACTATAAAAGATGTTAATAATTTAATGATTATAGCTCATAAAGAAGATGGGCTTATTTGGGGTGCTAATAATCTTGTTAAAGATAATTATTTAGTTGTTTGTATTACTTGCAATAGTAATGATAAAGATTTTATAAATATTATGAATAAAACTAATGATATGTATGTTTTTTTAGCTTATGATGATAGTACAGAGTTTTATGAAGAAAGAAATATCTTAAATAGGGATATGAAAAAATACTTATTTTTAAAAAAATGGGATAAAATAGTTACTCATAATGAAGATGGGGAATATGGAAGTAATGAACATATAACAATTAATAATTGTGTGAATAAACTATTAGAAAATAAGGATAACTTGTATTATTTTAATAATTATTATAGTACTGAGGAATTAGAAAAAGATAATAGTAGATTATATAGACTTAGCGATAGTGAACTTGATTATAAAGTTAAATTAATTAGTTATTTAGAAGATCTTGATTATGTAAACGAATTTAGCCATATTATTCCTTATGAATATTTTATAACTTATAAAAAGTGGGGGGATAATGATGAATAAGAGAGATGTTAAAAATATTATCATTGTAATATTATTGTTTTTAATAATATTAATGATAGGTATTAATAATAAGTATTTATTTGGTAATACTAGTAATTATTTTAAAGAGCTTAAAGCATTTAGTGTTTTGAAAGATAATTATCTTCAAACAAAGAAAATATTTCCGTTATTTATTAATAAAAATGGAATTTATG
>CAMODW010000022.1 GCA_946611635.1 uncultured Bacillota bacterium | reverse complement strand
CTGGGATTCAAATAAATTCTTTTTAACTGTCTACTTTTTATTGACTAGTTCATAAATAATCTTCTTTTTTTATTAGAAACTATTCTTTTTCTAATTTAAAATTATATAAATAATATGACTTTTTGACCTATATATGATAAAATGAATTGAGTGAATATATAACATGAAAAGGTGGTTCAATATGGCAAAAGTAATTTCACTTGTAAATCAAAAAGGTGGAGTAGGTAAAACTACAACAAGTATTAATTTGGCTGCAGCTTTAGGAAAAGAAGGTAAGAAAACACTACTTATAGATTTAGATCCTCAAGGTAATGCTTCTATAGGTTTAGGATATAATAATGGAGATTTTAAACATGATGTATATGATCTAATCACAGGAGGATGTACAGCTAAAGAAGCTATAATAAAAACAAAATATAAAAATCTATCAATAATTCCATCGACTTTGAATTTGGCAGGTATTGATGTTGAATTCGTAAAAAAGATGTTAGAAAATCCTGAGTTTAGACAAAATGAACAGTTGAAAAACGCATTAATGGAAGAACAAAATAATTACGATTATATAATCATTGATTGTCAACCATCACTTGGTTTATCTACTATGAACGGACTAGTGGCTAGCAATTCTGTAATAATTCCTGTTCAATGTGAGTTCTTCGCGCTAGAAGGAATAAGTCAATTACTAAATACGATTATTATGGTTCAATCAAATATGAATCCAGAACTAAGAATAGAAGGAGTATTATTGACGATGCTTGATGGAAGAACTAACATTGGATTAGAAGTAATAGAAGAGGTAAGAAAATACTTTAAAAATAAAGTGTTTAATACAATAATCCCTCGATTAGTAAGATTAGTAGAAGCTCCAAGTCATGGTAAACCAATTAGTGATTACGATCCAACTAGTAGAGCAACCTTAGCATATCAAAACTTAGCAAAGGAAGTGATTAGTAGAAATGAGTAAAGCACTAGGTAAAGGCTTAGAACAATTATTTTCTAACGAAAGAATCGACTTTGACAAATTTGAAAAAACAATTGTTGAAGAAGCAAAAGAATCAAGCGATATTGTTGAAATACCACTAACTGAGATTAGAAGTAACCCTTATCAACCTCGTAAAGAGTTTGATGAACAATCCCTTTTAGAATTCGCTGAAAGTATTAAAGAACACGGAGTAATTCAACCTATAATAGTCAAAAAGAGTATTAAAGGATATGAGTTAATAGCTGGTGAAAGAAGAACAAGAGCATCTAAAATGGCTGGAAAAGAAACAATACCAGCTATAATACGCGATTTCGATGATGACGAAATGATGGAAATAGCTCTAATAGAAAATATCCAAAGAGAGAACTTAAATCCTATAGAAGAAGCCGAAGCCTTAAGTAAAATAATAGAGAAAAACAATTTAACACAAGAATTAGCTTCTAAAAAATTTGGAAAAAGTAGAAGTTATATAACTAATATTCTAGGATTATTAAAACTACCTGAAAAAACTAAAAAGTATGTAACAGAGGGAAAAATCTCTATGGGTCATGCTCGTGTATTAAGTAAACTAACTGACGAAGATAGAATAAATGAACTAGCAGATTTAATAATTGAACAAGGCCTTAGTGTAAGAGAAATAGAAAAATTAGCTAGTGAGAATAGTTCTGTAAAGAAAAAAGTTAAAAAACAAATACTTATCAACAGTAAATACACTATCTATGAAACTTTAATGAGAGAAAAAATAGGTTCTAAAATAAAAATTAAAAACAAAAAGATAGAAATACCTTTTGACTCAGAAAAAGATCTAGAACGAATTATAGAATTGTTAGGTATGGGAGTAGATAGTGAATGATAAATAAAATAATTGAAGGAATGTTAGAATTTGTTACGAAAAAAGAAATATATGGAACAATAATAACTTTAGCTTTAAATTATTTCTTGTATCAAACTATTTGCATTATATTAGAAAGTCGAATTGATAAATCTAAGAATGACTTTGAAAAAAAGAAAAGAAAAACAATAGTAAGTTTATCAGAAAATATCTTAAAATATTTATTCATAATCATTACGATAGTTTCTTTACTAGGTCTATATGGAGTAAATATAGCGTCTATGCTAGCAGGATTAGGAATCACTGCTACAATAATAGGTTTATCACTTCAAGATACTTTAAAAGATATTATTAATGGTATTAGCATAATGATGGAAAATTACTTTGTTGTAGGAGATATAGTAAGATATAATAATTTTACTGGAGAGGTTATAGAATTTGGCTTAAAAAGTACAAAAATAAAAAACCATGCCGGGGAGACATTAATGATTTCCAATAGAAATATTTATGAAATTGTAAATATATCTCAAAACAATCAAAACGTTCAAATTGAATTTGGTATAGCCTACGAAGAAGATGTAGATAAAGTAGAAAAGATAATCAATAGTAGCGTTTTACCTAAGATTAATAAAATTCCAAGTGTCAAAGATGATAGTGCCTTATTCTTAGGAGTAAATGCTCTTGATGATTCAAGTGTTAAATATTTAATTCAATACCATTGTAATAGAGATTCTCAATGGCGTACAAAAAGAGAAGCTTTGAGAATTATTAAAAAAGAATTAGATAAAAATAGGATAAAAATACCTTATCCACAATTGGAGGTGCATAATGAAACCAAAATACGAACTAAACGATAAGGTTATTATGAAAAAACCACATGCTTGTGGGACTAACGAATGGGAAATAACCAGAGTCGGGGTAGATATTAAGTTAAAATGTCTTAACTGTGGTAGAGAAATAATGATGGATCGATTAGAATTTGAAAAAAAATTAAAAAAGATTATAGGAGGAAATAATGAAAAGATTTAAAAAAATAAACTTAAATCCTGTAATGACTTTTTTAATACTGATATTATTTACTCTAGTACTGAGTGGTTTCTTAAATCTAATTGGATTTGAAGCAACTTATAACAAGATTAATATTGAAACAGGAGAATATACTGTAGTATCAGAAAGCGTAGAATCCTTATTTAACTTAAGCGGAATTAAGTATATTTTTAGTAGTACTGTTTCCAATTTTACAGCTTTTACACCATTAAGTATGTTAATAATAGTTTTAATTGGAATAGGAATTATGGAAAAAAGTGGTTTTTTAAAAACATCATTTACCATACTAACTAAATTTTGTAAAAAATATACTATAACATTTTGGCTTGTATTTTTAAGTATAATATTTAGTTTAGCAGGAGATATAGGTTATGTAATTATGATTCCTTTAGCGGCTTTATTATTTACATATGGAAGAAGAAATCCTATCTTGGGAATAGTTGCTGTCTATGCAGGATTAACGTGTGGCTCAGGAATAAGCTTATTCTTAACATCGTTAGACAGTGAGATGTTATCATATACACTAGCTAATGCCAGAATCATAGATCCTACATATTCTTTAGGCAATTTTGCATTCTTATTTATCATGGCTTTTACTATTATAGTTTGTTCTTTTGTAATAACATTTATTACAGAAAGAATAAGTATTAGTAAAGTAGAAAAATATGAGTTTAAAGAAGAAAAAAGGGAAGTAAGATTAGGAAAAAGAGAATATAGAGGATTAATATTTGCTATAGCCGCAGGTACAATTTATTTATTAATATTCATTTATAATATTATTCCTGGATTACCTTTTTCTGGAAAACTACTAGATTATAGCCAAAATTATTATATAGATAAACTATTTAGCTACGATTCCTTTTTTAGTAATGGATTCGTATTCATCGTAACTATGTTCTTTGTTATCTTAGGATTATTCTATGGTATAGGAGCAAAAACAATAAAGAATAATAATGATTTTTGCGAAAACTTAACCCATTCATTAGATGGAACTGGTCGTACACTAATTCTAATATTACTTGCTTCTGTATTAGTTAATGTATTTAAAAAATCTAATATTGGAGTTGTTATAGTAACGTCACTAACTAATGTAATAGGAAAAGGAAACCTTAGTGGTTTAGTATTAATACTAGTATTATTCTTATTTACAGCAATATCAACGCTATTCCTAACTAATCCAGTAAGTAAATGGTCTATATTATCAACATCAGTAGTTCCTCTATTTATGAATAGCGGACTAAGTCCTGAATTTGCTCAATTAATAACTAGATTTGCTGAATGTTGTACAATAGGTTTAACACCATTACTAGCTTATTTTGTTATATATCTTTCTTACTTAGAAAAATATAATCAAAGCGATAAACCAATCACTTTATTTACATCCTTAAAATATCAAGTTGTATATGGATTGATTGTAGGAGCATTATTAATAGCTATAATAATAGGATGGTATCTAGTAGGATTACCAATCGGATTTGGCGGAAGAATAACAGCTTAATAAAACAATTGAATATTCAATTGTTTTTTTATATAATATGAAAGAAATTACAAAAAAGGTGTGATATAAAATGTCATTAAAAGCAGGAATAGTAGGATTACCAAATGTTGGTAAATCAACTTTATTTAATGCAATTACTAAGATGAATATATTAGCAGCAAATTATCCATTTGCCACTATAGAACCAAATGTCGGAGTAGTAACAGTACCCGATGAAAGACTTGTTTTTTTAAATGAAATGTATAAACCTAAAAAACTAATTCCTACAACATTTGAATTTACAGATATAGCTGGACTTGTTAAAGGAGCCTCAAAAGGCGAAGGACTAGGCAATAAGTTCTTATCGCATATAAGAGAAGTAGATGCAATAGTTGAAGTTGTAAGATGTTTCGAAAATGGTAATATTACCCATGTAGAAGGTAAAATAGATCCAATAAGAGACATTGAAATAATCAACACAGAGTTGGTTTTAGCAGATTTAGAAATAGTAGAAAATAGAATTAGTAAAATAGAAAAAAAAGCTCAAACAACCAAAGATAAACAAGCAGTAATAGAATTAGCAACGTTAAAAAAATGTCAAGAAAGTTTGAATAAAGGCGAAGCTTTAAGAAAAATTGATTGGAATAAAGAAGAGTTAGATATACTCTCTCCATTTAATTTTATTACCTTAAAAAAAATAATATATGCAGCAAATATTAGCGAAGATGATATAGCATCAGGAAATGACGAATTTACAAAACAAGTAGTAGATTATGCCAATAAAGAAGGCGCTAAAGTAATAGTTATGTGTGCCAAATTAGAAGAAGAACTATCAGGTTTAGAAGATGAAGAAAGAGATGCCTTTATGCAAGACCTAGGCATAGAATCATCTGGACTAGATCAATTAATTAAAGCAACATATGACTTACTAGGTTTAAAAACGTTCTTTACTTCAGGGGAAGATGAATGTCGTGCTTGGACTTTTAAAGATGGAATGAAAGCTCCTGAATGTGCAGGAATTATCCACACAGATTTTCAAAAAGGATTTATAAAAGCGGAAGTTACATCATACAACGATTTAAAAGAATTAGGTAGTGAAAAAGCGGTTCAAGAAGCTGGTAAACTTAGAATAGAAGGAAAAGAATATCTAATGCAAGATGGAGATATATGCTTTTTCCGATTTAATGTAACAAAATAGTTTTAAAGAAATTTGACAATTATTAATTGTACCTAGTAAATTACATTCAAGGGGATATTTGATATGAAAATGTCATAATAATGAAGACTGTTTAAACAGTCTTTTTTTAAAAACATAAATTATTATAGTTTACAAACAAACTTTTGAATGCTATAATACAAATCGAGTAAGAAATTTACTCCTTGCTTTATTATTGTATAAAGCCGAAAAGACCATAAGGAGGTGTAAGAATGAATAAATATGAAGTAATGTTTATTGTAAAAGCTACAATTGACAAAGATGAAATCAGTAAAACTGCAGAGAATATGAAAAAAATAGTTACTGATGACAAAGCAAAAGTAGTTGATTTCAAAGAATTGGGTGAGAAAAAATTTGCTTATCCAATTAAGAAAGAAACTAATGGTTATTATTTTTTAATGCATATCGAAGCAGATAAAGCTACTGAAGCAGAATTAAATCGTAAAGCTTCTTTAGACGAAAATATTTTAAGACATTTAATTATTAAATTGGATGAGGAGTAAGATTTATGAATAGAGTAGAATTAGTTGGAAGATTAACAAGAGATCCAGAACTACGTACAGTATCTTCAGGAAATAGTGTAGCATCATTTACAGTTGCAGTAAATAGACCTTTTACACCACAAAATGGCGAAAGAGACGCAGATTTTATTAATTGTAGAGTTTGGAATAAACAAGCAGAGAATCTAGCTAAATTTTGCCATAAAGGAGATCAAATTGGTGTTGAAGGAAGTATAAGAACTAGTAGCTATGATGCTCAAGATGGAAGCAAAAGATACGTTACAGAAGTTCAAGCTGATAGAATAGAATTCTTAACGCCTAAAGGAGGAAACTCAGGATTCCAAAATTCTCACGATAACTCATCTGATAACTATTCTGGTAATGTTTCAAATGATGTCGCTACTACAGATATTACTGAAGATCCTTTTAAAGACTTTGGCGATGAAGTAGCACTTAGTGATGATGACTTACCATTCTAAAAAGGAGGATTACTATGGCTGAATTTTATCGTAAAAAGAAAAAAATTTGTCAAATGTGTGCTGGAAAAAGTGTAGATTATAAAGATGTTATGATAGTTTCTAAATATATTAATGAAAAAGGAAAAATAATGCCTCGTCGTATGACTGGAGCATGTGCAAAACATCAAAGACACATTGCAAATCAAATTAAATTAGCAAGATATATGGCTTTAATACCATATGTAAAATAGTACTTTTAAAAAGTACTATTTTTAATTAAAAACCACTAGTTAATTACTACTAGTGGTTTTATCTATTAATAAATCAGAAATCTTTGTAACATTACCAGCACCTAAAGTTAATATAAGATCATTGCCATGAACATTATCTCTTAAGTATTCAACTATTTTGTTGTAGTCAGAAATATGAATAGCATTCTTGTTTCGTTTTTTTAACTCATTAACGACATCATCTTCTTTGATGTTAAAAGTATTTATTTCTCTAGCAGCATAAATGTCCATAACTATGATGTTATCCACATGTGTTAAAGCTTCCACAAATTCTAATAAATGGTCCTTAAGCCTGCTATAGGTATGTGCTTCAAACACTACCCAAGATTTATTATATTTTATTTGCTTTATAGCGTTAATGGTAGCTTTAATTTCAGTAGGATGATGTCCATAATCATCATATACTTTAGCCCCTTTAAAAAGACCTTTATATTGTAATCGTCTAACAGCTCCAGTATAGTTTAATAAGGCAAATTTAACTGTTTTTATTGAAATACCATAAGCATCACACATAGCTATACAACACAAACTATTAAAAACATTATGTTTTCCTAATACTTTTAAAGATACTTTATCAATATATTCATTATAATGATACAGCTCAAAAGATGGATAACCATCATGATCATAAGTAACATTTTTATAGTACCAATCGGCTCTATTATCACTTCCAACAGATATAACTTTGGCTTTGGTATGATTCCTTAATTCAAAACATCTTTCATCATCTCTGTTTAAAACTAGAAAACCATCCTCAGGCAAAAGACTGATATATTTTTCAAAACTTTTTTGAATATTATCAAGGTTTTTAAAATAATCCAAATGATCATCATCTACATTTAAAACAATTGCACTTCTTTGTTTAAAATTTAGATAACTATCATTATACTCACAAGCTTCAACAATAAAATAGTCGCTACTTCCAATTCTATAATTACCTTTTAAATTCTTTAGAAATGCCCCAACTTGAACAGATGGATCATAATTGGCAGCAACAAAAGATAAAGCTAACATACTTGTTGTACTAGTTTTTCCATGAGTACCAGCAACACCAATAGTATCTTTATATAACTTAGTTAATTCTCCCAAAAATTTTCCTCTCTCAATACATGGTATGCCTAATTCTTTAGCTTTTATTAACTCTGGATTATCATTTTTTATAGCTGCAGTAAAAACAACTAGTTCAATGTCACTTTTTATATTATCGGCATTATGCCCAATATATACCTCTATACCCTGTTTCTTTAACCAATCAGTTTGAGGTGATTCATTCCTGTCTGACCCTAATATAGTAAAATCCCATCTTTTTAAAATGACGGCAATTCCACTCATACTAATACCACCGATACCAATAAAATAAATTTTATTATATTTAGTTAAATCTATCATAATTATTTTCCTTTCAACTCATTGACTAAGTCTTTAAATTCATTTCCTCTTTCTTCAAAAGATTTATATTGATCCCAAGATGCACAAGCAGGACTTAATAACACAACATCTCCATAATTACTTTTTTCATAACAAGATATAGTTGCTTCTCTTAGATTTTCAAATATTCCACAAGATATACCCTTTTCATTGCAATATTCTTTTATTCTTGCTTTTGTTTCACCATAACATGCAATATAAGTAACATTTTTAATCTCTTCATCTAAATCATAGAAAGAATGCTTTCTATCCAATCCTCCAAGAATTAATAATGTTGGTTTATTAAAAGATTTAAGAGCAGTTTTAGTTGACTCGCAATTAGTTGATTTACTATCATTGTAATAGTCAACTCCATCAATTGTATTGACATATTCTATTCTATGTTCTACTCCGTTAAATTCTCTTAAAACATCTTTAATACTTTCATCAGAAACTCCATATACTTTAACAGCACAAATAGCAGCCATTATATTTTCATAATTGTGCATACCTTGTAATTTTATATCATCACAATTAATAATCCTTTTGCCATCATAATATAATGCGTCATCTTCAATAAATGCTTTTTTCTTATCTTTTAGAGAAAAATAATACTTTGTACACTTTATATCCCTAGTTATACTCATAGCTTCATTATTATCAAAATTAATAATGCCAATATCTTTACTAGTCATATTATTGAATATTCTCTTTTTCATTTCTTTATATCTTTCAAATGAATCATGGAAATCAATATGTACTTGGAAAATATTAGTTAAAACGCTAACATTCGTCTTAAACTCATACATATCACATAGTTGATGGTCGCTAATTTCTAATACTAAAAAGTCATCTTTTTTAACATCTTTAACAAAACTACATAAAGGTATACCTATATTTCCTCCTAAAAAAGATTTTCTTCCATCTTTTTCTAAGAATTTGTGAATTAAAGTAACAGTTGTTGTTTTTCCATTACTACCTGTAACACCTATAATATTTACATTTTTATCTAAATATTTATATCCTAGTTCTAATTCGTTTATTACCTTAATTCCTAGTTCATTCGCTTTTAAAACTGTTTTATGATTATATTTTATACCAGGATTCTTAATTAATAAATCGTAACTCTTATCTAAATAATCTACAGGATCATCACATATTACTATCTTTACACCTAATCTTTTTAAAGTCTCAACCTGATTATTATCTTGTTCTTTCATATCGGTAATAAACACCGTGTTGTCTTTTGCTAACAATCTAGCTGCTTCATAGCCACTTCTAGCCATACCCAGTATAAAAATCTTTTTATTTTTCATGTTATCACCTATGTAAATTATATCATACCTGAAATAACTAATTATCTACAATTCATGATATTTACATTATCTATAATTGTTTCTTTATTATAATAAATTTGATATAATAAAGCATAGAAATCTTAGGAAAGGAGTCTTAATATGAAAGTTATTTTACTACAAGATGTAAAAAAACAAGGAAAAAAAGACCAAATTATAGATGTAAGTGATGGATATGCTAACAATTACTTAATAAAAAATGGATTAGCTATTGCAGCAACTGAACAATCTAAAAAGAGATTGGCTCGTGAATTAGACATAAGAAAGCAAGAAGAAGAAGCTAATATCAAAAAATGTCAAGAACTTGCAGAAGTGTTAAAAACTAAAGAAGTAATAATAAAAGTTAAGACTGGAGAACAAGATAAAGTATTCGGAAATGTATCTTCAAAGCAAATATGTGAAGAATTAAAAAAGATGGGTATAGATGTAGACAAAAAGAAAATACTATTAGATTATCCATTAGATACATTAGGAACCCATATGGTAACTATAGAATTACATAAAAAAGTTAAAGGGGAAATAAAAGTAACCCTAAAGAAATGAAGTGAGAAGAATGCCAGCTAGAAAAATGCCCCAAAACATTGAAGCAGAAATGAGTGTTCTAGGAGTAGCATTTTTAGATAAAAACGCCTTAACAAAAATTTGTGAAGAATTATATCCTGATATGTTTTATAGCGATGCAAATAGAAAAATGTTTGAGGCTATGAAAAGTCTATATGAACAAAAAATACCACTTGATTCAACAACTCTTATTGATGAATTGGATAAAAAGAAAAGCCTAAACTCAATAGGAGGAATAGAGTATATAAGTGATGTAATCGATTCAGTAGCAACAGCTGCTAATCTAGAATACTATATAAAAATAGTAAAAGAAAAAGCGATAATAAGAAATTTAATTAACACAGCAACAGAAATTGTAACAGATGCATACGAAGAAGATGAAGACGTTACAGAAATATTAGATAGTGCTGAAAAGAAAATATTAAATATCGTTAGAGAAAGACAAAATAGCGATTTTATTCATATAAGAGACGCAATAGCTAGAGCTCAAGAGAACTTAGAAAAACTAGCGAAAAACAACTCTGATTTAACAGGGATTCCAACCGGATTTTATGATTTAGATAATGCAACAGCAGGCTTACATGAAGGTGAAATGATAATAATTGCTGCTCGTCCAGGTATGGGAAAAACTGCCTTTGCTCTAAATATAGCAACCTATGCAGCTCAGAATACTAAAAAAGCAATAGCGATTTTTAACTTAGAAATGCCAGCAGAACAACTAGTTAATAGAATGCGTTCTGCTGTTGGTCAAGTTGATTCATACAAAATACAAACAGGTAAACTAAACCATGAAGATTGGAAAAGAATAAATGAAGCAAATAGTCAACTAGCAGAAACAAATATTCAAATAGTTGATGATGCATCAATTACAGCAGCTGAGATAAGAGCAAAATGTCGAAGTCTTGCTAACTCTGAAGAAGGCCTTGGCTTAGTAATTATCGATTATCTACAGTTAATAACTAGTGGCGGAAGAAGACCCGAATCTCGTCAACAAGAAGTATCTGATATTTCTCGTTCTTTAAAAACAATGGCTATGGAATTAAAAGTCCCAGTAATCGCACTTGCTCAGTTGTCTCGTAGTGCTGAAAAAAGAGAAAATAATCAACCTATGCTAGCTGATTTACGTGAATCAGGATCAATAGAGCAAGATGCTGACTTAGTTATGTTTATAAATCGAAATGATTACTACAAAGCTAAGGAACAATTAGATAAAGAAAAAAATGTTGTAGCAGATATCATAATAGCTAAGCATCGTAAAGGATCTACCGGAAAGTTCCAGCTATTATTTGAATTAAATATGAGTAATTTTAGAAATTATCTTGCTTCAAACGAGGAGAGTGATTATGAATAAAGATAATAAAAAAAGTATAATAATTTGTTCAATAATAACAATTATATTATCCACAATATTACTTTATGAATTTTTTAATCTTAGAAAATATGATTCACCATCAATTAAGTATAGAGTATATTTAGATGGTGAAAAAATAGGATTAATACAATCAAAAACAGACTTGTACTCAATGATAAATAAAGAACAAACAGCAATTAAAAACAAATATAAAGTATCTAGCGTATACCCGCCTAAAGGGTTCGAAATAATTAGGGTTAATACCTATAACAAAGAAAATGATGAGATTTCTAAAGTATATGAGAAAATAAAATCATCTAAAGAATTTACCATAAAAGGATATAACGTAATTATAAAAAGTAATGACACAAAAAAAGCTCCAATATATATTAATGTATTGGATAAAGAACTATTTAAAGAAGCATTAGAAAGATATGTTAGAACCTTTATCGGAGAAGAAAGATATAAACAATACCTAGATGAAAGTCAACCAGAGATTATAGATACTGGTTATATTATAGAAAATATGTATTTTCAAGAGAAAATAACCATAAAAGAAGCTTATATAAGTGTTGATGAAAAAATATTTACAGATTCCGATGAGTTAACAAAATATCTACTTTTTGGCGATAATAACGAAAGAAAAGATTATATTGCTGTTCAAGGAGATACTGTAGAATCAGTAGCTTATGCTAACAAACTTAGTGCAAGTGAATTGATTATTGCTAATGATGATATAAAAAGTACAGAAGCATTATTAGCTATTGGTCAAAAAATAAATGTAGCATTAATCGCTCCTAAAGTAACACTAATATATGAAGAGTTAGTTACACAAGATTCGGAACAACAATATCAAACAGTTATACAAGAGGATAACACACAATATACTTCTTATAAAGCGGTTAAACAAAAAGGAGAAAACGGAATCAATAGAATTACATCTCGTGTTCAATTTATTAATGGAGCTCAAAACGAAGGAGTAACCTTCGTTGGCGACCCAATAGTAATCAAACCAGTAGTAAACGAGATAGTAGTAAAAGGAACAAAGAAGTATTATAATCCACAACCTAGTGAAGGTGGAGATGTCGTAGATATTAGAGGAAGCCAAGTAGACAATGGATCTACGTGGGGCTGGCCAACTAATACACCTTATGTTATAACATCACCATATGGTTATCGTTGGGGAACTTTACATGATGGAATAGATATATCCGGTACTGGATATGGTTCTCCTATATATGCATCACTCGATGGAGTAGTAGTACAAGCTCAGTGGGGCGGAATGGTTGGTAATTCAGCAGGTATAAATGTTGTATTAAGACATGATAATGGATACTATACAGTTTATGCTCATCTATCAAAATTCTATGTATCAAAAGACCAACATGTATCAAGAGGGGAAAGAATAGGAGCTATGGGTCATACCGGAAATGCATTCGGTACCCATCTACACTTTGGAGTATTTACAGGCCCACCTTACAATGGCGGAAGATCGTTTAATCCATTAAGGTTATGGCAATAATGAAAATTTGCGTTTTAGCTAGTGGCTCAGAAGGCAATGTTACTTATGTAGAAACAGGAAAACACAAAATATTATTAGATTTAGGAACAACAGTTAAGTACATAAAAGACAAACTTTCTGAGCTTTCTATTTCCCTAAACGATATAGATTATGTATTCATTACTCACGTTCATAACGATCATGTAAAAGCTTTAAAAAATTTTATAAAGAAATATACCCCATACATTTGCGTAAGTCCAATGATGTTTTCTGAATTGCCAGAATTACAAGATTATCCTAAAATTATTCTTTTTGGCAAAGAATTTGAACTAGAAGACGCTAAAATAGAAATAATTAAGACATCTCATGATGCTTCAGATTCTCGAGGTTTTATCATATCATCAGGCGAGTCTTCAGTTGTTTATTTAACAGATACTGGCTATATTAATCAAAAATACTTTGATACTCTAAAAAATAGAAAAGTCTATTTGTTTGAGAGCAATCACGATATAGAAATGTTAATTCATGGCCCTTATCCTAAGTTCTTAAAAGATAGAGTTCTAGGACCATATGGACATTTATCAAATAAAGATGCCTCAGTCTATTTGGCTAAGTTAATAGGAAAAGATACTAAGAAAATAATCTTAATGCATTTAAGCCAAAAGAATAATACAGAAGAAAAAGCCTTGGAAACTATAAAGGAAGTATTTAGTGAATATGAAATTAATTTTGACTTAAAAGAAATATCTTGCGCGCGTCAAAAAGAGAAGAGTGAGCTGATAGAAGTATGATTAAAATAATATGTTTAGGTAAAATAAAAGAAAAATACCTAAACGATTTAATATCTGACTATAAAGATAGAATTAGTAAGTATCATAAAATAGAAATGATTGAACTAAAAGATACTAATAATCTCGAAGAAGAAGGTGTTAATATCTTAAAACATATTAACAATCAAGATTATGTAATATCTCTAGATATAGATGGAAAAGAATTTGATTCGGTATCTTTTTCTAAAGTCTTAGATAATGCCTTCATGACACATGGAACTATTACTTTTATAATTGGAAGTAGTAATGGCTTACATGAAAATGTTAAAAACAAGTCGGACTTAAGATTATCTTTTTCGAAGTTAACATTTCCTCATGGATTATTTAGAGGTATCTTATTAGAACAAGTATATCGCTCTTTTAAAATACTAAATAATGAAACTTATCATAAATAATAACTGAAGATAGATTTTTCTATCTTTTTTTGTAGTATAATATTGTTAATAACTAATTAATTATTAACAGGTGATTTTTATGATAGGAAATGATTGGGATCAAAAACTAAAATTAATATGGGAAAGCGAAGGATTTAAAAGATTTATGGACATGATAAATAAGGAATATAATACTAAAACTATATATCCTCCCAAAAACTATATTTTTAATGCTTTAAAACTAACCCCATATAGTAATACAAAAGTAGTAATAGTAGGGCAAGATCCATATCATGGTGAAGGTGAAGCTCATGGCTTATCCTTCTCAGTTCAAGAAGGAATAAAACTTCCTCCATCTTTAAAAAACATTTATAAAGAATTGTATGATGATTTAGGTATACTACCTAGTACTACCGGGGATTTAACTAAATGGGGAAAAGAAGGCGTATTACTTCTTAATGCTGTGTTAACAGTTGAAAAAGATAAACCAGCATCTCATCGGAATCTTGGTTGGGAAAGGCTAACTGACTATATTATAAAAATACTTAATCAAAAAGAAGAACCAGTAGTATTTATACTATGGGGAAATTTTGCTAAAGAAAAAGCAAAACTAATAACTAATCCTAATCACTATATTATTACATCTCCTCATCCTTCACCATTTTCAGCTAGATATGGATTCTTTGGAAGCAAACCATTTTCTAAAACTAATAATTTCCTAAAAGAGCATAATATTAAAGAAGTTGATTGGAATCTATCAAAATAATTTGACAACTACCATATTTTTATGATATATATTAAAGCACACCAAGTTTTGTTCTTTGAAAATTAGATAGTGAACCATATGAAAGGCCGAGGATAGCAACTCGGTATGGAAGGCATGCTCGTTCTTCTTACTTGAAGGAGAGGTTCTTCAAGGGCTGGAGTATAGAATACTAGTAATAGTATTCTTGAGACTTACTAAGTAAGGAAAGAGATCCTGTGGTTCGATATAAAGGTGTATAAGGTACAGACCTAATCGCAGTAACAATAAACTTCCTGAAAGATAACAGGAGAATAATCTGGAGTTGATTAGTTTGGCAACTAAACAACAAAAGAAATGCCAAATAAGCTGTTTCGTGGTTGAATCCTAGTGATAGGATATAAGATTAGAATCTGGTTAAAGTAGCACAAATCCACGACGATAGGAGGTTCAACTCCTCCTATATCGTATAAGGGTATAGTAAAATGATTAAACCTAAGCGTGTGAAATTTGAGAGTGCAAGTCTCTTGTAGTAACTAAAGGCAAATAAAGATAAGAGGTCGCTCCTCTTTGAGGGTATTTGCTGGCTAGTGACCGAAAACAAAAAATACATTTTTATTTCGAATTAATGTGAGAAACATCTTTATCTAATTTTCAAAGAACAAAACAAAAACTCTTCATTCGAAGAGTTTTTTTATAACTTAAAATCATCAAATATTTCATCTTGCATATTTTTTCCATCGAAGAAAGGTTTTATCTTTAATCCGTGCATTCGTGCAACAATATTTGATGGAAATTTTCTTATCAAATCATTTAATTCACTTGTATATTTGTTGTAATAAGATTTAGCAGCTTGTAGCTTTTCATCTTCCTTTTTTGTATCAGATAATATTCTTTTAAACTCTTTGTTATCATCCAAAGAAGAATAATCTGATTTTAATTGATTTAAAATATTAGTATATTCCTTTAACTTTCTATCTAAATCAAAATTACTTATATTTTCTTTTTTTATTTTTTCTATATCTCTAAAAAAACCTTTTTCCTCTTTGAGCTCTTTCTTAGAAAAAGTATCGGCATTCAATAATATATCATACTTATTTCTTAGAGCTTCGTCAATTAAACACTCTGCTTGATCTATTTTAGTTTTACTATGCTGTAGAATATTATATTGATATATATATAATATTGCTAAAGCTCCTAATATAATAACAATAAATAGTATTGCGTATAGTATTTCCATCTAATCACCCAATTCTAGTATAATTATAGCACAGTTATAGTTTTACAAAAAAACTAATTTATATTAAAATGTAAATATGGTGATTAGATGAAAATAGAAATAGTAAAAGTTGGTGAATTAGAAACTAATTGTTATCTCTTAGATATAGATGGAGAAGTAGTAATAATTGATCCGGGAGATGATTTTTACAAGATAAAAAAAGCTATAAACAATAGAAAAGTAGTAGGATTATTAATTACTCATTTCCATTTTGATCATATCGGAGCTTTAGAAGAAATTTTAGGATATTATAATTTAGAAATAAATAAAGTTAATAATCCAAAATTTGTTTATAAAACTATAGATACTCCAGGTCATACAATGGACTCTATATCTTTTTATTTTGAAAAAGAAGGAATAATGTTTGATGGAGACTTTATTTTTAATAGATCAATTGGTAGAACCGATCTTGGTGGTAGTGATAAACTAATGCAAGAAAGTTTAGAAAAAATATCTAAGTATCCTGATGATATTATTTTATACCCTGGTCATGGACCAAAAACTATTCTAGGTGAAGAAAAAAAATATTTTAAATATTATTATTGAAAGGTTGAAAAAAATGATAAAAACAATTAAAGAAATAAAAGCCAAAGAGTTTATACCTCGTTTCTTAATAAGTACCATTAGTATATTTGTTATGGCTTTGAATTATAATTTATTCTTTCTAAGAAACGGAATCGTATCAGGAGGAGTAAGTGGTATCGCCACTATTATTAACGGAATAATTGGCATAGAACCGGGATACGTAATCTTAGTATTTAATATAATAATGATATTTGCTAGCTACTTTTTACTAGGCCCTAAAACGACAGGTCGTACAATACTTGGTTCATTAATGTATCCATTATTTGTTGCTTTAACTGGTCCGTTAGCAGTAAAATTACATGCGTATACAACGTTTAGTGAATTAATAATAGTTGTTCTTGTTAGTGGTTTTATTTATGGCTTCTTTAATGGAATAATATACAAAATGGATTATTCTACAGGTGGAATGGATACATTAATTCAAGTAATAAATAAATACTTCAAAATATCAACTGGAGCAGCCTCTTTATTTGTAAATATAATAATTATTATTTCAAGTATCTTCATGTTTGGCTTAGAAAAAGCAATATATGGTATTATAATAATAATTATGAATACAACCTTAATCAATAAAATACAACTAGGTATTTCTAATACAAAAATGTTCTTTATAACAACACATAAGACATCTGAAATAATAAAGTTCTTGGAAAAAACAAATTCGGGATATACATTTATGAAAACAGAAGGAGGACACTCAAGTAATACAAATGATATGATTATGTGTGTTGTTCCAACAACCTCATATTATATGTTTAGAAAAACAATAATGAACATTGATCCAAGTGCTTTTATAGTTATTAATGACTGTTATGAAGTATATGGTGGACAACTAAAAGAAAGATTCCCATTTATTTAATGGGATTTTTTTGATATAATATAAGATACTAAGGTGGTGTAAAATGAAATTCATTGAAATAAAGCATTGTTACAAACTTTACAAAGATGGTAATGCAGCTATTTCCGACTTGTCTTTATTTGTTGATAAAGGTGAGTTTGTATTTATTACCGGTGAAACAGCTTGCGGTAAATCAACTTTAGTAAAGATGTTATATAGAGAAGAAAAACCTTCAAAAGGAACGGTAATAGTTGGTGGCATTAATGTTGCCAAAGTTCCTAATAGCAAAGTTTATAAACTAAGAAGAAAACTAGGTATAGTATTCCAAGATTTTAAGCTATTACCTAAATTAACCGTTTATGAAAATGTTGCATATCCATTAGCAATGGCTGGAGTGTCAAACTCTACAATAAGGAAAAAAGTTAGATTAGCTCTTGAAAGAGTTGGTCTAAAAGAAAAAGAAAAAAGTTTCCCTAAGAAATTATCCGGTGGAGAACAACAAAGAGTGTGTATTGCTAGAGCAATAGTTAACGAACCTAAATTATTAATATGTGATGAACCAACTGGAAATTTAGATCCTAAGACATCTAAAGAAATTGTAAAAGTTATAAATAAAATAAATAAAGAGATGAAAACAACAGTAGTTATGGTTACTCACGATAAAGAAATTGTTAATTCTATGCGTAAAAGAGTTATAACACTTTCTAATGGTGTGATAGTAGATGATACACAGAAAGGAAGTTATGTAGCAGATGAAATTGATTAGAATATTTTTTAGAAACTTAGCAAATGCATTTAAAAGTATTTTTCGTAACATATCACTAAGTTCAGCTTCGTTACTATGTACTACTATTACTTTATTTATAGTAGCAGTAGGCGTAATAGTAACAGAAAACATTAATGATTTTACTAGAAACCTAACTAAGTCACTGTCTATAGTTGCTTTCGTTGACTCTGGATCAAGCAATGAAGAAATTGAAAGAATAAAAAATGAAATATCTTCAATAGAAAATGTAAAAACTGATGAAATCATATATAAAGATAGAAAAACAGTAAAAGAGGAAACTCTAGAAAAAGCTGAAAAAGGCTCAACAATTTATACAATAGTAAGTACTTGGGAAGATGATAACAACCCATTACAACCAGAATTTATTATTTATGTTAAAGACTCAAAAAAACTAGAAAAGACAGCTGATGACATATCAAATATAGACAAAGTAAAAAGTGTTAAATATGCTAAAGAAGTAAATAAACAAATGACTCCTGTAATAGATATAATACAAAAAATATCTATAATAATAATCATAGGTTTAATAGTAGTAACAGTATTTTTAATAGGAAATACAATTAAATTAACAATCTATGCAAGGAGTGAAGAAATAGAAATAATGAGATTGGTTGGAATTAGTAATACTGTAATTCGTTTGCCTTTTGTTATAGAAGGAACAATATTAGGTTTTCTAGGATCTATTATTCCAATAGCTGTAACTATATGGGGTTATACAATTTGCTACGATAAATTAGGTGGAATATTATTTTCTCCTATTATAAAAATGATAGAACCTATGCCATTTACCCTATATACATCTCTAATCCTATTAGCAATTGGTGGTGTAGTCGGAATGGCAGGCAGTTACATGGCTGTTAGGAGGTATTTAAAAGTTTAATGAGAAATAAAAAACTTAGAATATTCCTAATTATTTGGTTAATAGCTTTTACAATATTACCAATTAATATTACTAGAGCAGCCAATAAAACTTTAGGAGATTATAAAAAAGAAGTAGCTGAACTAGAAGCTAAAGCTAATAGAAACAAAAGACTTTCTCAAGAAGCACAAAATAATATTAATATCAAAAGACAAGCAATAGTATCAGCTAATAATACAATAGAATCAAATGAAAGAAAAGTTGAAGAATCAAAAATAAAAGTTACTGAAAGTGAAGAAGAAATAAAAGTAAAAACAGAAGAATTAAAAGACACTATCAATAATTTCCAATATGCTGGTACCTCTTCAGAATCAGTATATTTAGACTTTATATTTGATTCTGAATCAATTTCTGATATGATAGAACGTGAAGCAATTATTGAAAGAATAGCAAACTACACAGATGAGCAATTAAAGGGATTAGAAAAACTAATAAACGATAATAAACAGCTTCAAGTTCAATTAGCAGAAGATAATGTAAATCTAGAAAATTCAATAGAAGCAAACGAAAAAGAAGTTGATAAATTAGAAGCTTATGTAGCTTCTTTAGCATCAATTGGTATGGATTATGATGAAGAGTTAAAAGCTTTGAAAAATCAAGTTACATTATATGAAAAAGCGGGATGTAAAAATGATGATTCAATAGACGATTGTTACTTTAATAGAGGTGGATATTCTTCATCATTCTCAAGACCTCTTAATTCTGGTAAAGTTACTCAAGCTTGGGGACATAATGGTCACGCTGGAATGGATTTGGGTGGTAATGTTCCAGGTACTCCTGTTTATGCCCCAGCAAATGGAACAGTAGCGCATACAGCTTATCATCAAAGTTGTGGTGGAAATATAGTTTATATTCATCATCAAGTAGGAGGAAAAGCATATACATCAGAATTTGGTCATTTAAGAAGCTATACAGTTTCCCCAGGTCAAAAAGTTACTAAAGGCCAAGTTATTGGTTATGTTGGAGGCGACTCTTCTACATGGTATTATGATAAATGTACATCAGGTACGCATTTACACTATTCAATAGCATATGGTTATTACTTAGGTGCGGGTGTTAATGGATATAAAAGTTGGTCAACGTTTAGAAGCAATACTAGGGCCACTTCTGATTCCTCTATAACAGGAATAAAAAATACTTATGGAACAAGATGGTCTTCAAGATAAAAAGGAACATTGTTCCTTTTTTCATTTCTTAAAATGTGATATTATTATTAAAGCGAAAGAGACAATAATAAATAGTGTATAGATGACTGGGGTGAATAAAATGAGTTTTACTACTAATATGAAAGAAGAAATAACTAGAAAAGATATTAACCAAATAGAATCTTTAAATGAATTATCTTCTTTTGTTAGATTTGCCGGTCAAATAAAAAAAGATAAAATAACACTTACAATGGAAAATGCTGCTGTTGCAAGAAGAATATATAAAGATATAAAAAATAACTTTGGTATATATATAAAAATTATAATAAGAATCCAAAAAAGATTCAGAGTTAAACAAATATATATACTTGAATTTAGTGAAAAAATAGAAACAATTTTAGAAGCTCTAAATATCAAACATAATGGGAAAGTAATTTTACCTAGTGAAGAATTACTAGATACCGATGAAGAAAAAATATCTTACTTAAGAGGAGCTTTCCTAGCAACAGGTAGCGTAAACGACCCAACTACAGGAGGGTATCACTTAGAATTTTCATCAAGCTTAAAAAAAGAATGTATTTATATATCTAATCTATTAAAAGATTTTAATATAATATCAAAAGTAATAAAAAGAAATAATAAATACATGACATATGTTAAAACAGCAGAAATGATAAGTGATATTATTAAAATGTTTGGAGCTACCAATTCTTTATTTTATTATGAAGATGTTAGAATATATAGAGATCATAAAAATATGGTTAATAGATTAAATAATTGTGAAATATCCAACCAAGAAAAAGTGTTAAAAACCGGATTAAAACAATTAGATGATATTAATTATTTAAAGAAATATGATTTGTTGGGTTTATTAGACGAAAGTACTAGAGAAGCCATAAGATATAGAGAATACTATCCAGAGAGTTCCTTAACAGAACTTGCGGATATCATTTCTAAAGAAACAGGTCATACCATTGGTAAATCTGGAGTGAACCATTACTTTATTAAAGTAAAAAAACTAGTAGAAAAGCATAAAAATAGTAATAAGAATTAACTTATTACTATTTTTTATTTTCCTAATACTCTTTCCTCAACAGCTTCTTC
>CAMODW010000021.1 GCA_946611635.1 uncultured Bacillota bacterium | reverse complement strand
GTTTCACCAATTTTATGAGTAATACCAGTATGGAATAAAACTCTTTCTGTAAATGTAGTTTTACCAGCGTCTATGTGAGCCATTATACCAATATTACGAATCTTATCTATTGTTACATCTCTTGCCATATCACTTTTCTCCTACCATCTATAATGTGCAAATGCCTTATTAGCTTCAGCCATTTTATGAGTATCCTCACGTTTTTTAACAGCTCCGCCAACACCGTTTGCAGCATCCATGATTTCATTAGCTAAATTAATAGCCATTCCCTTTCCATTTCTATTCTTAGCATAATTAACTAACCAACGTAAAGCTAATGTTTGACTTCTAGTTTCTTTTATTTCAATTGGAACTTGAACATTAGAACCACCAACACGTCTTGCTTTAACTTCTAATACAGGTTTAATATTTTCTAATGCATCATTAAAAACTTCCATTGGATCTTTTTTAGTTTTTTCCTCTATTATTGCAAATGCTTTCTTTAATATGCTTTCAGCAGTACCTTTTTTTCCATCTTTCATAATTTGATTTATTAACTTAGTAACAACTTTTGAATTAAAAATTGGATCAGGTAATACATCTCTTTTTACAGCACGTCTCTTACGCATAATATCTCTCCTTTCTTATTTATTTTTATTTAGAATCCTTAGGTTTCTTTGTACCATATTTACTACGGCCTTGTTTTCTATTATTAACTCCTTGAGTATCCAAAGTACCACGAATAATATGATAACGAACACCGATTAAGTCTTTAACACGACCACCACGTACTAATACAACGCTGTGTTCTTGTAAATTATGTCCTTCTCCTGGAATATAAGTATCAACTTCACGACCATTTGATAATCTAACACGTGCAAATTTTCTTAATGCTGAGTTAGGTTTCTTTGGTGTACGAGTACCTACTCTTGTACATACTCCTCTTTTTTGAGGACTATTTTGCTCAGTTGCTTTTCTTTCCATACTGTTAAATCCAACATTTAACACTGGACTTTTACTCTTTTTAGTCTTGTCTTTTCTACTCTTTTTTACTAATTGATTAATAGTTGGCATAATACTCTCCTTTCATATACACACATCCCGGTGTGTCGACCTTTTTATTAAATCAAGTTCTACCTAAGCAGAACCCAAATTTAAACGTAATGATAATATACCATCTTATTAGTACATTGTCAACATATTTTATTTAAAAGAAAAACCTTTAGTAGTATAACCTTTACACGATACGTAAGCACTAGATTTTTCTTCTCCATCATTATTTGTATAAACTAACGCATACCCAACACAACTATCCTCTTGTTTATCTTCTAATTCTAAATAACCTGATTCTACTAAAATTTCCATATCTAATCTTACCTTTTGAGAATTAATACCATATAAATCTTTATCCTCACTATACTTTAAAGCAGCACTTTTCAAATTCTTCTCAAGGTTTGTATAAGTAGATAAATAAGAATTATTAATATTACTTACAACAATTATAATAATTAAAAATAACAATATAACACACCATAGAATTATTATTATTCTATTTTTTTTAGGCAATTCCATAAATTTATTATATATATTAGTAAAAAATTCCTGTATTTTCTTTAACAACCCTTTTTTATTTTTTTTCTTCATAACATTCACCTAATAACCTTCCGTTTCATAATTACTACATTTTAAATAAGTTCTTATATTTAAACGACTATCTCCGCTCAAAGAAGCAACACTATATCCACTACATAAACTTCCATCAAGTAAATCATTTAATGGTTCTATATAATTTTTATCAGTTAAAGTCTTTAAATCTACTCTCGCTCCATTAGATGGAACTGATAGAGAAGCATTAATAATATAACTTCTCGTAGCATCTATCATTTTATTTTGATAAGACGTATAATAACTCTCATTATATGTAACAGTAACCGGTTCACTCTCACTATTATTTGTTGAATTGTCACTATTAACATTATTATCTTCTAATGTGTTATTCATAGAATTATCATTAACTTTATCATCTGTTGAATTATTTTTTTCTTTATTATTTTTTTCAGTAACTTTACTCTCTGTATTATCACTAGTCTCATCAATTGCATCATACAAACTGTGAACATTAACTATAACAATCAAAAGCAAAAATAACATAGCAACTATAGAAAAAATAAATTCTTTAGTTCCCCAACCATGATTATCTAATTTCATAATTAATCACCCATCAAACGTTATTATAGTATAACAAAATCATTATTTCTACAATAACATAACAATTATATCACAAAAAAAGAACTATTTTTAGTTCTTTTTAATTTCATTATGCTAGTTCTATTTCAGCACCAGCAGCTTCAAGTTGTGCTTTAATTTCTTCTGCTTCTTTAGCAGGAACGTTTTCTTTAACATTTCCACCATTGTCAGCTAAAGCTTTTGCTTCAACAAGTCCAAGACCAGTTATTTCCTTTAATAATTTAATAACTTGCATCTTAGTTGCTCCAGCATTCTTTAATACTACAGTTTTTGCAGCATTATCTTCTTGAACAGCTTCACCAGCTGCAGGAGCAGCAGCTACAGCTACAGCACTTGGATCTACTCCAAACTCTTCTTTCATTGCGTCAACTAATTCTTTAACTTCAAGAATAGTCATTTCTTTTAAAGCACTAATAAAATCTTCTTTTGTTAATTTTGCCATTTTATATTTTCCTTTCTCTTTTCCAAAATTATTTTTCTAGCTTTTCAGCATATAGATTCAATCCAATAGCTAAATCTCTAACATATTGAATCATACCACCAGCAAGCATAGTAAGTAATCCTTCTCTTGATGGGATAGTAGCATATTCGTTTATTGTTTTTAGATCAGCAGGTGAACCATTGATAATACCTACTCTTATTTCAGCTTTATCATTTTCTTTTGCAAACTTAGATAGAACTTTAATTGGTTCTAATAGTTCGCGACCAAACATAAAAGCATTTGGTCCTTCTAAGAAATCTCCTAAATCAATTTTTAAATCATCAAGAGCTCTTTTGACAAGAGTATTCTTATAAATCTTTAGTTCTCCATCAGCATCTTTTAGTTCTCTTCTTAATTTATTAAGAGCAGAAACTGTTAATCCTTGATAAGAAAAAACAACAACAGATTCACTATTCTTGACTAATTCTTCAATTTCATTAATTACAGCTTTCTTAGCTTCTAAAACTTTAGCACTTGCCATATTTTTCCTCCTTTAGGATATTTAAAAAGCTTTCCTTCACAGGAAAGCTAGATATCATCATAATAATGAATGCTAGATTTCCTCGGCAAGATTTACTTAATACTTGCTGTCTTCAGAAGGTTCGCCTTTTCAACAATGTTTATTATATTCTATTATTAACTAATTGTCAAAAGAATTTCTATCAAGTTTAATTCCAGGACCCATAGTACTAGAAATTGTAATATTTTCGATGAATTTACCTTTAACAACTGTTGGTTTAGATTTATTAATTGTATTGTAAACAAAATCTAAATTTTCTAGTAATTTATCTTCAGCAAAAGATACTTTACCAATAACAGTATGAACATTACCATATGAATCAGTTTTATAACTAACCATACCTTTTTTAATATCCTCTACTGCTTTAGCTGGTGTTGGAGTAACTGTTCCTGTTTTAGGGTTTGGCATTAATCCTTTTGGTCCTAAAACACGTCCAATTTTTCCTAAACTAACCATCATATCTGGAGTTGCTACTATAACATCATAATCAAACCAATTCTCTTTTGCGATCTTATCAATCATATCTTGTTCACCAACAAAATCAGCACCAGCTTTTTTAGCTTCGCTAGCAGCTTCTCCCTTTGCAATAACTAAAACTTTTTTAGTTTTTCCTGTTCCATGTGGTAAAACCATAGATCCTCTTAATTGTTGATCAGCTTTTCTAGTGTCTAGATTTAATTTGAAAGCAACTTCAACAGTACCATCGAAACTAGTTATAGATGTATCTTTAACTAATTTAATTGCTTCTTCTTTAGTATAAGATTTATTCTTTTCTACTTTTTTAGAAGCTTCCACATATTTCTTTCCTGATTTTCTCATCTTTATACCTCCTAATTGTGGTTATTAGCGGATATTTTTATTTTTATATATTTATTTAAATTATTCTTCTATATTTATTCCCATATTAACTGCAGTACCAGCAATAATCTTCATTGCACTCTCTATATCATATGCATTTAAATCTGGCATCTTAGTTTCAGCAATTTTTCTCAAATCTTCTTTAGATAGAGTTGCAACAACTTCCTTAGATCCTTTAGCACTTCCTTTTTGTACTTTAGCATATTTTTTAATTAAGAATGCTGCTGGTGGAGTCTTCAACACAAAATCATATGATCTATCATCATACAAGAAGATATCAACAGGAATTATATCTCCCATTTTATCCTTAGTTGCATCATTAAATTTTGTACAAAATTCTCCTAAATTAATTCCGGCAGGTCCTAAAACAGTACCAACTGGTGGTGCTGGTGTAGCTTTTCCAGCAGGAATTTGTAAATTAATTTTCTTTACGACTTCTTTTGCCACGAAAAACACCTCCTATAATATTTTATCGCGTTAGTGGTATCGGGCGTCCGCTTCGCCTTCCCTCCCACTTAAAAACGGTACAATTTCCTCAATTGCACTTAAGATACTACCACAAAGTATGAGTAATTGCAAGATTTTTATAACATTAAAAAAGCCATAACTGTCGAGTTATAACCTTTTTTACTATTTATATTTATCTCTTTATTAATTCTGCCTTATCAAATATATATACTTCGCCTTCTTTTATAAAAGTAAATAATATATAATCCAATTTATCATTATATAATAATTTATTTAATAATTCTTCTTCATTCTTATAGTAAATATTTCTTTCAATTACTCTTGTCTTATCATAACCATTGTAAAGCGTACTATGTAGATCGTTATCTATATCCATATTTTCTCCATCTTTAGGTGCATTATCTCTAACTAAATAACCTATATTTGCTTTAAAAGTTATCTTATTTTCAGAATATTTTTTCTCTATTATAGCCGATTTAAAAGTATCACCAAAACCAATACATCCACCTCCATCAGCCACATTTTTGTAATCACCATCTACCAATTCATAATTTACAAACCAACTTTTAGCATTTAATTTTTTAGGTAAGTCAAATTTCTTATTTTTACCAAAAGTTCTTTCTATTTTATCTTCTAACCTATTAGAATATCTATCCGAAATATTAAACAAAGCTATCTCAGCTTTTATTTCATTAGACATATTTTCAAAATTAGTATTACTAGTAATAAAGAAATTATTTTTATCAGAACAACCTCCTCTTATCATACTTAACATAGTATTCACCATCTTATCAGTATTATCATAATTCGAATAATTAGTATTACTATTTTGTTCTTCATCCTTTTCGTTTTCTATTTCTTCATTGCTCTTTTTATCTTCGTCTTTAACTTGATCATTTATACAATTAGTAACTACTTCGTTATCACCTTTGCGCTCCTCTTCTTCTATAACAATATTTTTGGAGCAATTACTCTTATCACTTAATAAAACTTTACCAATAATAGCTCCTAGCGCTAAACTTACAACCATTAACATTATTACTATGATATACTTCTTTTTATTATTCTTTCCATCCATAATGTCATATCCTTCCTATTTTAATTTTACACAAAAAAAAGTAGTATTTCTACTACTTATTGTAATTTATTAACTTGGAATATTTCTACTTCTACAGGTGTTTCTTGACCAAATAAATCAATTAAGACATTTAATCTATTATTTTCTAAGTCAATACTATCAACGACACCATTCATACCCTTAAATGGTCCTTCTATAATAGTAACTTTTGTTCCTACAGCCATATCATTCTCAATATTAACTCTACTCATACCCATAGTAGACAATATTCTATCTATTTCTTGAGGCATCAAAGGCGTCGGTTTCGCTTTATGTCCAGATGAACCAATAAATCCTGTAACACCAGGAGTATTACGAACAATATACCAAGCTTCATCAGACATTATCATTTCAACTAAAACATATCCAGGGAACATCTTTTTTACCTTTTCTTTTTTTACTCCATCTTTTACCTCAACTTCTGTTGTTTCTGGAATAATTACTCTAAAAATATTATCTTGCATTCCCATAGAAACTGCACGAGATTCTAATTTTTCTTTAACTTTTGCTTCATGACCACTATAAGTGTTAACTACATACCATTCTTTTTCCATTAAAATTGCAACCCTTCCTTAATCAAAGCCATAAGCGCTGTTATAGCCAAGAAAAACAAACATAAGAACAAACACATTACTACTACAGCAATTGTAGATTTAACAATATCTCCAGCTGAAGGCCAAACAACTTGTTTCATTTCTTTTCTAATTCCACCAAAGAATCCTACTTTTTTCTTTTTATCTTTAGTTTTTTTCTCTTTTTTAGTTTCTACTGTTTCTTCTTTCTTTTTCTCTTCCACTATTTCTTCTAGATTATCAATTTTCTTTTTCTTTTCTTTAGTCTCTGAAATATTAGCATCTTTTATTTCTTTTTTTGCCTTTGCCATAAGCCCACCTCTACTATTTTTTTGTATTTAAAAAAACACTCACTTGTGTTTCAAATAGAATATACTATATTCCCTGAAAAAAAGCAAGTGTTTTTTCCTATTAATCCCTTATATTGCTATAATTTATTAACAATTCTTTTCACTTTGTTCTTTATCCTTTGCATAGCATTATCAATTTGTTTAGGTTCTTTTCCTAAAATAGGAGCTATTTCATTATACTTAAGACCTTTTACCATATATTTATAAACTTTATATTCTCCTGCCGATAATTCTTTTTCTATCTTTTCACTTAACTCATTATAATCTTCTTCATTCATCATCTTTAATAAAGGATCATTTAAGGAACTACCACTTATTGTTTCTATTAATGGTAACGAAGAATCATCATATACATACTCTAAAGATAAAGATTCTGATTGTAATCTAGACTTTTTATTATTAACACTTCTTATTGCATATTGTAATTTTCTATCTACACACAACGTAATAAAATATGGCAACGAAGCTTCTTTATCCTCACGATAATTTGCTATAGCATCCGAAAATCCAACCAGTGCATCTTGATACAAATCATTATAATCATACCCCAAAATAACTGCTAGATTATTATACTTTTTTAATTCAATATCTATTATATATTTATACTTATCATATAAAATATCTTTAGCTTCTTCAGAACTTTCTCTTATCATAGATATTAATTCTTGATCATTATATTCTTTATATTTCATGTTACTACCTATTTACAATTCCATATATTATTACTGCTGTAGCTACAGAAGCATTCAAAGAATTAATTTTACCATATTGCGGAATAGATACTATCTCATCACAAGTCTCTCTAACTAGTCTTCCCATTCCTTTCCCTTCATTACCTATTATAAGTAATACTTTATCAGAAAAACTAATATCTTTATAATTATGCCCATTCATATCTGCACCATATACAAAAAAACCATTTTTCTTAAAATCATCAATAGCTTTCACTAAATTATTTACCATAGCAACATTAACATGCTCTAATGCTCCAGCACTAGTTTTCATAACCGTTGAATTTACAGACACGCCTCTATCTTTAGGTATAACAATTGAATGAATACCAGCCGCTTCACAAGTACGTATAATCGCCCCAAAATTATGAGGATCTTCTAAATGATCTAATACTACCACTATTTTATCAGAATACAAAGTTTTATAATCAACATAATCATAATCATTTATTACAACTATTATTCCTTGGTGCTTTCCATCAACCATTTTATCCATTACTTTATTATCAGTTGTAGTATAACTAATCTTATTTTCTTTTATAAAATTAATTATTTCTTTATCATTAAAACTTTTTGCTAAATAAACTTTTCTTATTGCACCAACATTTTCTTTTAACTCATTAAATACATTTTTACCATATACTTTCATATCATTCTCCTAAAATATATTCCATTATTTCTTTAATTCTATTATCTTTATTTTCAAAATGTAACTTACCTATCAAAGCTTCCAATCCAGTAGCTAATCTATAAGTAATTATATCTGCACTTTTACTCTTAGTTCCTTTAGCATTTCTTCCCCATTTTACAATTTCTAATTCTTCACTTGTTAAAATGTTATCATTTAACAATCTTTCCAAATGCTTTCTCTGACTTTTAGCACTTACGTACTCTAAACTACCTTGTTGTAATTCCCCAACTTTCGTTATTCCTTGCTTAATTAAATACTCTCTAACATACATTTCATATATAGTATCACCCATATATGCACAAACCAATGGCCCATACATAATTACCACCCATAGCTAATTTATCATAAATATCAAAAAAAGCAAGTTCAATTTAGAACTTGTTTTTTTTCTTTTTATTTTTACTTTTTATCTTTTTTATATCTTTTGCTTTAGTATTCTTTTTTTCTTTTATACTATTATCATGTATTTCTTCACTTTTTGCCGTTATTACAATATATAATACTAAACTTAAAACAAATAATATAATTGAAATAATTTGAGCAATTTTTAAACCAAAGAATAATAACGAATCAGTTCTTAAAGATTCAATAAAGAACCTTCCAAGAGAATACCACATAAGATATAAACATGTTAGTTGTCCATTTTTATACTTCTTATAATACTTTCTTACTAATATAAGAATTATAAATCCCAATATACACCATAGAAATTCATAATAGAAAGTTGGATGGTAATAAACACCATTTATTTTCATGCCTTTTATAACAAAGTCGGGAATAATATTTAATCTTTTTAAATTAGAAAATGTAGTTACTGGTCCATGAGCTTCACTATTAAAGAAATTACCCCATCTACCTATTGCCTGACCAATTATTAATGAAGGTGCAACTATATCCGTCAATTCAAACATCTTTATTCTCTTTATTTTGGCATAAACAAATATCGTTAACAAACCAAAAAGTATACCGCCATGAATAGCTAAACCACCATTCCAAAGCCTAAATATCTCCAAAAAATCATATTGATATATTTTTAAATTAAATAACACATAATATATCCTAGCCCCAAGTATTCCAAATATTACTGTATAAAAGCCCATATCAAATATAATATCAGAATCTATTTTTCTCTTTTTACCTTCTCTAAGAGCTAAACAAAAACCAACAATAACCGCTATCAAAATAAAGAAAGAATACCATCTAAACTCTATCTTCCCAAAGCTAAACATTACAGGATTCATAAAATCTCTCCTTCATAAGCAAAGATATTATAACACAAAAAGAAAAGATGATAAAAATCATCTATTTATCTTTACAATTTTTATAATATAATCGTCCATTACGACTCCATCTACAAGTATAATTACTACAACTTATAGTCTCATCTGCATTTTTATAAAAGCCATTATTATTCATTAAAGTACACGCAACTTCTAATTCGTATTTACTATTTAACTCATCATAATATATCTTTAAATCAATCTCATCATATTTCTTTTTTTGACAATCATAAGTATATAGTGTTTTTTTCTTCCCCTTTGCTCCATAAAAACATTTATTATTTAAACAATATTCTTTATTTTCAACTATTTTCCAATATTCTTTTTCAAAATCATCAAGAGAAAGCTTATTATCAGCACTCATATGACTATATATATTTTGGGTAACTTCTTCAGCCATTTTTTCATTATAAATGCCCTCTCGATTAAGAGAATTACAAGCATTTATTAATTCATTTTCATAATTAATTGGTATAAACGTACCATCTCCACCAAATAAAGCTCTAATATTAATAATATGGTTTAATTCTAGAATACCTATAGATAAAGCGAGCATTATTAAAGTTCCTATTATTAGCAAAATATCTATTCTTCCATTTTTATTCATAATATTATCACACTTCCAATACACTAATAATATAACATATAATTACATTTACAAAAACTATTTTTTCTTTTCTATACTATTCAATTTTTTTACTAATTCTAAAAATCTAAAAGGATATTTTGTAGCCCCACTTTTATGATAATAAACTTCCATTTCATCATAAAATGATATTCTCCATAAAGTCGCCATAGGTGGCGAATCGCCAAATTTATCTGGCCAATAATCTGCATCATCTAAAACACTATATTCCCAAATCATATCTTCTATATTATTCATATCTTCTTCAGTAACATCAACCATATAAATACTACCATTTACATCTATTACTTTTTCTTCTAAATTAAATATAATATAATCTGTATTGTCGTATTCTAATTCTAATCTTTTAATTTTCTTCTTTTCTTTATATTTTTTTTCTACATCTAAAACAGCTTCCATTTATACCTCACAATATCTTCTTTAAAAATTGACCAGTATAACTTTCTTTTACTTTTGCTACTTTCTCCGGAGTACCTGTTGCAACAATAGTTCCTCCGCCAAGTCCACCCTCTGGTCCAAGGTCAATAATATAATCTGCAACTTTTATAACGTCTAAATTATGTTCTATAACAACAACTGTATCACCATTATTTACAATTCTTTGCAAAATTGTTAACAATTTCTTTATATCATCACTATGTAAACCCGTTGTAGGTTCATCTAATATAAAAATACTTTTACCAGTTGCTTTTTTTTGCAATTCTTTAGCAAGCTTAACTCTTCCAGCCTCACCACCTGATAAAGTCGGTGCTGGCTGACCAAGTTCAATATAAGATAAACCAACATCCATCATTACTTGCAACTTATTTCTTACTTTAGGAATATTATCAAAGAACTCTAAAGCTTCATTAACGCGCATATTAAGTACTTCTGATATATTTTTTCCTTTAAATTTAACATCTAATGTTTCCCTATTATATCTTGTACCATGACATACTTCACAAGGAACATAAACGTCTGGCAAGAAATTCATTTCTATTTTCTTTACACCATCACCCCAACAAGCTTCGCAACGTCCACCTTTAACATTGAAAGAGAATCTGTTTTTACCATATCCACGCATTTTAGACTCTTTCATCTCTGCAAAAACATCTCTAATATCATCAAATACTCCTACATATGTTGCTGGATTACTTCTAGGAGTTCTACCAATAGGATCTTGTGTAATATGGACAACCTTATCTATATTATCCATCCCCTTTACTTCTTTACAAGCTCCAACCACTACTTTAGATTTATAAACCTTTTTAGTTAAAGCATTAAATAAAATATCATTTACTAAAGTAGATTTACCACTACCCGAAACTCCAGTAACACAAGTAAATGTTCCTAAAGGTATTTTAACATTGATATTTTTTAAATTATGTTCTTTAGCCCCTTTTATTTCTATGAAATTACCATTACCTTTTCTTCTCTTTTTCGGAATTTCTATTTTTTCTACTCCCGTTAAATACTTACCCGTTAACGAATTAGGATTCTTCATGACTTCTTTTGGTGTTCCAGCAGCCATAACCTTTCCACCTTCACTGCCAGCTCCTGGGCCTATATCAACTAAATAATCAGCGGCAAGCATAGTATCTGTATCATGTTCAACCACTATCAAAGTATTACCTAAATCTCTCATTTCTTTCAAAGAGTTTATCAACTTCTCATTATCTCTTTGATGCAAACCAATACTTGGTTCATCTAATACATACAACACTCCCGATAATTTACTTCCTATTTGCGTAGCAAGTCTAATACGTTGTGCTTCTCCACCAGAAAGTGTACCAGCAGCTCTATCCATTGTTATATATCCTAAACCAACATTATTTAAAAATTCTAACCTATTAGCTATTTCTTTAATTAATAATTCGCTTATTTTCTTTTCTTCCACATTTAACTTAAGGTTATTAATAAAAGTATATAAATCACTTATACTCATTGCTGTCATATCATATATATTCTTTTTATTAATAAAAACATTTAAAACTTCTTTTTTTAGTCTTGTACCATTACACTCTGAACATTTTTGCTCATACATGAAATTTTCTATCCAATCTCTAACCCAAGTAGCTGTTGTTTCAACATATCTTCTTTCTAAATTAGTAATAATTCCTTCAAAATAATTCGTTTTAGTTCTAATATTACCGCCTCTAGATACATATTTAAAATCTAAGATATCAGTGGATCCAAATAATATTTTATCTAATTTATCTCTTGGTATTTTGCCTATTGGCATATCTAAATCTATACCATAATAATCAGCTGTCGTTTCTACTTCTGTAAAGAGAATAGTTTGATCTTGTGTTAATGTCTTAATTGCTCCTTCGCGAATACTTTTAGTTTTATCTGGAATAAGTAATTCTTCACTTATTTTCTTTTTCAAGCCTAACCCATTACATTCTGGGCACGCTCCGAAAGGAGAATTAAAAGAAAACATTCTTGTTTCTAATTTTGGTATCGAATAATTACAATGAATACAAGCATAATTCTCACTCATCAAGAATTCTTTTTCTCCTATTACATTAAATAACACTAATCCATTAGCTAATTTCGAACTATTTTCTATCGATTCAAATATTCTACTTCTTTCTTCTGGCTTAACCATAATTCTATCAACAATAACTTCTATATTGTCTTTTTTATTTTTATCTAATTTGATTTCTTCAGCTAAATCCCTTACTTCTCCATTAATTCTAACTCTTGTATATCCTTTTTTACGCAAGTCATCTAATAGTTCTTGATGTGCTCCTTTTTCACCTCTTACAATCGGAGCCATTATCTCTATTTTAGTTTTTTCTGGATAATTCATAATCTTATTAGTCATTTCTTCAATGCTTTGACTAGATATTGGCTCATGATGATTAGGACAATAAGGAACACCTATTCTTGCATATAATAATCTTAAATAATCATATATTTCTGTAACTGTCCCAACAGTACTTCTTGGATTATTATTTGTACTCTTTTGATCAATACTTATACTTGGGCTTAATCCCTCAATACTATCAACATCAGGTTTACTAGTTCCACCCAAAAACTGTCTAGCATAACTAGATAAACTTTCTACATATCTTCTTTGCCCTTCAGCATAAATTGTATCAAAAGCTAAACTACTTTTTCCACTTCCAGAAACACCAGTCATAACTATTAAAGAATTTTTAGGTAATTCTAAATCTATATTCTTTAAATTATTCTCACGAGCGCCTTTTATAATTATCTTATCCATAAATATCTCCCCAAGCTCTAATATTATAATATGATAACTTTTGTTCGTCAATAAAGATAAAAAAGAGGAACTAATCCTCTAATTTATTTTTCCATGATGTTCCAACTTCACCACAATCCATAAGGCAACTTGTAGCTTCATAAACAGCATTAAACATCCTCTTTGTACCATCAGTAGTCTTTTTATAATTAGCAATATTACTACTTTTTATTCCAATATTATGCCCTTCAGCATAAGAATCAATATTAGCTCCAATATAAATAAACTCCCAGTCATCATGTTTCTTAATTAAATTAAAAACACTATTTCTATTGTATTCTCTAGAAGCATTTTCTAAACCATCTGTAGTAATAACAAATAAAACCTTATTATTAACACTATTCTCAATTGTCTTTATTGTTTTACCAATTGCATCATATAAAGCAGTACATCCTCTACAATAGTATTCTTTATTAGTAATATTAGATACATTTTGAATATCTTCACGCATTTTTAAAACTTCATACTTATCATCAAATAAAACTGTTGTTATTTTAGTTTTATATCCATTACATCTTTGTTTTTCCAAATAACTATTATATCCTCCTATTGTATCCATTTCCATTCCTGTCATAGATCCACTTCTATCTAACAAGAAGACAACGTCCATTTCCTTCATTTTTTCTTTTTTCATCTTTTTTTCCTCTCTTTCTGATATAATAATAACTAGTTAAGAAGGCCTTTTGGTCGCCTAAAAGGAGACAATATTATGAATATAAAAGAAAAATTAAAAAAATACATAGACGATAACTTAATTATAAGCTTTGAAAAAAGTATGTATAATCTAGACGAGTCTTGTATATGCAATGCAAAACTAAAAACTTACAATAAAGATGATTTACAAGTATCAGCAAGAGAAAAAAAAGCATTAGGTTCTACATCATTGGATAATTATATTAAGCAGAATAAAGAAGATAACAAATTTCAAAAAACATTATTTAATTTTATTGATAGACAAAACTTAAAAGATAGTGATGTTTATAACAAAGTAAATATCGACAGAAGATTATTTTCTAAAATAAGAAACGATTATAATTATCACCCTAGTAAAGAGACAATCATCCTACTTGCTATAGCATTAGAATTAAATGAAGATGAATTACTAGATTTACTAAATAGTGCAGAATACTCACTTCCTAATAATGATATTTTTAATTTAATTATTCGGTTCTGTTTTAAAGAAAGAATATACAATTTAAATACAATTAACGAATTCTTATATGATTATAATTGTAAAACATTAATATAAAAAGAACGTCTATTCACCTGACGTTCTTTTTATGCTCCATCCATTTGTTTTTATTGATCCAATCAAATTATTTGTATCAAACATATTCAAAATCTTATTAATACCAACTTTTAAAATAAAATCTACTTTTCCATCAACAATAGCATAGAATACCATCTCTTCTCGTCCATTATTTTTTATAATATCTACATGTCCATTTCTTAACGCAATTTCTAGATTATATAATATGTGTTTATTTAACATAGCACCAGTATAAAAGGGTTCACCATTTTCATCATAAACTTCAGTAACGTCACTACAGTCAACAGAATGTTTATAGCATTGAAAATCCAATAATTCTTTTTTTCTAATCAAGAGCTCACCACATTTTCTCACATTATCTTTCTCCATTTTACTAACTCTTCTACTACGAAGAAAAATATTGCAATCACGAATATTCTCTAAAACTTTATTACGTATTTTTTCATATTCTTCCCATTCATCATCATACCTATAATAATTAGCATCAGCTTGAATATTAGGAAAACGCAAATCTAAATACTCCAAACACTCTCTAGCAGGTTTGAAAATTTGAATAGGATAGCAACTCATTAACATATATGCAAACTTACGATAATACGATAGATTTACATCTGCTGCACATAACAAAGGGATATCTCCTTTAAATATATTATCATCTCTAAGTTCCCTCAATTTATTATATAGAATAGCAATACCTTCATATGCAGTATCTCTAAATGAATGTTCAATTTCATATAAATATGTATCAATTTCCTCATATCCAGAAGCTTTATATTCATTTAATTTTTTTATTGCTTCTTCCCTAGCTGACTTCTCGTCTTCTTCTACTTTATCAATATCAAATTCAATTAATTGCCCAAAACCAGTATCAAGTAATATATCAACGTTCCCTTTCGACTGTTTTTTACTCTCAAATACGTCAACATCAATTATTTTTCTATTTCTCTTTTTTTTATAATATGATAAAACCTCAACAAAAGCCATTTCTAAAACACCAAACGCTATCTCTTTATCACCAAGTATTATTTTATCACCATCTATATAATACTTTTGAGTTTCTATTAATTCACGAACAGAATCATTTAAATTTATATTTTCTAAATCGTCTGAAAACAACGCAAATGTTAAAAAGAACAATTCTACATTAGCATAAAAGCATTCATCTTCTTCCATTTCATAATCGTGCATAATGAATTCTCTTAAAGAATCATTTGTATAAATTAAATCTTTCATAGTGGAAGCATATCTTTTTAACATATTTAAACACCACACATCCCAAAATTAAGTATACTATACAATTTTTTTTCTTAAAAAAAAAGAATTTATTTCAATAAATTCCTTTTTCTATCAATTTTTTTATTATTTTTTTATATTTTACACTCTCTTTAGGACTTTTAGCATTCTTAAGATTATTATATTCATTAATAACTTTTATCTTTGTTTCTTCATCTAAATCCATTTTTTTTACTTTTTCAATTTCTTTATCTATCTCACTATAGCTTTTCTCTTCTTTTACAACTAAGAAATCTCCAAACTCATCTGTTAGCCCCAAAGCAAAATTAGTTTGATCATCTTTAAAGTCTGTTAAATCTTCTCTTTTTTTTAACATCGGCATATTAAATCCCCCTATGCAACATTTCGAATAGAATAGTGCGAATTTAATTCTTCATTGCATGACTCAACAAAATATATAAAATCATCAATAGATACAACTGCCCTAAAAACATTCATTCCCATTTCTTTATCATTAATATCTATATTAATATCACCAGTTTTGGAATCTACATATATTCTTCCATCACTATCAGCAATTTCTAACAATTCTAATATTTTATCATTGTCAAATGCTAAATCTACTGGAGAATTAGTTTTTTTATAATGAATAATATTTTGAAGAGTATTTCTTTTTCTTCCCAATTCTAATAATTCTTTTTCTCTTTTTATAAACTCATCTATTGTTAATCGAACTTTCTTATAACACTTAACAATTTCAAAATCATCTTTATCAGTTCTATGCTCGTTACAAGAAACTATATTGCTTTTTATACTATCTCTTAACTCTTCCTCATCTTCATTATATCTTTTAGAATTGATTTCTCTTATTATTCCCTTCAAATCAGAATAATTAACAACCATATCACTATCAACATAATTTTTTATTCTAATTTTGCTAAAATACAACTTACCATAATCAACATCCATATTAGCCAAAATATACATACAGATTCTAAATAAACTAGCAAAGCACTTGTTAACATCTACTAATTCAGATATTTCTTCAAAGCTCTTTTTTCCATCCAATAATACTATTAATTTACTAAGATTAATATTATCCTCTATACTAACAGATTCATCTTCCAATATCCATGCTTCAATCATCTTTTTTTGTTCATTTAATGTTTTATCATAAAAACTGCCTCTTTTAGCTTTTTCTACAAACATTGAATAATTACTAAAATCATATTTAGATATATTGGTTTTAACATCTCTAGGTATATTACGATATAAAATATCTCTTATTTTATGAGTTTTTATTTTACTTCTACCAAAAAGCATTCCTTTTGTATTAATTACAGCATGATTATAAACCATATTTAGTTTATTTTGTTTTCCTAATAAACCAATTAAAAACATTTTTGTATGATACAAATAGTTAAGTAAACTTTTTTCATCATGAATATCCATTTCTTCGTTTTTATTAAACAATAAAACTCTTAAAAAAGTATTCTTTTTAGAAATAGATACCAAATAATATAACCAATTAAAATTAGCTATCACTTTTATATTATCATTCTTTAAAACAACATTATTATCTTTATCAAAAAGATATAAACCTTTTCTTAAACAATCAATTATATTATCATATACCATTCTATTATCTAAACCTTTAGGATTAGACAATATTTGAATCTTATTAACTATAGAATCTATATCTTTATCTGTAAAATTAGGATTTAAAGATAAGATGCTATTAATAGATATCAAATTAAATAAATTAATTTTACTTGATAAAAACTCTTCTTCAGAATCAAAGTTTTCTTCTATCAAAGAAGATAAATTACCACGACTATCTAAATAGTTTAATAATAATTCAACAACTTTAAGTTCTTTAGCAAACATATCTTCACCTCCTAATCTCCTATACTATATTATAACAAAAATAACTCTATTAATCATATTAGAATTAATAGTTTACATTAGATTCAACTAAAATATTACCATATTCCTTAATATAATTATTAATCTCTTCAATAAATTGCTCACATTCTTTATCATAAGAATAATCCTTTGTTATAAAATCCCCTATTTTATAATCTTCTACCTGATAAATACACTTTTTATTTCCACTTTTAAGCTTTAAATTAGGAACATTAGAACCTATACTTAAATTATATTTATCATTACTTACATAAAAATCCTTATTATCTATATTCATATTATACTTAACTTTATCCTTTTCTAAAGAACAAATTTCCTCTATACAACTATACCCTTTACTATTTAAATACCTATTCAAAATATTAGCATCACTCATATATACTTTCGTATAATAAAAATATCCTATTATAAAAATAATAAACAACACAAATACTATAATAATTACTCTTTTTAACATACATAACACCTATTCTATAATTATTATAAAAAAAACTTAGAAATAATGCAATTTATATTCCTTGTTTTTTCAATATATTTTATATTATAATAACTTTAACAAGGAGTGTTATTATGTACTTAAACAACAAAATATTAGTTGGAAAAACTAAAGAAAACAAAGAACTATCTATATTGTTAAACAAAGCTAATCGTCACGGCCTAATCACAGGAGCCAGTGGTTCTGGTAAAACTATCACCTCCAAAGTAATGGCAGAAAGCTTCTCAGATGCAGGAATACCTGTTTTCATGGCAGATGTTAAAGGAGACTTAGCTGGTACAGCTTTACCTGGCGAACCCAACGAAAACGTAAATTCAAGAATAGAAAAATTAAAACTTGAGAATTTTGAATTTAAAAACTATCCAGTGAGATTCTGGGATATTTTTGGAGAATATGGACATCCAATAAGAACCACTTTAGATTCTGTTGGGCCTGAAATACTATCAATGATGTTAGGTTTAACAGAAGCACAAGAAGGAGTTTTAACTGTAGTATTTAAAATCGCTCAAGATAACGAATGGGAATTAGACAAAATAGAAGATTTAAGACTTTTACTTCAATATGTTGGAGATAATAGAGAAAAATTTACTACATCATATGGTAACGTAACTACTCAATCAGTTGGAGTTATTCAAAGATGTTTATTAGCTCTAGAAAAACAAGGTGGAGACAAATTCTTTGGCCTTCCAGAACTAGACATAAATGACTTATTAACTTTAGATGCAAGCGGCAAAGGCGTTATTAATATTCTTCATGCTGTTAGATTATTTGAATCCCCAGATTTATTCGCATCATTCTTATTATGGATTTTAACTAAACTATATACAAAAATGCCAGAAGTTGGCGACTTAGATAAACCTAAAATGGTCTTCTTCTTTGATGAAGCTCACTTACTATTTAATGGCATGCCAGATTATCGTTTAAAAAGAATTGTTCAAGTAGTTAGATTAATAAGATCACGTGGTATAGGTTTATACTTTATTTCCCAATCACCTGCAGATATTCCAACTGAAGTAATAGCTCAATTAGGAAATAGAGTTCAACACAATTTAAGAGCATATACTCCAACTGAATTAAAGACTATTAAAACAGCTGCTGATTCATTTAGAACTAACAAAGCTTTTAATACTTATGATGAAATTTTAGCCTTAGGAACTGGTGAAGCATTAATAAGTTTTCAAAACGAAAATGGTGAACCTGAAATCGTAGAAAAAGCCAAAATACTCCCACCTCAAAGTAAAATGGGAGTAATTGATGAAACTTCGAGAAATAAAATTATTAATTCTTCAAATTTAATTGGCAAATACGACGAACCAGTAGAAAGAGAATCTGCATTTGAAGAAATTAACGAATTAAATAGATTAGTAAAAGAAAAAATAGAAGCTGACATTGCTGAAAAAGAAGCTGAAAAAGCTGCTAAAGAAGAAGAAAAAAAGAAAAAAGAAGAAGCTCGCGAAGCTGAGAAAAAGAAAAGAGAAGAAGAAAAGGCTAAGAAAAACAATCCAATGTATAAACTTGGTAAAAAAGCCGTTAACTCAGCAGAAACAAAAATCATCAATAAATTATTAAATAAACTATTCAAAAGTATAAAATAATTACAAAAGGAACTATCAGTCCAGATAGTTCCTTTTATAATTATCTTTTATTATTTCATCTTTATCTAATATTAAATAAATAATACTTATAATACTCATTACTAGCATAATTATATATTCTATTAACACAATCAATAATCTAATTTCATATAGTTTAATAACCAAGAATAACATAAAAAATATTACAAGAACATTAACTATATTAAATATCATAGTTATCAAATAATTAGAATGAATTAATATACCTATACCACACAATACCAAAGCTATATAAGGAAAAATCCATCCAATAAAGAGAGACATTAACATTATAGAAGAAAAAATATCTGGTATATCAAAAAAATGCAATATTATTAATAAACCTATACCAAAAACTATATTTAATAATCCTATTACTTTTTGAAATGTTTTCATATTATTTTAACTTAGGAAGATCACTTTGTTCTTCCACTCCTTCTATTACCTTAAGATTACTAATCTTTAGCAACTCTTTAAAAGAAACCTCAAGATAAAAAGCATTGTCTGTTTTAACATAATCTTCTATAATTATAACATTTTCTAATAAATCATTATTATTATTTGTTTTTAAATAAAATCCCGAATGATAAATAGAACTAACCATATGTCTAATAATTGAACGATTGTAATTATAAGAATCTAAATCTCTATATTTAATTTTTTTCTCAAATTTAATATTCTCTAATTCCTTTTTATAATTAGTTATTCCTGCTTCCAAATTAGAAATATCTATACTTATTCTATTAATATTACTTACACACATTTCTAATTCTTTTCTATACTCATCTTGACTTAATTCATCTTTAGAAAGACTTTGTCTTTCAAACTTAAACTCATCCAACTCTTCATTTTTATCTCTTATTTCTTCTCTTAGTCTTTGAATATCTCTCTTTATTTGTAATTCATCTTCATTATCAATTATATTCATATATGCAGGTTTTATATTTGAAAAATCCAACAAACTATAGTCAATATCTTCTTCATGTATGTATGTAATCATAAACTTTAATACTATTAACATTAATAGTATTTGAATATCATGTAATTTATTTTCCCATTTCAAATCATTATAAGTAATATTATTATCTCTTTCGTTCAACAAACAACACAATTGTGATACAGAATCCAAATAAGAATTAACATGTTCTAAAATAGTCAAATTATTACTTAATTGCCATATAATATTCTCAATTGTTTTAGTTTGTTTATTAATACTAAATTCTAAAAAATTATAATTAATAAAACTTTTAATTCGCTCTAAATAATTACTATCTAATTCACTTAATACATTTACTTCTTCTTCTAAAATAAATTTTTGTTTATGACACTCATTCTTTAATAAATTATAAAATATTTGATAGGACTCTTCGCTTTCTAAGCCATATTTAAACTGTTTTAAATGTTTTAAATAATTATTAGCAGCATTTTTTATAACAAGTATACTATTATCTTTTATTTCTTTATTTGCATCAGAACCTCTTACAGTTATTTTATAATAAGTAAAATGACTAAAAAAATCATCTAAATTATTTAAATTCGTACATTTTTCTATGTCCTGATTAGGAATTGTATAACATACATTTATGCTCTTTTTACCCTCATTATTAGAGGTTCTATCAAATAAGAGAGCTACATATGATAATAACCATTTTGCATCAATATACATATCATTATCAAAAACAATCCTATCTTCATTTTTTACATACAAATACTTATTATTTAAAAGTAATCTTTTTATTTCTAATACTAAAGATATTTCATCAGCAGCTTCTATATTAGTAATATTACTAATATTTAAATCCTTAATATTAGAGCCATCGCTTAATCTTCCTTTGACTATATCTAAATAGTCAGAACGTTTTTTTTCTAAATACTCCGTATCATTAATTAATAATTTTAAAAGATATAAACTTATAATAAACTCTTGTAATTCGTCATTATGATAATAATATGATGTATTATTAACTAACATATCACCTTTGGTAATAATACTTATTAAAGCATCGATAATCAAGAATTTATTATTAGTATGTTTCTTAAATACTTTATCATCTATTACCATAATATCCTCCTATATTTCTTCTAAATTTTCATTCATAATTGAGTATAAGTATGTAATTGTTAACTTATTACTAATTTTACTTATATAATTCTTATATCCCTTTAACTGTTCTAAATACTTTTCATCACTTATATCACTTAACTTATAATCTATAATAAATATCTTATCTTGAAATTCTAATAATAAATCTATAATACCATGATATATATTATTATTCTCTTTGTACATAAAT
>CAMODW010000020.1 GCA_946611635.1 uncultured Bacillota bacterium | reverse complement strand
ATCGCAATCATTCTGAACGATTTCTTAATATGATTGATCCTGCTAATTCTTATCCTAATAGTAATATAATCCTAGAGATATCATAATTTTAAAAAAATAATATGATAATAGAAAAGGGCAGATACAATTACCTGCTCTTTTTTGATGAAAAATTGCTTCAAATAAAGTTTTATGTTACAATCTAGTTAGAAAAGGGGCGGAAAACTATGGAAAAAGCTTTAGAATTATTAAAACAATTAAAAGAAGATAATAAAAAGTATCTCCCTCTATTAAATAAAATAGAAAAATATGTAAGGGGACAAATATCTTCTCAACAACTAATAAATGCAACGAATAATGATGAAAAGGAAATAATATTTATAGTATTGAATAGATTAATTAAACGTTCTAAATTCCCAAAGTTGGGTGAAGAAAAGTATTGGATATATCTTTCTTCCGGCGTGTGCTTTGATGCTGATTCCACATTTTGTTGTATAGAGAAAGGCAAAAAAGATGGAATTTTCTTAAATTTTACAGGAAATAATGAAATTGCTAGAAGATATAAGAGAGTTAATGCATCCCAATGGACTCCTATAACTGGGAACTTTGCGAATTATCCAGACGGCATTATGCTTTATGAATCTGATTGGGCGAGAATTATTGCCAAACACCCAAATGTCTTCGAAATAATGTATTCAAATATAAAAGGCTTTTATACAGACATTACGGACAGATATAGAAAGATGACCTGGGAAGAGTCTAAAAGTTGGACTATTGCTTGGGCTCTTCGCCAAATTCTTCAACCACGAGAAGAAGAAGCAGCGAATATTAGTGAAGAAGCTCAATATCTTCCTAAGGAAATAATAGATAGCATCAAATTTGAAGTATTTGATTTGTTAAAATTTGAACAAATAGAATCAGGAAATTTCACTACATTTGAAGAATTACTAGATGATTATGAAGAAGTTAAAAACCAACCGACTGAAATTGAACAAATACTTGAAAAAGTTGAAGAATACCAAAAAGAATATAATATTCCTATTACATATTTGAGAGATTATTTGTATAGATTTGTCGCAGATGGTGGTACTATATTAGAAAAGGATTTTTTAGAAAGATATTATAAGAATATGGTTTCATCTCTAGCTAATAGCTCTAGTGATACTGAACAAAAAGAAATAGTAACAAGTTTTTCGGCTGGTAATAAATAGATTTCTTTTTTACAAAGTTCTAAGATTTCTTTAGAACTTGTTTTTTTTGCAAAAAAGAGTATAATAACTGAATGCATAGGGGGATTTTATGCAAAATAGCAAAAAAAACACAAGAATTGATGCATACCATTTTGTTCTCATCATAATTACTTTAGTTTTTTTAGTATTTATGTTTTCGGGAATAACACTAAGTAAAATGGACACCAATAAAAAAGAAAATAAACAAGTAGATGCAATAGTCTTTAATGTCGGAGACTTAGCTATTAATTATATAGACGGTAACAAGATAGATTTGGAGTATCCTAACCAAAAGGAATATAAATATAATTTTTCGATAACTAATACAAGTTCCAATAAAATTTATTACACAGTATATTTAAAAGATACCAAAATAACTAATAATAATATAAAAATAAAATTATTAAACTCTGAGAAAAAAGAAATATATCATGATAAATTAATTCCAGGAGAAAATCTATTAAATTCTGTTACATTAATAGAACCAAATACTACCGATCGTTATACTATAGTATTGGAAAATAAAAAAAACAGATCTAAAATTAATAGTATAATAACTATAGAAAATGAATCTCTTAATAAGAACACATTACAAGATTTAATATTAAAAGATAATATTTTTAATATATCTTCTAAAACAAAAATAGGAGATATTGCTATTGAAGATGAAGGGTTAATAAAAGAATCTGATGATTATGGAACAACTTATTATTTTAGAGGAAATGTTCAAAAGAATTATTTAAAAATACAAGATAGAATATTTAGAATAATAAGAATAAATGGTGATGGAACCATAAGGGCAATATTAGAAGATTACATACCAGAAGAATATCAATTTAATACCAATGAAGTTGAAAATGACAATAATCTTGTTATATTAGAAAAAAGTAATATTATAAATATTTTGAATAATTGGATAACTAACAATATTGGCACTTATGAAGATTTACTAGTAGCAAGTTCATTTTGTAGCGATCCGAATTTTGATACAATAAAAGACAATGTTAAATATTCTAAAACGTATGAAAGAATTAATAATAATAATCCAACATTTAAATGCTTTAGTAATACATATTTAAGTAAGGTTGGTTTAATATCTCCAGATGAAGTAATACTTGCTGGAGGAAGCATTAATAATGATAATGATAAATACTATTTATATAATAGCAAGTTATCGTTCGATAGTTGGACAACAGGTTCCTTCTCAATAGATAGCACAATTAATATGTACTCATTAACCGGTAATGGAAGCTTAATAAAAAGTGATATAAAAAGCTTATTACATATAAGACCTGTAATAAATATAAGTAGCAGTGCAATTGCTAAAGGCGAAGGAACAAAAGACAATCCATACATATTAGTTAAATAAATATAGCGATATGTATAATATAAAAATAGGGTGGTAATATGTTAGCAAATGGAGTTAGTCATATAACTAGTCATGATTTCTTATTAATAATAGTTACTATAGCTTTAATAGTTATATCAGTAACTATGGTATATTTAGTTTATTCTCAAAAAATAAATGAGAAATTAGAAGAAAAAAATAAGAAAAAAAACGCATATAATGAAATGATAGAATTAAAAGAACTATCGAAAAAACTAGAGAATATCTCTCCTACTAACAATGCAAATTTAACTAAATATGAAGAAGAACAAGAAGAAAGAGCAATAATTAGTTATGATGAGTTGTTAAAAAACAAAAATAATGTTAGTATAGGATATGAAAGTACAGAATTAAAAGATGATATTGAGGTAAAAAAAATAGATTTAGATAGTACTGGTGAAATAGAATTAGACCCGATAAAAAGAAAAAACAATTCTAAAGTTACATTGGTGTCTTATGAACATGAAGAAGAATTTCTAAAGAGTTTAAAAGAACTTCAATACTTATTAAATAAATAAAAAGTATTAAACTACTTTTTATTTTTTAAGGAGTGAATAATATGAAATTTAAAATAATAACTTTTGGTTGCAAAGTAAATAGTTATGAATCAGAGTACATCAAAGAACAGATGGAACAAGAAGGATATAAATTAGATGAAGAAAAACCAGATATTATAATTGTAAATACTTGTAGTGTAACAAATGTTGCTGATAATAAATCAATGAAAGCTATAAGAAGTATTAAAAAAAATAATCCTAATAGTATTATAGTCGTATGTGGCTGTTCAGTAGAACATAATAAAGAAACTTATAAGAATATGAGTATTGATGTATTAATTGGTAATCGGGATAAATCAATACTAGTTAAACAAATAAAACAATATATAAAAAATAAAAAGAAAATTACTGATTTATATGAAGGAAGAGATAGCACCTTTGAAAATATGAGTGTTACTAAGTTTAGCGATAAGACAAGAGCTTTTGTTAAAATTCAAGATGGTTGCGACAATTTTTGTACTTATTGCATTATTCCGTATGTTAGAGGTTCTGTACGTAGTAAAGATTTTAATGAAGCTGTAGATGAAATAAAAAATCTAGTTGCTATGGGACATCAAGAAATCGTCTTTACCGGAATAGATACCGGATCTTACGGTAAAAACACAAATCACGATTTAGTTGATTTAATAAAAGAAATAAGTAAAATAGAAAACTTAAAAAGAATAAGAATTTCTAGTATTGAAATAACTAGTATTGATGATCGTTTTATAGAAGAATTAAAAACTAATCCTAAAGTATGTGGTCATTTACACGTCTCCTTACAATCAGGTTCTAAAAGAATACTAAAACTTATGAATAGAAAATATACTAAGGAGGAGTATTTAGCTAAAATTCAAAAATTAAGAAAAGCCCGTCCTAATATAAATCTAACAACAGATGTTATAGTTGGTTTTCCTGGTGAAACAGAAGAAGACTTTCTAGAATGTGTAGATTTTTGTAAAAAGTGTGAGTTTAGTAAAATTCATGTCTTTCCATATTCTAAAAGAGAAGGTACAGCTGCAGCTAAAATGGATAATCAATTAGATAATAGCATAAAGAAAGAAAGAGCTAGAAGACTTATTAAAATAGATGAAGAATTACAATTAAATTACAATAAAAAGTTTTTGAATGAACAAGTAAATGTGTTAATAGAAGAAGTAAAAGACAAAAAAAGTATCGGACATACTGAAAACTATTTAAAAGTAATTATTAATGAACCATTATTAGAAAATAAATGCTATGATGTTTTAATAACAGATGTAAAAGTTGAATCTATAACAGGTAGGCTGATAGAAAAGTAATTGAAATAATTACTTTTTATTTGTATAATCATAATAGTAGGAGATGAGAATATGGACTTTGCTTTCTCATATGATTATGAAATATATGTAAATGAAAATACTAGAATAGGATTATTAAGATCTTATTCGTTTAATATGTTACATTCCCGATTCAAAAAAAAGGAATTTAACGTCAGAAGACAACAATTTGGTCATAAAATGTTAAATATAAAAATAGTATAGTTCTATACTATTTTTTTTACTAAAAAAACACGAAAAAATATTCGCTATTTTTCTTCTCGTGTGTTATTATAAAAGAGGTGGTAAAAGTGAATTACATAAGAGGAAAATTCAAACAACTTATCTATGAAGGAGACAATGGCTATAAGGTTGGCCTTTTTAGAGTTAAAGAATCAACAGAAGAATTAGAAGATTTAGTAAATAAAACCATCACTTTTACTGGATACTTTCCTGATATAAATGGTGAAGATTATTATATCTTATATGGTAAATATATAGAGAATGCTAGGTATGGTAAACAATTCCAAGTAACATCATATGAAAAAGAAGAACCTAAAGGAAAAGATGCTATAATTACCTTTTTAGCAAGTCCTTTAATAAAAGGATGTGGCGAAAAAACAGCCGAGAACATAGTTAATACACTTGGTGATAATGCCATAAAACTAATTAAAGAAGATATAAATGTTTTACTACAAGTTCCAGGTATATCAGAAAAAAAAGCATTACGTATTTATGAATCAATTAATAAATATCAAAGTACTGATGACATAATTATTAATCTTCAAAAAAAAGGATTTAGTGTTAATGAAAGTTTAGCTATAATAAATAAATATGGTGAGAACTCTATTAGTATTGTCGAAGAAAATATATATTCCCTAATAGATATAATAGATTTTTCGAAAATAGATAGTATCTTTTTAAATAATAAAAAAGCTGATGCAAAAGAAAGAGTAAAAGCCTGTATAATAGAATCTTTTAAAAGACTAGGGATGAAAAATGGGGACACATATTCTTCTAAACAAGATTTATTTTCTTTTATAAGAAATGAATTTAAAATATTTATTGAAGAAGATGAGTTTTCAACTTACTTAAACGAATTAATACTAAATGAAGAATTAATACTAGCGGATATTGATAAATACTTTCTAAAAGATTATTATACATACGAGGAAATGATAGCAGAAAATCTATTACTAATTAACAATCATAATGAAGAAATAATTAATAATTTTGATAATCTATTAATAAATCTTGAAGCAGAAAAAGGAGTTAAATATAATAAAGAGCAAAAAGATGCTATTAGAAAATCATTAGAAAATAGAGTTAGCATAATAACTGGCGGACCAGGAACTGGTAAAACAACTATTATTAATGCGATTGTCCAACTTTATATCAGACTTAATAATATTAATCCCCGTGATGTTTTAACCAAAATAGCTTTACTTGCTCCCACAGGCCGAGCTGCTAAAAAGATAAGCGAATCTACTGGTTTACCTGCTTCAACAATTCATCGTTATTTAAAATGGAACAAAGAAACAAATGAATTTCAAATAAATGAATATAATAAGAATTATCATAAACTAATAATAGTAGATGAAACGTCTATGATAGATACTTTCTTATTTTATTCTTTATTACAAGGAATAAATCATAATATAAAACTTATTTTAGTAGGTGATTCTAATCAATTGCCATCAGTTGGACCAGGAATGATATTAAATGATATTATAAATAGTAATCTTTTTACTCACATCCCTCTAGAACATATCTATCGTCAAAGTGAAAACTCTTATATTCCAGTTCTTGCTAGAGAAATTAAAAATAGGAGTATAGATCCTGATTTTACCAATCAAAAAGATGATTATAACTTTTTGAAAGCATCAGGACCAACAATAAAAGAAATGATAAAAAAAATATGTTTAATGAGTAATGAAAAAGGACTTAATGAAAATGATATTCAAGTTTTAGCTCCTATGTATAAAGGAGAAAATGGAATAGATAATCTAAATGTATTATTACAAAATATTTTTAATCCTAAAGATGAAGAAAAAAAAGAAATAAAATATGGTGATGTAATATATAGGGAAGAAGATAAAGTTCTGCAACTAGTTAATGATCCTGATAATAATGTCTTTAATGGCGATATAGGTTATATTAAAAATATTACAACTGTGCAAGCTCCAACCAAAAGAGATATCTTAACAATTGATTTTGATGGAAATCAAGTATTATATAATAGAGAAGACTTAAATAACATAAAACACGCCTACGCTATAACTATACACAAAAGTCAAGGCTCTGAATTCTCACATGTTATTATGCCAATATCAAAATCATACTATAAGATGTTATATAACAAACTTATATATACAGGTGTATCAAGAGCTAAAAAAAGCTTGGTAATAATCGGCGAAAAAGAAGCATTTTTAACAGCTATAAATAATGATTATTCAAATATGCGTAAAACGAATCTAACAGAAAAATTAATTGAAAAAAATAATATATAAAAAAGTTATAATAAAGAAAGTTAGTATTATTTTTTTCTATTTCTTAATATACAATTACTATGATAAAATGAATATAGAGAATAGAAGGTGTATCTATGAAAAAGTATCTGCTTTATTTATTAATACTATTTTTTCCAATAATAGTATTTGCAGAGGACATTTCTAGAAATTATGAAATAAAAATTACTGATACAGATTTTAATATCAACGAGTATTTTTCTCTTTCTAATTACACTAATTGGAAGGTATCTGACCCATCTGTAGCCAGTGTTGTAGAAGGAATAGTTATTCCTATTAAAGTAGGTAAGACTACAATAAAAGCTACAATAAATGAAAATACATATATACTTAATATAGAAGTTATAAATCCAGAAAAAAAGACTATGAGTACTGATAAGGACATTAATCAAGTCATGCAAGATGTCGATGTTAAAAATCCTCAAACAGGAGATTTCTTAATATTACTATTTATGATAGTGGGTTTAAGTTTAGTAACAGCAATCTTCTTATCATACAATATGCGTCATAATAAATTTGAAGACTTATAATCTTCTTTTCTTTTGCTTTGATATATGCTACTCTTTTATTATATATGCATAGAGGGTGACAATATGAGTAGTAGTCCAATAAAAGAACCGAATATATTATTTAAAATAAAAACACTTATTAAGCTTAAACAATCTCTTAGAGAATATAAAAATAATATAAGTAGTATTTATAGTCATATCGAATCTAAACATGTATCTTTTGAAGAAGTTATAAGTTTTATTAATGTCTTTTATTTAGGCGAAACGACAGGCTTAAAGGAAAACGAAATATTGCTTAATTATAATCGAGAAATAATTCAATATATTCAAATAAAACTAGATGCAATTTCACCAGGAGAAAAAAAATATGAGAAAGAATATCCATTATTTTCAGCTGCTAATTTTGAAGTGGCTTTAAAGAAAATGAAAAATTCAGATACTAGTATTAGTAATCAAGATTCACTTTCTAATAATAATAGTTTCTTCCGTCTAATACTTTGTGAATATATTAAAAATGAAATATTATCCAATAATTCACCTTTGTTTATTGAGTCATTAATTTCGGAGAATAATGTACTACTACTTGATACATTTTCGAAAGAGGAACTTCTTTCAGTACCAAAAAAAGTATTTTCTGATATCGTATACTGCTTTTTAAAAGGAAAAAATAATAGTAATAATACTATAAAACAAAATCTTTTACAATTTGATTTTCAAGAAGAACAAGATTTGAATGTTATCGAGAAAATTATCATGGAATATGAAACTCAGCTATTTACCGAAATGTTCTTAGAATTATATTGTAATTCACCGTATTATTCTCCTGAATTTATAGAAAAACTGCTAAAACAACCAGGTTTTTGGCACATATTAAAATATCAAGTTGATTTACATGAGCCTTTAAAAAACAAGCACTTTTCAAGTGTGTTTTATGAAGAAATTGCCAAAACCGAAAATTATATTAGCTTGATGCGCTATTATTATGATTATGCTCCTCGCCAAGCCAAAATTGATTTTTTAAAAACTCTTATGAATGGTATGGATTTAAAAGACTATTTTGAAATAAGTCTAAATAATAAATCACGATATTACGATAAAGTCGGAGATATCGGCCTTGAAGTAATAACCCCATCCCAAGTTGCTGGTTACGTTTCGTCTGGAAGAAACGGGAATAGACATATTGAAATGTTTAGTATCTTAAATTGGGTATTATATTATGGAAAATTACGATATAAAGATGACATAAATTCATTTCATAATATCGTCAATAATCTTAATAGTATTATAGTTCGAACATTTAATGTTCCGACCGAAGAAAACCAAGCTAATCAATATGTTATATATTATGTTCCCTTAGAAATCAACTCTTTTCAGAAAAAACGCATTATTGATGGAATAAAATCTATAATAGAATTAAATAATAAAAGAGGCCCAAATGGCAATAAAATATATGGCGTAATAGTTTATAACAATGAGACTATTACAGGAAATAAAGAACTGAGAACTGATACTCAATATGTTGATAAATCATTTCTTGATTTGTTTGAAAGTATACCCGTCTCTGAAAATGTAAAAAGTATTAGTTGGGAGTGTTCTTTAGAAGAGGAACTTCGACAAGTAGAAATGGAACCAGAGACAGAAGAGACGGATAGCTATAACGAAGAGCCGGTATTAGAAGAACAAAGTCGTAAAATATCCTGAAGTAACAATTAAAAATTGTCTTCTAAAGAAGTCTTAAAAAACTTTACAAAAATCTCTTTTTAGCTTATAATCATTTTATTAGTCAATGACGAAGACAAAGTAGTTAGGATACTTTTCTAGAGACTTAGTGGTTGGTGAAAACTAAGCAGTTACTAACGAAATAGCTACCTTAAGAGATTAATCGGTAATACCGTTATCTATAATTAAGTAAAAATAAGGATGGTACCGCATTATTTGCTCCTTGCAAATAATGTGGTTTTATTTTTGGAGGTGATTAGATGAATATCTATTTATTGGTTGGTAAAGCAGGTAGTGGTAAAAACTATGTTGCCAACATCCTTAAACAAAGATTGCCTAATTCCGTAATTACAAGTTTAAGTAAATACATCAAGTTATTTGCTTTAGAATTAGGATTATGGGACGGTAATGATAATAATAAACCACGTAAATTTTTACAAACTACTGGCGATAAACTACGAGCGGTTGATGAAAACATTCTTACCAAAAGGATGTTAGATGACATCAAAGTATATAAAATGCTTAATATTAAAAATATCATAATTAGTGATGTTAGATTATTAAATGAAATTAATAATCTAAAAAATAGTGATTATAATATTATAGTAATTAAAGTAAGTAGTAAAAAATCTAATCGTAAACTTACTATTGAAGAACAAAATCACCTTACAGAAAAAGAATTAGAAGATTATAAAGATTATGATTACTTGATTGAGAATAACGAAAGAATAAATGAACAAATAGAAGAAATATTGAAAGGAAGATAATAATGAATTTAAAAGATTTATATATAAACTATTTTATAGAAAGAGGTCATAAACAAATACCAAGTGCTCCAGTAGTACCTGAAAATGATCCTTCTGTATTATTTAATACTGCTGGTATGCAGCCTCTAATACCATATTTAATGGGACAACCACATCCATATGGTACTAGATTATGTGATTATCAAAAATGTATTAGAACTAATGATTTAGAAGAAGTAGGAGATTCATTTCATCATACCTTCTTTGAAATGTTAGGTAATTGGTCACTAGGAGATTATTTTAAAGATGAAATGATTCCTTGGAGCTTTGAATTCCTAACTAAAGAATTGAATATTCCTGTTGAAAGACTTGCTGTAACAGTTTACGGTGGTAGCGATTTAATACCATTTGATGATGTGTCTTATAATAAATGGTTAAGCCTAGGAATACCTAAAGAAAGAATAGCGAGAACTGTTGATGATAACTTTTGGATAGCTGGCGAAACAGGACCTTGTGGAACTGATACTGAAATGTTCTATTGGCGTAGTAACGATCCTATTCCAAAAGAATTTGACCCTGAAGATAGCAGGTGGGTAGAAATATGGAATGACGTCTTTATGGAATTTGAGAAGAAAGCGGATGGAACAGTAATTGAACTTCCTAAAAAGAATGTTGATACTGGCATGGGTGTTGAACGAACTACTGCTATTTTAGAAGGCGTTAATGATAATTACTTATCATCTGTTTGGAAGGATATTATCGATATAATAGTTAGAATATCTGGAAAAGAATACGAAGGAAATGAACGTAGTATGCGTATTATAGCTGATCATTTAAGAACGTCAGTATTCATTCTAGCTGATCCAGCAGGTATTAAACCTAAGAATACTGATCAAGGTTATATATTAAGAAGATTAATTAGGAGAGCTATTAGACATGCTAAGACCTTAGAAATTGATATTAATTCTAATTGGGAAGAAGAAATAGCTAATGCTATAATGAATCAATATAGTAAATACTATAATGAAATAAATGAAAATAGAAATATAGTTATAGAAGAATTAAAAAATGAAAAAACTAGATTTGGTAAAACTCTAGAAAAAGGATTAAGAATGTTTGAAAAAGTTACTAAAAATAGTAAAAAAATAGATGGAGAAACTGCATTTCATTTATTTGATACATTTGGTTTTCCACTAGAACTAACATTAGAATTAGCAGAAGAGCAAAATATAGAAGTAGATGTTGAAGGTTATAAACAAAAATTTATGGAACATCAAGAGAAGAGTAGAACAGCTTCAGAAGGTAAATTTAAAGGTGGTTTAGCTGGTAACTCAGAAATAGAAACTAAGTATCATACAGCTACTCACTTACTAAATGCTGCGTTAAAAATTGTAGTAGGACCTGATGTTCATCAAAAAGGATCAAATATTACCGATGAAAGAATGCGTTTTGATTTTAGTTGTGATCATAAATTAACAGATGAAGAGAAGAAACAAGCAGAAGATTTAGTAAACAAATGGATAGAGGAAGGAATAGATGTAACTGTTGAAGAAATGGATAAACAAGAAGCTATCAATTCTGGAGCAGAATGTATGTTTATTGAAAAATATCCTGATCGTGTTACCGTTTATTCAATAGGAAATATTTCTAAAGAATTATGTGGAGGACCACATGTAAAAAACACTAAAGAACTTGGCCATTTCCATATCAAAAAAGAAGAATCTTCTTCAGCAGGTGTTAGAAGAATTAAAGCAATTTTGGATTAAAAAATAAATAGTGACAAGTAGTAAAAAAATCTGATATATTTATTGACACTAATAATAAATAATAGTATACTTAAGATACTTAATAGATAATTGTTATTAGGTGAATATATTTTATTCTAGTTTATTTTTAGTTTCTAAAAATACTGTTTTCAAATATTCTTGGATGTTTGAAAAAAATAGATATATTTTCCTTGTGTTATGTTTTATTCTTTGGAATATTTTAGATATTCCAAACTTGATGATTTACATCATTTATGAATAAAACATTTATTAAAGTTTATCTTTAATATTTTCTTGTCAAACTATTAAGTAATATGTATATGTGACAAATAGGTAAGAAATTATAAGTCGCCTGTCAGTAACTTATAGTTTACAGTGAGTCACGGAAAGAATATGTTGTGGACAGACCAACATATTTTTTTTGGTTATAGAATATATAAAAATATAAAAAATATAAATAAATATGATAAAATTATAATAGGAGTGAAAGTATGTATAGAAGAAATAATACAAAAAATCTTTTCATATGTATTATCTTAATACTAGTATTATTTATAGGTATAGGAGTAGCGCGTGTAACAAGTTCTTTAACTATTAATGGAGTTACTGATGTAGCTGGTAATACTTGGGATATACATTTTGATAATATACAAGTTGCTGAAGGCAGTGTACCTATTCAAAGTGGAGGTCAAGCAGCAACAATAGATGATAATAATACATTAATAACTTATTCTATACTACTTCCAAGACCTAGAGATTATTATGAATTTACTGTAGATGTTGTTAACTCAGGGACAATAGATGGAATGGTAAATCTTATAAGCAATAAAATATTTGCTGCAGATGGTGTAACAGAAATAACTACTCCTAATTACATAGAATACACTCTTACATATTCAGATGGTATTGCTATAGAAAAAAATCATATTTTAAAAGCAAATACAACAGAGACGTATAAAATAAGGGTTGAATATAATGATGAATCCGCAAGTATTATTCCTAGTCAAACAGAAAACTTACTTTATAAATTTCAAGTAGAGTATATACAAGCTGATGATAACGCCTTTGCTAGACCAATATATATATACAGGAATGACGAGGTGGAATCAATAGTAGGAGAAAATGTATCTTTAGAAGGAACATACTATACAACTGAAGAAGATATGTTAAATCATACTAGTTCTCCCTTTTTCTTAAGACATACCATTGGAAAAGATAACAAAATCAAACAAAGCCATATAGGAGTATATTTTAATGGTACAATTTACTATATACCGGGTGGTGGAGCGACATATGATCCTAATACTAATACATATGATTATACAAATGTTAAATATGCTGAGGCAAAAGATATTATGTTAGCTGCATTTGCAGATGGTAACTGTGACGGCGATGGTACTTATACGACGTGTCAGGGCAGTGTTGGTTTTTCTTGGTTGGATGAAGCTGGCCGTTTAAATGTAAATGATATGAGCAAAAATTGTAGAATAGATTCTGTAGGTTGGTCAAATTGCGTGCCAATGTAGAATATTTAATTTTTTATAGTAGTATAATTAGAAAAGAGGAGATACATGGAAAAATTTAAAGTATGCGTTGCAGTTCATCTATTAATTATAAAAGATAACAAGATACTTCTTGAAAGAAGTATTAAACCAGATAAACACTTTTATATGAATCTTGTAATTCCTTCTGGACATCTTAAAGAAGGAGAAAATGTAGAAGAAGCTATGATAAGAGAAGCTAAAGAAGAACTTGGCATTAACTTAAAAGACTTTGAATTAGTTCAAATTATGAATGTAAATGGATTTTCTGATGTTTATGACTGCTATTTCTTCTTATGTAAAGATTATGATGGTGAGCTAATTAATAACGAACCAGATTATACTAAAGGACTAGAATGGCACTCTCTTGAAAAGCCAATTGAAAATTTAATGGAATATCAAGCATATGCCCTAGAAAAATATAAAGAAAATCCCAATCTATCATTTACTATGTATGGTTGGGATGATAATAAAAACGAATGAGAATCTACACTGTAGATTCTTTTTTTGTAAACTGTTCTTGTTTTTTTGTTGAGAGTTTACTCTATTGTGTTAAAATAGTAATAGAAAGTAGGACGGTAGATATGAAAAAAATAATTGGCTTTATATTATTCTTTTTTGCTTGTACATTAAATGTTTTTGCTGAATATAATATTATAAATGATGTAGGCTTTAATTATGGAGGGAATAAAATAGATCATTTCTATGATTTGGATTTCTTTGATGATGGAGGATATGTTGTAGTTGGAGATAGCGAATCAACTTTTGGTACATTATCCAATCATGGAGGCAAAGATGGTGTTATTGCTATTTATAATAAAGATAACAATTTAGTAAAAGATATTTCTTGGTATAATACATCTGAATCAAACTCTGGTGAAGAGTTGTATTCTGTAAAAGTTGTTGATGATGAAACATTCATTGCTTTAGGAAGTACTAATCTTGTTAACCATGTTGTTAAATATAACACTAACGGAGATGTAGTCTGGGATACAACACTAGCAACCTCTAATGCATCTGGAGATAATTTTACAAGATCTTTTATTTATTTAGAAGATGATGGTAATTATTTGATTGCTCCGGCTACTACTAGTGATAAAAAAGTAATTAGATTAAATGCGGATGGTGAAATAATAAAAAGCATTCAATTTCCAAATCAATTTGCTGAGATTACTCAAATTGTTGAAGTTGACGATAACTATATAATTAGTGGAACAAACAATACTACAGGATCTACAACTTTGTATAAATTATCAAAAGAAGGGAATATAATAGACACAAAAGTATTCAATAATGCAAATTTTAGCAGAATAAATGATGTTGACGTATTAGACGATTATTTATTATTAAGTATAAACACTGGACTTTGTACCGAGAACTGTGTCTTTGGCGATAATAACAAAGGTGTAATCGCTATATTAGATAAGAATTATAACATTATTAAAAAAATTAACTTAGAAGTGTCATCTTCTATTTCTACTAATGTTTTAGAAGACAAAATTGCTGTTATAGAACAGGTAGCATCAACAAGATCTAATGTTTATTATTATGATTTTAATTTAAATTTATTAGCAAAATATGAATATAAAATTAATAATGGTGGTCACGTTTTATTCAATGAATCTAAAATAAACCCAGTAAATAATAAATTATACGTAGCTGCTTCGTTTGACGCACCATATGGTAACATTGGTAACAACGGAAATTATGATGGTGTAGTAATGTCATTTGATCCAGTTTTAGTAGAGAATCAAGAAAATAACCAACCAGAGGATATAATAGATGATGATAGTAAAAAAGATTCTTTAGATCCAGTAGAAGAAAAAGATTATTCTACAGTAGATAATCCTAAAACTGGTACATTTATAGGCTTAGGAATAGGAATACTATCTATAATAGTAGTTACTATTGTCATAATTAATAAGAAAAGGGTATATAAAATATAAAGCTTTCTACTTTATTGTAGAAGCTTTTTCTTTTGTTCATAATATGATATAATCTCCTTGCAGGTGAAGAACTATGAAACAAGAAAATATAAGAAACTTTTCAATAATAGCTCATATAGATCATGGAAAAAGTACTTTAGCTGATCGTATTTTAGAAATAACAGGTGGAGTAGATAAACATGATATGAAAGATCAAATGCTAGATAGCATGGATCTTGAAAGAGAAAGAGGAATAACTATTAAGTTAAATGCTGTTGAGCTATCATATCATTATAATAATGAAGATTATACTCTACATTTAATAGATACTCCGGGACATGTTGATTTCTCTTATGAAGTGTCTAGAAGTTTAGCGGCCTGTGAAGGAGCTCTTTTAATAGTAGATGCAGCCCAAGGTATAGAAGCTCAAACTTTAGCTAATTTGTACTTAGCTATGCAAAATGATTTAGTTATAATACCTGTTATAAATAAAATAGATTTACCTAATGCTGATGTTCCAAGAGTATTAGATGAATTAAAAAAAGTATTAGGATTTAAAGAAGAAGAAGTATTATTATGTAGTGGTAAAACAGGTGAAGGAGTAGAAGAATTAATTCAAGCAATAATAGAAAGAATACCTGCACCTAACATTAACAACGATGCCCCTACAAGAGCTTTAATATTTGATAGTCATTTTGACTCTTATAGAGGTGTAATAGCTTTAGTAAGAGTTTTTGATGGAAAGATTACTTCTAAAGATAAAATAAAGATGTTAGCAACTAAAGATGTCTATGAAATAACTGAATTAGGTGTTAATCATCCTAAAGAAGAAATAAGAAAAGAGTTAATATCAGGAGAAGTTGGCTGGATAGCTGGAAGTATAAAAGATATAAGAAGTGTAAGAGTAGGAGATACCATAACCACTATAAGAAGTGAAGCAAATACAGAACTACCAGGATATCAACCAATGAAACCAATGGTATATAGTGGTATATTTCCAGTTGAGCCAAATAAATTTCCAGCTTTAAGAGAAGCACTAGAAAAATTGCAATTAAATGATGCGTCTCTGACATTCGAACCCGAAACTAGTGAAGCTTTAGGTTTTGGTTTCCGTACAGGTTTTTTAGGATTATTACATATGGATATAATTATGACTAGATTAGAAAGAGAATTTAATCTAGATGTAATAGCAACTTCTCCGTCTGTTATTTACGAGGTAGATTTAACTAATGGAGAAACAGTATTAATAGATTCACCATCTAAATTCCCTGATAGAGGAAATATTTCTGAAATAAGAGAGCCTTATATTAAAACTAATATATTCGTTCCTAAAGAGTATATAGGACCTATTATGGAATTATGTAAAGATAAAAGAGGAAATTATGTATCAATGGACTACATAGATGAAAAAAGAGTTGATATTCATTATGAAATACCTTTATCAGAAATTGTATATGACTTTTTTGATAAATTAAAAAGTATGACAAAAGGTTATGCTTCTTTCGACTATGAATTATCTGGTTATAAAGCTTCTAATCTCGTAAAAATGGATATCTTGGTAAATGGTGAAGTGGTTGATGCTTTAAGTTTAATAGTTCATAAAGATTTTGCTTATAATAGAGGAAAAAAGATTGTTGAAAACTTAAGAAAAATTATACCTAGACAATTATTTATTGTACCTTTGCAAGCAAGTGTTGGTTCAAAAATAATTGCTCGAGAAACAATAAGTGCTATGAGAAAAAACGTTTTAGCTAAATGCTATGGAGGCGACATATCTCGAAAGAAGAAGCTTCTAGAGAAACAAAAAGCCGGTAAAAAAAGAATGAAAATGGTAGGACATGTTGAAATACCACAAGAAGCTTTTTTAAGTGTCTTATCAGCAGATAAATAGGTGATAATATGGATAAAATAAAAGCATTTGAGCAAGAATTAAATTATATAAAAGATGAAAATATAAGAAAATCATTAGAAATAATGATAAATTATATTCCTGATTATTTCTTTCATATAGCAGCAAGTAGTACTGGGAAATATCATCCTCAATATGCTTTAGGCGATGGAGGATTAATAAGACATACTAAAGCCGCAGTAAGAATGGCAATAGAATTATTTGGAATATATAAATTTAAACCAGAAATAAAAGATTTAATAGTTTTTTCTCTAGTATTGCATGATGGAGTGAAAAAAGGAATAATAGAAGAAAAATATACTAGATTCGATCACCCTTTAATAGCTGTAGACTTTATAAAAGAACACTCTAAAGAATTAACTTTAAATAAAGAACAACTAGAATTAGTATGTGATTGTATATCAAGTCATATGGGAAAGTTTAATACTAGTGATTATAGCAATGTTATTCTACCTCTTCCTAAAAGCGTAGAGCAAAAATTCGTTCACATGTGTGATTATCTAGCTTCACGCAAAGTAATAGATGTTCATTTTGATAAATATAATAATGTAATAGAAGAATAGATTGCAATATCTATTCTTATTTTATATAATTATCATAATAGAAGAGGTGTAAAATGGAAAAAGAAAAAAAACAAAACAAATTAATAATAGTATTAGTAGCAATAATTATAATACTAGTATTTGCTTTAGGTTTTGTACTAGGTGCTAAAAATAATAATATATTAGAACAAAAAAATGAAAAACCGGTTAAAGAAAATAATAATTTAAAAAAGAATGAAAAAGAAGAAGCTAAGAGCAGTAAAAAGGAATTAACTGAAAAAGATGCTAAAGAATTATTATCCTACTATAATATCGATTCCAATACAATTGCAAATTATTCAATTAGCAATAAATTAGAGGTAACATATAAATATTTATTAGAACATAATAACTATAAAGAAGAAACTTGTAAAGTTATTTTGAAAAATGAATTAAATAGTTGGGAACATAGATCTTATAAAGAATATGAATATTACGAATTATTTGAAGGTACCGATAATTATTATTATTGTAATGGAAATAGTAAGTATTATGTTATACCATATTCTGATTATGTTGATGCTTTAAAAAAACTATTTGCTGAAAATATGAGAAAAGATTATTGGGAATATTATTACGTAAAAGATTCTGATAGTATTATATTTTTACCATATAGAGATGGTACAGAAGGCCCTTCTGTAGCAATAAATAAGATTAATAGTATCAAAGAAGAAAATAACATTATAGAAATAGAATACTACGCTGAAAAAGTTTCTTGTGAAGACTATGATTATGATAGCGATACTTATAAAAACTGTGGTAAAGAAAACTTCAAAGTATCTGGGTTAAATAAAGAAGTTGAGCAACAAATACTAGATAAATATTTATCTGATATTAATTTATATAAAATAACTTTCATAGATAATGGAGATTATAAAACTTTCAAGTCTATAAAAAAACAATAAAACTATATTGAAGAAGATATCTATTTATGATATCTTTTTTATTGAAAAATATATTAAGGTGGTACATATGAAAGAAAGATATCAAGACACAAAAAAAGCTAGTTATTTTGGAATAATTGGTAATATATTCCTATTCATAATAAAAATAATTATTGGATTTATCTCTAATAGTCAAGCTATGCTAGCTGATGCAATTAATAGTGGATCAGATATATTAAATTCAATATTAACTTTTATCGGTAATAGAATAGCATCTAAAACAGCTGATGATGATCATAATCTTGGTCATGGCAAAGCAGAATATATTTATTCACTTATAATTAGTATTATTATGTTAATGCTTGGTTATAAAGTAATATATGGATCAGCAAAAAGTCTTATGAAACCAAAACTATATAACTATAGCGTTTGGTTAATTATTGTTTGCATTATAACAATCATTACAAAGTTAACTTTATATATTTATACTAACAAAATAGCTAAAAAACATAATAATATTTTGGTAAAAGCTAATGCTAACGATCATCGTAACGATTGTTTTATAACTATTTCAACATTAGTATCCGTAATATTAACAGCTAACAATATAAAATATATAGATAGCATAGTAGCTATTTTAATAGGTATATGGATAATCATAAATGCTTCTTCAATTTTTATAAATAGTTATGATGTCTTAATGGATAAAACATGTCCTGAAGAAATAAAAAAAGAAGTGCTAAGTATAGTTAAAAGACATAAAGAAATAGAAAAAGTAACACATTTTAATGCTACACCTGTCGGGTATCAATATCAAATATCTTTTTCAATATTTGTCGATGGTAACTTAACCACCTTCGCTTCACACGAAATAGCTAATAACTTAGAAAAAGAAATAGATAAAGAAGTTGAAGAAATATACTTAACAGTTATACATGTTAATCCTATAAAAAAATAATTGTTTATTGTTATAAAATATTATTTTTCATAAATATAATAAAGTATGATAAAATTAAATAGAAGGTGATATCATGAAAAAAGAAGAAAAAAAGAAACCTGAAGATTATATAAAACAAATAAATAGTATAATAGATTATTATAATAATTTTGAAGATTCTAACGTTACTAAGGATTCAATTGTTAAGACAAGAGAAGAATTATATTCTAGAATATTTGATAATAAAGAAGTTAAAAGCATTAATTCGGATTTAGAAATACAATTACCAAATAACAAAACATATAAATTAAAAGCATATAAAAATGCCGAAGAATTATTTGAGTTATTAGAGAGTTCAAAAGATGCTTTTGTCTTTCTTTTATACGAAAAGAATAAAAAAGAAAGTCATGTACTAGATATAGTAGGATTTATAATATTATCTCTTATAGGATTGGGTTTTATATATGCCGGGAAACTAATAATAGGATTAATATTCATCATAGCATTTATATCTTTATACGTAGTAACATTTTATAATAAGAAAAAAGATTTTCACAAATAAAAGTGAAAATCTTTTTAAATACCTAATTTTCTTTGAAAAATATCTCCATAAATACTTTTTTGAATTTCTTCTTTTGAAAATATATATGGTTCATCAGACATATACATATCTCTTAAAAAAGAATCATCATCAACAACAATACCTTTTTTCTTCCAATCTTCTTTATTTTCATTAATGAAATTAATCATATTTTCGGCCATTTTCTTTAGTTTTAAAAGTATCTTTAGGTAATTATCATATAACTTTATTATACCTATGTCCTTATTATAAAGAGTAAATTCTATATATCTTATATATTCAGAAAATTGATAATAAATTTGTGATACAAATAAGGTATCTCTTAATAATTTGTTGATACTATCTGAATCAACATTAAAAACTTCTTCTCCTATTTCAAAAGCTTTTTTAATGTTGCTAATAATAATATTCTTATCAGTTTCTACAATAGAATTATAAGTAGAACCATCTCTCATATCATATTCTATTAATACTTTTTCATCAACTATATCTTCTTTTCTTTTTGATTTTATTGCTCCGTTTATACTATCGAATAGGTAAATAGTATTATTCTTTTTATGTGCTTTAATAATAGAACTAAGTTGTTTATTAACATTAGTCAAAGATAAAAGTTTTTCATGTAATTCTTTGATGTGTTCGGAAACATAAGATATCTTATTATTCATAAAATCTCTAACTCTCAATAGATAACTAGTAGGATAAATACCATTTTTTAAAGAATCATTAATAGAATTATACAGTCTAGTTAGATTTTCAGCATGTGTACTTAAAAGTAATCTTTCTAAACTTGTATAAACTACTAAATCATCAGTGCTTAAAACAGCGCTATTATTCGCTTTCATACTAACCACCTATTATTAATATATCATTTTTATACTTGATTTTCAATTAATATAATGTATATTATAATCGAGAGATGGTAATAATGAATAAGGATATAATAAACAAAATGAATAGTTTGGGAAATTCCAAATTTAGAGGATCGTTTCATTTAAATGCAAAAATGAAATTGTACGTAAAAGAAAAAGGACTAGATAAAATAAAACAAGATACATACGATTTTATTAATTCACGCTTAGCTCCAGCAAGTCCTTTAAATGATGGGAAACAAACTCCTATGAGACAAGTTCATCCTTCCTTTATAGCAATGCATGCCAATGGCTTTTGCTGTCGATCTTGTCTATATAGAATTCATAATATAAAAAAAGGAAGAGAATTAACCCAAGAAGAAATTACTTACATAGTAAATTTTATTATGTTATGGATAGAAAAAGAAATGAATAATAGTAAATTTGTCAATTATCAATAATATAGCTATAATTATATTGCTAAAAAAAAGAAAGACGGGTAGTAATTATGAAAAATATATATAATTATTTAAAAGAATATGGGAATATAACTTTTAAAGAAAAAACTCTTAATAATATAGATTATTCTATTTTTTCATTGTTATCCTACTTAGATTTTACAAATCTAATGGAGAATGAAACTATTCCTTTACAAGATGCTCTTCGTAGATTTATAGATAATAAAGATAAGAAAGAATATGTGAAAAATAAGGCTTTTCAAAAAGACATATACGATTTAGCTACTAAACTTCCAAAATTAAATAGATATAAGGATATAAGAATATCTAATTATGTTTATAAACTTAGTAACAATGAACAATTTGGGGCTTTGACACTAAACATAGGCTTAGGAAGAAAAATTATTTCCTTTGAGGGAACAGATGATAATTTATCTGCTTGGGAAGAAGATTTGAACTTTTTTAGTGTTGAATTAACTCCAGCTGATAAAGATGCCATTAATTATTTAAATAAAGCGATAAGCATATTTGATAAAGAAATAATAGTAGTAGGTCATTCTAAAGGTGGAAGACTATCAGTAACGGCTTCTATGTATCAATCTAGATTTAAACAAGATAAAATAAAAAAGATATATTCTTTTGATGGACCTGGTATATTAAAGGAATACTTAGATGATAGAAAATACCTAACTATTAAAAACAAGATAGAACATATAATACCTAACTATTCATTAGTAGGAGTATTATTAAATCATGATGTAAAAGATATAATAGTTAAATCATTTTATAAAGATGTAAGAGCTCATTCTATTTTTAATTGGGAAATAGAAGATACCAACTTTGTAGAAGATCAATTGTCTGATTTGAGTCAAAAATGGCAAAAAAGTATAGAAAAATGGTTAGAAAGATATAGTTATGATGAAAGAAAACTTATTACTAGACAAATATTCAATATATTTAGAGATTTAGGATACAATACACTTTCAGAAGTATTTTCTATGAAAAATATTTTAAACATTATTCTAAACACAAGAAAATATGATGATGACACAAAAAAAGTATTAATAGACTTTTTTGCTTTTAATCTAAAAAATATAATATTATAAAGAGATATTAAAAAATCTCTTTTTTTTATTATATAAAAATGATATAATTTCTATGATAGAA
>CAMODW010000019.1 GCA_946611635.1 uncultured Bacillota bacterium | reverse complement strand
TCACCTACTATGTATAGTATACTATGAATAAATGTAAAAATCATCAAATATAATTGTTGACTTAAAAAGAATTTAGTTTTATCATTTGATAAGTAAAAAAAGGAAAGAGTGTGATATTATGAATTTTGAAAAATTACAAGAATTAGTAGAACAAAAAAATACTATTGCTTTAAAGCAAGAATTAATTGAAATGAATGAATATGATATCGCCTCGTTCTTAAGTGATTTTAAAGATGAACGATTAATTAAAATCTTTAGATTACTTCCTAAGGATAAAGCCACTGAAGTATTTGTTAATCTAGACGAAGATGTTCAAAGAGAATTAATAAGTTCTCTAACTCAAGCCGAATCAAAATGGTTAATAGAAGATATGTATACTGATGATGCTGCCGATCTTTTTGAAGAAATGCCAGCTATTATGGTTACTAAATTATTAAGTAATGTTGATAAAGAAACTAGAGCTGATATCAACAAATTATTAAAATATCCTGAAGATTCAGCAGGTTCCTTAATGGCTACAGAATACATTCATTTAAAACAAGGATTAACTATTAAGGAATCAATAGAAAGAATAAGAAAACAAAAAGATGATTTTGTTTCTTACGACAGCTGTTTTGTTACCGATGATAAAAGAAAACTTCTTGGAACTGTCTCTGTAAAAGAATTATTGATAAACGATCCTGATACACTAATAGACGATGTTATGGAAGAATGCAAACATCCTGTTAATACTTTAATGGATCAAGAAGCTGTTGCCAATCTATTCCAAGATTATAACTATAGTTCCCTTCCTGTTGTTGATTCTGAAAATAGATTAGTTGGTATCATAACTATCGACGATATTGTCGATATTATCGAAGAAGAAGCTACAGAAGATATTGAAAAAATGGCCGCTATAACACCAACCGATAAGTCTTATATGAAAACAGGAGTATTTGAAACTTATAGTAAAAGAATACCTTGGCTATTACTACTTATGATAAGTGCTACATTTACAGGAAGTATTATTACTCATTTTGAAGACGCTCTAGCTGCTTATGTAGTACTTACATCATTTATACCAATGCTAATGGATTCAGGTGGTAATGCAGGTTCCCAAGCTAGTGTATCTGTAATACGTTCATTATCATTAGAAGAAATAGAATACAAAGATACTTTTAAAGTAATATGGAAAGAATTAAGAGTAGCCATTCTTTGTGGTTTAACTCTAGCAATAGCTAACTTTGCTAAATTAATGTTATTCAATCATTTATCATTTACTATCTCTTTAGTAGTATGTCTAACTTTATTAATAACAATTACCGTAGCTAAACTAGTAGGTTGTACTCTACCGATACTAGCTAAAAAAATGGGTTTTGACCCTGCTGTAATGGCATCTCCATTTATTACAACAATAGTAGATGCTTGTTCCTTACTTATATATTTTAAAATAGCAGGCATATTATTAGGTATTTAAAAAGAACTCAAAACATTGAGTTCTTTTCTCTTTATTATTAATTATAAGAAAAATTACTTTTAATTTTCTTTTCTTCAATGTAATTAATCAATTTTTCTATTTCTATAAGAACATTTCTTTTCTTATACAAAATATTTTCAATCATAACATCTTTTTCTTCCTCACTAATAATAGAGCTCGTATCTTCGGCATGTAATCTTGAATCAATATAAGGATAGAAAAGCTTTAAATATTCACTTTCATCATAGCTATCAATAATATGTCCTATGTTTCTTAAATAATCATACAACCCTTCTGGAACCTCTTGCATTCCTTCTTCAATAGCATTTATTATTGTTTTTATAAACAAAGACCTTGAATTAGACCTGTTTTTAAAATCAATAATACTAAATGTGTCTTTTATATCAGCATTTTTTAATGCTTGCTCCTTATCTATACCATAAACATAATTACCGTCAGTTAAATAATTGGCACCTTTAGCATCATAATTCATTATCAAATAATCTACTATGGTATCCGCAAAAGCAGTCTCCATCTGATTTTTCGACAATACTTCATATTCGATATCATCAAAGTTACCATCTAAAAATGAAAAATCATGCGTATTAGGAATAAATTTTACAATTGAACACAATACCTTTTCGTTGTTTTTTCCTACTTCAATTTCTTTTACATCTACAGGAACGGCCCCTCTTGGATTTATTATTTTTTGAATATTATAGCCAAGCTGTACTGCTAAAACTCTATGTTGTTGTATCCTATTCATTCTCTTATCCATACCAGGTTTAATAAGTACTAACTCTCCATTTTTATCAAAGGCTTTAAACAAAGGATGAGTTGCCCCAGATTCCAATCCCACGTTTCTAAAATTAGTAATCTCTTCTTTAGGAATATACCCCAATTCACTTATCATATCCATAACGGTCTTTTCTAAACCTTTTTCTTCTTTTATATTTTCATTTTTTTTGGTATGCCCCAAGATTTTTTTAGGATTAACAATCATCTCGCTAACTTTTTGTGTTTTTATAAATGGAACCTTTGTTTTCAATAATTCTTCCAATATTCTCTTAGCTTCACGTTCAGTAGCATCAGGAGTATCACCATTAATTCTTATTCCTTTGATTCTTAATCCATCTCTAAAAAGATTAAATTCTGAATTACGCGTACCAGTACAAGTATTCTTTTTAAATTCTAATTGATGATAAGTTACTCCACTAACATCATAATCATTTTTCTTAATATCACCATTAGAACCTAAGTTAACAAAAGATGATCCCACAAATTTACCCTCAGGAACAAAATCATATACAAGTTGCACATTATTTGAATGATAATCATATCCATAAAATGGTTTGACCATTCTATCACTAATAGCGTTAAAACACATTATTTTCATTCCTGTCAATCTAGGAGTAACAAGACCAGGCAAAGCATCTAATGAAGTAACGTGTATTAATAAGCCATATTCTGATTCCGACAAATCATAACATTCCATTGTTTCATCATATAATTCATCAGGCAACTCATCTATTCTAGTCAAACTAGCATTCATATCATTTTCGAATACTCTTCTAATTAATTCCCTAATATCAGTTCCTAAATTAAACAATTTTTTAAATTGATTTCTTTGTTCACTTGTAGCTATAAACCTAAGCACCAATTTCTTCAAAAAATCAATATCATTTGAACTACGAATAGTATTTTCTACAAGAGTAAGAATATATTTTATTTGGCTTAATAACTCTCTCTGGTCTTGACTTAAATCTTTTTTCTCCATATCTTCAATAGTTTCTAGATTAATATAATTATCTATTATATCTCTATAACTAACTAAACTTAAATTAAAAAGATATTTTAAAAATAAATCTTTCAATTCTAAAGCAGTAACTCTAGGATTATTCACAATTCTTTTTATTTTAAGATCGATTATTTCATCAAGATAATCAAGTTCTTCTACCTTTTCTAAACCAATTTTAAAACTATAATTAAACAGATTTGCCAATTTTTGAACTCTATCTTTAGTCATATAAGTATTACTAATATCTCTACATAGTTTTTCATTAAAATCAACAAAAGTAGCTACTTTTCTTATGTAATCCATTTTTAACGTTTCATTTTTAGGAGTATAAGAATATAAAAGATTATATATTAACACAAATAAATCACTATGCTTAGTAATTACATTAACAACTAGAATTAAATCTGAATTATTATACATATATTGAGAAAACTCTACGAAATCTAATCCTGTAACATAATATAAATTTTCAATAAACTCTCTATTAAATAAAATGCTATTGTTTAACCGATTATTACTATCATGTAATCTTCTAGGTAATTTCAACCTATATATTTCAATTAAATCCCTTGCATATTCCTTCGATCTAGACTCAACAAAATCTTTACCTAATCTCTTTTTAATAATATCTAATATTAATTCATCATCATCACCAATATATTTAACAAAGAGCTTATCATTACTATAATCATTCAAGAAATAATTCTTAATTTGCTCGTCCATATCCATTATTATAGAAAAATCAGGTGAATCCATTCTATCTATAATACTCCTATTTTCCTTAATAAAAGAAATAGTTTTTTCTACACCTTGAGTATTAAATATTTCTATTATAAATTGTAAAACGTCATGAGTATCAAACGAAATATCAGTACTTTTATAGTATTCAAGAAAATAATTATAATCCTTAGAAATAAGTACAATTATAGCATTAACTAAATACCGTTTTTTGGCTTTTCCCCCAAATTCTTTTATCAAATATTTTAATAAATCTTTATCTATTTTTTCAAATTTATCCTCATTATAGAATAACAAATCAAATAACAAATAAATAACACTATCATTATATTTCATCTCATAATCTTCAGAATAATCATAGTATTTTTTATTTCCAGTTAAGGTAATTACTTCCGCAATAGTTAAATCGTTTTTCTCATCATTTTTTATATTCTTGCTGTAGATAGCTTTAAATTCTTCTAATGTAATACCTATTTTTATAAGATGACTAACAACCCCTATATAATTCGATAAATCAATTTCGTTATTAACTAATAATTCTAATAATTCTTCTTTAGTAAGTGAAATAAGAACATCTGATAGATAATCAATTTTGTTTTTATCATAATAATTAAGAAATCTAGCTTTCTTTTTCTTCGGACTTAAACATAATAAAGCTTGTTCTACTATATAATCACTAACAATTGTTTTATAGTTATCAAGAAAAGATTCTATTTCTTTTTCAGGAAGACATTTAAAAAATGGTAACAAATAATCCTCTAACAAATAATCCTCTATAGTAACCTCCATTTCATTATCACTATATAGAGTTTTTAATAGACCTGGCCATATTTTTATCATTCTTTCTGCATCCATTTTTTCAAACACAGTATATCTTATTTTATATTTTACCATGTCTAGTATAATTTCATTAGATATCACAGCATTATCTTCTGGTTCAATTTTTCTAACTAAACGTTTCTTTTCTTCTTTTGTTAACAACCAATAAAAATCATTTATACAATGCTTATTATCAAGTAATATATCTATAATGCTTTCTTTTAATCTTTCATACATTATTTTATTTAATTCCGGATTAGTATATTGTAAAAAATTATTTATATACTTCTTCAACAAATCATTACTAATAGCATCTAAAAGACTTTTTTTATCTTCTATATTAAAAAGCCCAAAACAATAAAGAATTACAAATTTAATAGATTGACTATTATTATATTGACTATTATTATTTTGATAAAACTTTTTCTTATCTTCACTACTAAACTCAACAAAAACTGGAGCTAGCTTTTTAAAGTTTTCTTCCCAATACGAATTATCAATATACATAGTAGTATAATAAATAATAAACTCTTTTTTTACACTATTATTTTGATTTTTTAAGAGTGTAATAATATGTTCCCAACGCTTCATTACAATATCAACAAAAGCATAAATTTTATTTGAATAAATAGAAGATTTTTCATCAAAATAACTAAAAAACAAATCATATATCCCTTGTACATCTTCACCATTATTTAATAAGTATTCTACTCTCCTAAAAACAGCTGACCAAATATAAAAGTCCCCATAGTAATCCAAATAATTAAATATTGATAGTAAATGCAGTAAATCGCTAGATTTTATTACATTAATATTGTCTTTAATTAATAAAGACAATCCCTTTTCTTTTTCAAAATTATCTCTTTTTAATCTCGTAATATGTTCAAGTATATATTTCTTAGCTATATTATAAAAGTACTTAGAAGTTTGAGAATCAAAAGCAAATACTATAAAATCTACAAAATCTTCATCAGAAAAGTTATCAATAAATATTTCAATATTTCCTACATCATATTTAATTCTTTTTAAAAGAGCATTTAAATCTTCAACTTGTAAATAAGCACTCTCTTCTTCAATGAATTTTTTAACGTAATTATCTTTAAAGGTTTCTAAAACCTGTCTTATCTCCACCGAAGATAATATTCCGGCAAAATATTTCAAAAAACAATATTTATTATAATCTTCATCTTCAGTTTCATGATAATTAATTAATGTCTTTATAACAATAGACTTATCTTTAATCTTATACTTCAAATTATCAAATTTAGATTTAGCATCAACATAATAATAATTCTTATAACATAAAATAACCAATCTTATAATATAAGCATCATTCGCTTCTTTTTTATTATATTTATCTACTAACAAATCTAAATACTTAGAAGATTCTCTAATAGATAACGACTCAATTATATTCAAGAATTCATCATCTGAAATATCATAAACATTTTTCTTAATTAAAATATATCTAATTCTATCAGGCATTTTATTAATAATATTAATATGCATCATACCTACTCTCCTTTATCGTTAGCTATATTATCTTAATTATATCATATATTTAAAGCAAAAAAGCATTCATTTGAATGCTTATTTAATCAATGATTTACCCGTCATCTCCTCAGGAATAGGTAATTCTAATAGTTCCAACATAGTTGGTGCTATATCAGCTAACTTACCATCATTAAGTTCTATTCCTTCTTTAGTAATAATACAATATACAGGATTAGTTGTATGACTAGTAACTGGTTTATGATTCTCATCCCACATAACATCACAATTACCATGATCTGCTATTATAAGTAAAACTCCTCCTAAAGAATTAACTTTTTCATATATTTTAGTTAAACATTTATCCATATGTTCAACAGCTTCCTTAGCTGCTTCATAAACTCCTGTATGACCTACCATATCTCCATTAGCTAAATTCATAATAGTAACATCATAATTACCTACTTCTTTCAAGAAATTATCTGTTACTTCATATACACTCATTTCTGGTTTTAAATCATATGTAGCTACTTTAGGAGAAGGAATAAGAATCTTTTTCATATCATCATATTCTACTTCTTTACCACCATCAAAGAAGAATGTAACATGTGGATACTTCTCTGTTTCTGCTATTCTTAATTGACTTAAGCCATTTTCATGTAAATAATCTACTAAAATATTTTTTAAATCTAAATCATTAAATGCATGTGGACATGTAACCGTTTCTGTAACCGGATACATAGTTAATACTTTTAGATTATTAAAATGTTTTACTTCTAATTCTTTTTTATTAGCATCTTCTTCATAAGCTGTTGGATTAGAAAGTAATGTAAACATTTCTCTTAATCTATCCTTACGAAAATTAAATGCTATTATTCCATCGTTATCTTCTAAAGGATTAGAATCAATAAGACCTGGTATTACAAACTCATCATAAACCCCTTTACCATAATTATCTTCTACTAATTCTTTATAACTATTATATTTAGGTCCCTTACCATATACTATCGCATCATATGCAAGTTTTAACCTGTCAAAATTATTATCTCTATCCATACCATAATATCTACCAGATATAGTACTAATCTTACCTATACCTAATTCTTTAATTCTATTATTAAGTTGATCTAAATATGTTAGTGCACTTTGCTCATAAGTATCTCTACCATCTAAGCATATATCAAAATAGACATTATTAACATCATTTCTTTTACACATCTCAAGCAATGCTAAAACATGATTTATATGTGAATGAACACCACCATCGCTTAATAAGCCAAATATATGCAAATTACTACCATTATCTTTTACATGCTTAATAACATCTAATATTTCTTTATTTTCAAAAAAAGTTCCATCATCTATAGCTGCTGTAATAGTTTCAAGTGGTTGCATAGCAACACGTCCAGAACCCAAATTCATATGACCAACTTCACTAGTTCCCATCTGTCCTTCAGGAAGCCCTACAGCTTTCCCACTAGCTTGAAGTAAAGAATGAGAATACTTTTTCATTAACATATCAAAAGTTGGTTTATTAGCATTTAAAAATGCATTACCATCACTTTCTTTTCTATAACCACAACCATCTAATATACATAAGACTACAGGTTTATTCATTATATACCTTCTTTCATACCTCTATATTATACCAAATAAAAAAGTAAAAAGATTTATAAACTAAACTTTTTACCTTCTTTTTCAACTTCATTTCCCATACCATATATTCTATCTTTACTACTATAAACTCTATAAAAACTATTATTTATTATTAAATAATAATATTCTTTAAGACGTATTTCTTCTTGATGATTAATAACTCTAGTTATTAAATCATCATCAACTTTAATCTCTTCAAAAAAAGGTAATGCATATTCAATTTCACCTTTTATATTCCTTACATATACATAATTAGAAAAATCTAATATATACTTCTTTCCATTTTCATCAAGTAAAACATTATAAGCATGATTTCTATCAAAAACCATAACAATATTAAAACCAAATACACTTAATATATTACTTCCCATAACACTAGCTTCAGAGCAAATAGCACTCCCATTATGATAAAAATCTTTTATACTATGTTCCTTATATGGTTTTATAAAATTATAATTATCACTCCTATATAGTAATTGATGCATATCTTCTCTAACAATACGATTAATATTTTTTCTTAAAAATAAATCTAAAAATTCGTGAACATATAAATAAAAGTCATCCATATTATCTACTTTTTCATTTCTAATATATTTAAAAAACTCAAAAATATAAGAATCATCATCTAAATAATAATAGAAACCATTTGTATATTTTATTCCATCTTCGTTATCGTTATATTGATATACTATTTTCATTCCTTCAGGAACATATCCTACCCAAACATTCAAAGCATCAACAAGTTCTTTATCACTATTAATATTTTCACACGGACTAATACCAAGATTAGCACCAACAATGCAAGAATCACCATTTATCTTTCTAGCTATTTTAGTATTATAAACTATTGTTTTTGCTGCTAATGCCATTAATTCCGCATCATCTTTACATTCGTAAATAGCATCTAAAAGATTCTTCTCTTTATTATTATTATTTTTATCTACAAAGATATCTACACTATAAACTCTATCAGTATTAGTTTCATATTTTATAAAGCTATTACCTACATTTTGAATAAAATATTCTTTTAATCTTATTTCCTCGCCTTCATTAAAGATTTTTTCAAGCCAATCATTCTCTAAATCACCAATACAAGAAAAATATGGTATCTTACAAATTAATTCCATATTAATACTATATATTCCCGTAGTCTTAGCAAAATCTAAAAGATAATACTTTCCATCTATTTCTAATACTTGAAAAGCATGATTATCAACTATTAACAATTTGCTATTATATCCAAAAATACTAAGTATATTTTGTCCCATAATAGCATATTCTATACATGTAGCACTACCATTATTATAAAAATCTTTTATACTATGTTCTCTAGTAGGTTTATAAAATATACCATCTCTATTACATAATAATCTATGTATATCTTCTTTTCTTCTTCTATCAATATTTCTATCTAACTTATATTCTAAAAAAACATAAATAGTATTAATCAAATCTTCATCAGAAACAATACCTTCATCACCAATAAATTCTACAAATTAATTTATATATGTATTATCATCTATATAATAATAACTTCCTTTATTAAAATAATTACCACTTTCAAACCCTTTATTATAAACAATCCTTGTTCCTAAAGGTATATAACCATCCCATTCATACATAACTTCATTTAATTCTTCTAAAGTATTAGAAGAATAAATCTTTTTTTCAGGATTAATACCAATATTAAAACCTATAGTATACCCTTTAGGACTAGTTTTTTCTTTTTCTTTTATAGTAGTCTCTATATATTTATATAATTCTTCACCAGAAAGTTCTATTGTTTTATCATTATAAGATTCACTCATAATTATCCCCTCTTAAATATACTATTCTAGCATAAAAAAAAGAATATTATTGCTTTTTTTCATAAAATCTTCTAATAATATTCCTTGTAATACTAGCCACAATTATTTTTATTATTCTATTCTTTTTTTTAGTCTTCTTTTTCATCTTAATACTTCCTTCTATATTATTAATATATAATAATTAAAAGTTTTCCAAAGAGTATTTCGCAAACTCACTATATGATACTATACCATTATTGTCTTTATCATACTTTTGATATATAGTCCATCCATGTGATGTATTATTATATAACTCTCTATCTCCCATAGCTAATTTAGATACTAAAACAACAAAAGATCCTTTAGAATTATTAGCCCATTCCTCAGTATATAATCTATTATATAAATTAATTACTAATCTATAATCATCATCACTTAATATTACATTATTATCTTCTTTTAAAGGAACACATTCTGATTCTTTAGGACAATTCTCATCAATATGTGATATTAATTCTTTATTACTATTTAAACTAACACTATAAGAAGAAATTGGATCAGAATCCGTTGTATAACTCAATTCAAAACTAGTAAAGTTTGATAATTCTTTAGTTTCTTTTTCTTCTTCCTTTTTCTCTTCTTCCTTCTTAGATTCTTCTTCAACATTCTTATTTTCTATTTCTTCTACAGTAAGACTATCTACTCTTTTTCTATCATTATTTACTATAAAAAACAAAACAATAATTAACCCTATTATTATCAATACACTGATTATCAAACCATGTAAATTTCTTTCATCCATACAAACACCTACTTTCTTTCTTATTATAATATAATTCAATAAAAAAAAGAACTAAAATTTATTTTTAATTCTTTTCTCAATTATCTATTAATAATTCTTCTTTATTATATTTTTTTAACGTTTTAATAACTTCATCTTTATATTCAATACCAAGGGATACAACTGAATAACTATTAGAAACTGGTAAAAATATAATTGTATATCTATTTATAATTACCTGCTTTATATTTTCCCATTCTAGTTCAATAGATAAACTTTCTATATTATAATTTAGACCTTTTTCTGTAATATCAATTTCAACTGTTCCTTCTTTTTTTCTATAATTCTTAATTCTTCTTATAACATTTATTAAACATATTAATTCAAAAAGAAAGACCGTTGCTTCAAAAATCATAACAGCAAAACTAAATAAATCATGAAGCTTTAAATAGAAAAATAACATTACCAAAAAACCTATTAATAAAAGAATTAAACACATTATATAATATTCCGTAATTCTATAAGCTTTCTTATTAGGATTTTTTATAAACTTTCTTATAAAGAAACAAATATATAAAAATTCATCATAACAATTAGCTGGTCCTCTATCTTTTATAACTAATTTCATATTATCACCACAATTAATTATTTAGTACCTATTAGTACTATATATTTCATACATTTTAGGAGCCAAATCTTTAATATAAGAACATGTAGTTGATATATCTAAATCTAAAAGTTGCTCTAATGTAACATAACTAATTAAATCTACTTCATCATCTTGCTTCTTTATATCTTTTTCATCTATATCTTTATCTAATAAAGATACAAATATATCTACTACTAAATGAGATCCCGCTAAATGATTAGCTTCAACCAAAAAGATTTGATCTTTATTAATACTAATACCTAATTCTTCATAAGTCTCTCTTTGTACCGTTTCATAATTTTCTTCTTTTGCTTGTATAAGTCCATTAGTAGAACTCCATTTACCAGGATTATTCTTCTTAGTAAGAGCTCTCCTTTGTACAAGAAAAAGACCATCAGGATTAATAATCCAGTTATTAACACCTACAATATAATAATCCTTTTGATCATCTCTCCACTCAGAATCACGTTCGTACATTTCTCCCGTAAAATTTCTAATTACTTTACCATCTACTTTTGTTAATGTATATGTTTTTACCTTTTCTTTCATCTTATATCTCCCCCCTTTTAGCTTAATAATTATTTCTTCGCCAAGATATAATAACAACCTTCTTCTTTAGTTTTTATAATACTATCATCAAGATTAGTATTATAATTATTTAACAATTCCAAGCAAACATTAGTATCTCCTTTAGAATAATTATTTCTAAAGCAATCAATTATTTCTTTATTATAAAAACTAATCACATCTTTAGTAGAAGTTACTCTTGCAATAAATTCACTTGGTGATTCTTCTTGAACAACATCTTCTTCATAATAGTTATTTTCAAAATTATTATAAAAACATACTTTTTTACTTGCTTGTACTACTTCTACTTTAGAATTAATAGTAATAAACAAGTTAGAAATAGCATAAACCATTAATGGTGATAATAACAATAAAAATAATATAAGTATATTTAAATATCTTTTTACTTTTCTATTACTTAATACTAAGCTTATCATAAAAGATAATAATATAGTTAGCATAATTAATAATACAGAAGCTGTTCCTGTTTTAGGATTCTCTATTCTTTTCATTTCTTCCTCAGGTAATCTATTATTATAAAAAGATAAACTAGTACTATGTGTATCATTATAAACACCATCTTTAAATAAATTATCTGGTATTTCCTTATTATAAGTAATAACGACTATCAAAGCTTTCCTAGACCCCGATACAATTACTTTATTATTATCCTCATATAAATATTCATAACTAATATAATTATTATCACTTCTATCACTAGGACTCAAAGTATAATCTTCTGAATCTTTATTATTAACAATAATCTTATACTTAACATAATCTCCTACATTTTTAAACTTAATATCAAAATCTATTCTATATCCATTTATTACAGGATCTTTAACAATAACATCATCTGATTTCTCTATTCTATCTATTTTTTCTATAATTACTTTATCATTTTCAGCTCTTACTATACCAATAGATAATATAAAAGAGATAATCAATAAAAATATAATATTTTTTTTCATATTTATCACCACTACTATATTTATATTATAACATATTTAAGCTATAGTACTACTTTCTATCTTTTTATCAAAGTTTACTTTTTCAAATAGTTTTTCTCTTATACTTTTACACTTGCCTATCGAATCATTATAATCAACAAATGTTAACATATAAGTATTATTATTCTTACTAATTACATAATAACTATTTAATACTCTAACACCTGCTTCATCATATTCTTCTTTAGAAAAACTATTATATTCATATTGACCTTTTTTTATTAAAGCCCACTGAGAAGTATCTTCTTCTATTTTAGTCATATAATCTTCTTCTGTCTCTAAAGAAGTTTCTACTTCAAAACTACAAAAAGAACTAGTTCCATAAGCATAATCATATTTAGCTCTTATATTTTCTTCATATTCTTTTACAGAATAATACTTATTAGGAACTACAAATGTAAAATCTTTTATAACCCCCATACAATTAGGATCCGACTCATCAGTACAAGAACTGAAATATTCATCTTCATTACCCTCATCATAATCATCATTATTATAATTATCATAATACTCTGGTTTAAAAAAATCATAATCATGTATCTCATTAGAATAAAAAATAACAAATTGCATAATAAGATATATTATTAAAGCATAGAAAATAAACATAACAGTTCCATAAATAAGTGGAGCAGCAATCGAAGTTCCACCTTTTTTCTTTGCTAAAGTTATTAACTCGTCACTACTAGAATTAGGATGATTATGTTTTATAACAAGTACATCTTCTTTTGCTTTATTTAAATACCATTTATTAAAACAAACAGAAAGAACAATCCAAAATACTAATCCAAATAAAGGAAAAAAACAAAGTAATAGTAATATTACAAAATATAAATAACTCTTTCTATATAACAAATAAAAATGTCCCAAAAAAAACATTCCAAAATTAAAACTATTAGATGTAAAATTATCATAATTATTACCTACATAAGCTTTTAACATCTCTTCATCAATAGAACTACTAGAAGTATAATTAGTTGTTGACTTATTAACTAAATCCGCCCCACAATTTGGGCAATACTTAGCATTATCAGAGACATCTTTTCCACAATTATAACAATACATATCATCACCTACTATTATTAATATTATTATATATTTATTAAAAGTAACTGTAAAGATTATTTACTAACAACAAGAATAACTGGTATAATAGTATTAATTATAAAGCTAAATGGAGGAATAGCTTATAACTAACGCCAGACCCTATAGGTTTCGGAAATGATAACAATCGATAATTCGGCGGATGTTATCACGGTAGTATAATCGTTAGATATATATAAAAAACAAAATCAAAATTGTAACAAAATATATATCACATACATATTTTATTAGGAGGTTATTATGTGTGGAATAGTTGGTTATAACGGCAAGAAAAAAGCAGTTGATATTCTATTAGATGGATTATCAAAACTAGAATATCGTGGTTATGACTCTGCCGGAATAGCAATAAAAGATAAAAACATAGAAATATTTAAAGCTAAAGGAAAATTAATAAATTTACAAGATAAAATAAAAGATAAGAATTTAAAAGGAACAATAGGTATTGGTCATACTAGATGGGCTACGCATGGCGAACCAAGTGAGAATAATGCCCATCCTCATGTATCAAATAATGGAAACGTTACCTTAGTTCATAACGGAATAATAGAAAATTATCAAGAACTAATTCAAAAACTAGAAAAACATAATTATAAATTTTATAGTGATACTGATACAGAAGTATTAACAAATATAATTGATTATTACTATAACAAATATAAAATAGGACCTATTGATGCTATCAATAGAACTATGGTTAGAGTAAGAGGGTCTTATGCCATAGCAGTTATGTTCAAAGACTATCCTGACGAAATATGGGTAGCTAGAAAAGACTCTCCTATGATAATAGGTCAAAATGATGATGGTACTTATGTTGCTTCAGATGTACCTGCCATCTTAAAATATACTAAAAATGTTTATTATATTGATAACTTAGAAGCAGCTTGTCTAAAAAAAGATAAAGTAATATTTTACGACCTTAATGGTGATGTAATAAAAAAAGAAATGCAAGAAATAAAATGGGATGTTAGTGCTGCTGAAAAAGAAGGCTACGAGCATTTCATGATTAAAGAAATATATGAGCAACCAGAAGTAATCAAAAAAACTATTAATTCTTATATCCAAGATAATACTATTGATATAAGTAGAAGTAATCTAACACAAGAAGAAATAAAAGATATTAAGGAAATATATATTATAGCTTGTGGTTCAGCATATCATGTTGGTGTTTGTGCTCAATATATATTAGAAGATTTAACTAAAATACCAGTACGTGTAGAAATAGCATCAGAATTTAGATATCGAAAACCATTACTCAATAAAAAAGGTTTAGCTATTATAATAAGTCAATCAGGAGAAACAGCCGATTCACTAGCTGCTTTAAGAGAAGCTAAAAATGCTGGTATAAAAACATTAGGAATTATAAACGTAGTTGGTTCATCAATCGCTAGAGAAGCAGATCATGTCTTATATACATTAGCTGGTCCTGAAATAGCTGTTGCTACAACAAAAGCTTTTAGTACTCAGTTAATAATTACTTACATACTTGCTATTGAAATGGCTCATGTAAAAAGAAAAATAAACAAAAAGAAATATTTAGAATTAATAAAAGAAATACAAACTATACCAGATAAAATTAAAAATATCTTAGAAGATGATACTAATAATATTCAGAAATTATCTAGTAAGTTCTCATATGTACATGATGCCTTCTATATTGGAAGAAACTTAGATTATGCTATTTCATTAGAAGGTAGTCTAAAACTAAAAGAAGTAAGCTATATTCATAGCGAAGCTTATGCTGCTGGAGAATTAAAACATGGTACTATTAGTTTAATAGAACCTAATACCTTAGTTATAGGAGTTATTACTCAAGATGAAATATATGAAAAAACTATTAGTAATTTAGTAGAAGTAAAATCAAGAGGTGCCTATATCATAACTGTTAATCCTAATAAAATAGATGTTAATAAAGTAGCAGATTTTACTATAAATATACCTGAAACTAATAAATACTTCTATCCATCATTAACAGTTATACCATTACAGCTATTAAGTTATTATATAACTGTATCAAAGGGATTAGATGTAGATAAACCTCGTAACTTAGCTAAATCAGTTACAGTAGAATAAAAAAATTAGACTTATTTAAAAGTCTAATTTTTTTAATATGGTAAATATTCAGGTTCTTCATATACAACAGGTTCATATACTGTACCAGTAAACCATACTTCTCCACTTTCTTTATCTCTTACTAAATACATATATGGCTTATCAAATGTAATATCAATTTTAATACAAGGTACTTCAAACCAATAATTAAATCCACCATCAGCAGATCCTTTTCCTCCAAGAGCAGTAGCTGCTGATGCTTTAATACCATCATTACTAAATTCTATATTAGCTTTATGTAAAGCTGGATCAATATATTCTTTCTCACTAGTCATTTTAGATAAATCTGCCTTCTCTGAATCAAATATATCTTTAACACCCATTTTCTTTAAATCGCCCATTAAATCTAGTTCATATTCCATCTTAAACATTGGAATATAACCATTAATAATCGTCATATAACCATCTTTAAAACTATTTAAAGACATATCTTTTAAATTTTTAATATACTCATTTACCTTACTAGAATTAGTATTCTTTATAAAGTTTGATAATTTTTCTTCTTTAGGCATTATACCAACATATTGTAAAGTAGTTCCATCATATTCTTTCAAATCTTTAGCAAATACTTTTACACTATCATCATCATAAAATAAGAAATCAGTTGAACTACTCATATGTTTATAATTACTATCTAACTCTTTAATATAACTATCCATATCAAATTTCTTTTCTTCTTCAGATAGTTTATAACCGCCTTTCTTAGCTTCTGCTTCCTGTTCTTTTATCCAATTATTAAATTCATTTTGAACAGTCTCTCTTATTTTATCTTCTCCTAGTTCTTTAACAATATCATATTTATTAGCTACTGCAGCAATTTCTACTGATTTAGCTCCATCTTTAAGATCTTTATAATCAAGTTTATGATAACCAACACCATCTAAACTAGAAACATAAACTCCTTTAATTCCATCTTCTCTTTCCCATTCGTTTTTAGAATTCTTATCAATTACTTTTTCATGTTCAAACTTAACTTCATAGTCTTCATGTTCAGATTGAATCTTCTTAACCCATTCCATATCAATAGCAAGAGCGTTAATTAAGAAGAAATCATTAGTACTTACATCATCTACTAATTCTGGAATAAGTTTAAAAGTTTTATCACTAATCCATTTATTAACATTATTAGGATTTTCAAATTCATCAAATATTATTTCTGCATTATATTTATTTTTAAGTAAATCAATATAATCCTTTTTAACCTTATCATTAAAAGTATCTCTAATAAAGAAAGCATTAGCAAATGACATATTCTTACTATTAGTATATTTTTTAGCTACATAATTTCCTAGTATAGCATCTAATTCTGCTTTAGTGTTACCACTTGATCCCTCAGCTAACATTTCTAATGCATATTTAATTGAAAGTGGACTATATACTTTATTCTTTTCTTCATTTTCTAATTGTAAAAAATATAAATCAAATTTCTCTAAGCCATTACCACTTAATCTAAATTCTGATTTTAATTCAGGATTCTTAACTTCTGATTCTTTCTTATTATCTAATTTTGCATCTTTTTTACCATTACCTAATAAATAAGCACCAACACCTACACAAGCAATAACAAGTATAAGTATAGTTACAAGTATAATATTATTACCTTTATTATTTCTAATCGGCCTTTTACTAGGTTCACTATCTTCTTCTTTTTTTATAGTTTCTTCGGCTATTTCGCCATTTACCTCCCCTTGTAAGTCTTTTTTTTCTTTTTCCATATAATCACCTCTATTATTTAAAAAAATTATATCATTCAATATATAATAAAACAAGATTTATCATCTTGTTCTATTATTATCTTTTTTATAACTATTTAATTCCAACTTTCTAACTTTTTACAAGCTATATAACAGGTTCCTTATCTATATAATATTCACTAATTTAATCTCTTTGCAAAAGAAAAACCTAAAGCTTTATTACTTCAGGTTTACTATCATTTTCATCCTCATCAAATTTTAACTCTTCAATTTGATTTATATCAATTCCATATTCTTCTAAATAAATATCTTGGCAATTCATAGTTGTTACTTTAGACTTATTAAGTTCTAATAGTTTTTCTACTCTTTTAACATCTTCCACACTATTGCCTTCTATTTCTAAATAAGTTGGTATTAATGGCCAAGTATCTATATCTATTTCAATATGATCTAAATAATATCTAGTTCTTAAATTTTCTTGAAAAGATCTAGGTGTATAACCCATTATTTTTAATAACTGATTAGTTTCTTCAAAATCAGATACTACTATTTCTAATTCTTTAGTACCAGAGATATCCTTACTTTCTATATTCTTATATGTAAGAGTTGTTTCTTTTCCATTAGTTCTTAATCTTATCCATTCATTCTCTCTTTTAGGAATAAAATCATAAACATATCTTTTTTGATGCCAATCACCAATTTTTTTAGCACCTAATTCTTCTAACTTAGCAATAACTTTATCTTTATCAATTTCTAATACTCTTTCCTCTATCTCTGTATTCATTTATATCACCTATAAACTATTATATCATATAGTACTATATAATTAATTACTAAGTTCATCTATTTTACTAATTATATAACTTATACATGAATTTAATAAATCATCTAATTCTTTCTGAGTAAACAAAGTATAGTTTTTTTCTTCTTCTTCCTTATCCATTTTTATAAATTCATTTAAATACTTATTATGTAGATAATTAATTCTTTTAAAAACATTTTCTTTTGTTATATATCCATCTTTTAGATTATTAATAGAATCTATTACATTAGTGCCATCATTCGGTAATAATAATTCTTCTTTAGCAAAAAGTTTCTTTCCATATAAAGCTAAATCTTCATGCTTATAATTAACAATAGTCCTATAATCACATATACAATTACCTTTAATAGTTTTAACTCCTATTACTCTATTATCATTTTGTATCCACTTATTATAATAAATATATCTATTATAATAATTATCTGCTAATAAATGAACATAATAGCCTTTTATTAAATCATCATCTAATACTTTTAAATAATCTTTTTTAAAAGATTCTATATCAGCTTTAAATTCAGCCTGACACTCAGTAAATTTAATATTTCCATAATAATGAGCTATAAATCTATTATACTTCCAACTATAATCTGTATCAGGTATTAAACTCCCAAATAAGAATTTATCCTTATTATAATTATATCTTTTTAATAATTCTTTTCCTATTTTTAAATGTATTGACCAACTAGGCATATTATCACCATAACAATTATAAGTAATAATAACAAATTAGTAAAGAAGCTTTATTTTTTAATATTAATAAATAAAACCATTAAAGGAAATATTTCTAATCTACCTAGTAACATACCAATACTTAATACTATCTTAGATATCCATGAAAAAGCTCCAAAACTACCTATTTCAAAGCATAAACCAACATTTGCAAAAGTAGTAAAAGTAGCATTTATTACTTGACTAAAAGACAAATTAAGTGGATCAAAACTAACAAAAAACATAATAATTATTATTAATACTACATATAATAGCATAAAAGAAGTTGTACTTTGTACTACTGATTCATCTAAGCTTTTCCCTTCAAATTTTATATTTTCTACTATATTAGGATGTACTAATCTTTTTAAATCTCTCATTATTTTTTTAACACTTATTATTAAACGAGACATTTTAAAACCACCACAAGTACTACCAGCACAAGCACTAATTAACATTAATAGTAATACTACTACTCTTACATTAGTAGGATAAATATTAACATCACCTACACTATATCCGGTAGATGTCATAAAAGAACTTATATGAAATGCACCTTCTAATAACGCTTCCCCAAAAGATGTAAAATACTTATAAGTATTAACTACAACTAAAATTACAGAAGCAATATAAATACCTAAATAAACTCTTAATTCTTCACTTTTTAAAGCACTTTTTATGTCTTTCATAAGTATTAAGAAATAAACATTAAAATTAACACCAAATAATAGCATAAATAACGCTACCACTATTTTAGCCATAACTGTATAACTACCTAAAGAAGAATTTAATAAAGAGAATCCTCCCGTACCGGCAGTCCCAAAAGCAATTAAAATACTATCAAAAAAAGGTGTTTTCGCTATTACTAGTAATAAAACTTCAATAATTGTTAAACCTATATATATTGCATATAAATAAAATAAAGTTTTCTTTAATGACGGAACCAATTTAGCTACTTCTGGTCCTGGCATTTCTGCTTTCAATAAATACATAGATTTATCCTTTTTAGATAACGGTATTACAGCCATTACAAAAGCTAAAATACCCATACCTCCTAAGAAATGAGTAAAACTTCGCCAAAATAATAAACCTTTTGTTAATACTTCAACATTATCAAATACAGTAGCACCAGTAGTTGTAAGACCCGAAACAGCTTCAAAGAAAGCTGAAGAGAAATCTAATTTTGCTACAACCATAAATGGTATAGCACTTATAATACTTATTAATATCCAAGATAAAGAAACTATTTTAAAGCCATCTTTAGCATATAAATCTTTTTCATCTTTAAATAAATAACTTAAAATAGAACCTAAAGATAAACTTAATAAACCAGATAATAAATAAACTAAGAAACTTTCTTTATAAATCAAACTAACTATAATAGGCAATAATAAAGTAATAGAAAAAGACTGTAATATTTTCCCTACATATCTAAATATCAATTTATTCATAATTACTCTCCATAATATCATTTATTTCATTGATATTCTTATTTCCATTTACTACTACTATAGTATCTCCCTCTTCAATAACATCTTTTCCTCCAGGATATATTATATTCTTACCTCTCATTATAGCTGCTATAACTATATTATTTTTAAAACTAATATCCTTTAATGGTTTATTTAAAGCTTTAAAACTATTTTTTACTATAAACTCTAATACTTCAAATTTATTATTACCAAACTTATATATAGATTCACAACTATTATCTTCTCCATTTTGCATAGCTCTAACATAAGTAACTATTTGATTAGCTACTATTTTATGAGGAGTTACTATACTATCAATATTTGTTTTTTCAAGTACTCCTCCTAAATTAATATGACTAGTCTTAGTTATTACTTTTGAAACACCATTTAATTTAGCAAACATAGATAAAATAACATTTTCTTCATCAATACTAGTTAGTGCTACAAAACCATTCATATTCTTTATATCTTCTTCTAATAATATATTTTCATCTGTAGCATCTCCATTAATTATTAAAGAATTAGGAACTAATTCTACTAATTCTGTACATCTTTTAGAATCAAATTCTACTATAGTACTTTTAATATTCATATCATTAAGTATATTAGCTAAATATACTGAAGTAGAAGATCCCCCTATTATCATTACTTTCTTCATCTTATTAGTCATATATCCAGCATATTGTATTAATTTTTGAATATCTTTTCTAATACCTGTAACATGAATTATATCCCCTTCTTTAAACTTAATATTGCCTTTAGGAATAATAACTTCATCTTCTCTTTCTACAGCACATACAATTACATCCTTTGTAACTTTATTAGATAAAGCTTTAATAGTCAAACCTATTAAAGGACATTTCTCATTTACTTTTAAACTTATTAATTGAAGTCTACCTTTAAAAAAAGGAGTAACATCTAAAGCACTAGGTATACTTAAAACTCCAGCTATATGTCTAGCTGTTAACAAATCAGGATTTATTGTCATAGATAATCCTATATCATTTTTTACAAGTGTTAAAAAGTTAGAATATTCTGGTTTACGTACACGAGCTATAGTGTGTTTTACTCCTAACTTTTTACCTAATAAACAACACATAACATTATTTTCATCTTTATCCATAACACTTATTAATAAATCACTATTACTTATACCTGCTTCAAGCAATATATTAGAATCTAAGCCATTACCACATATATAATTTAAGTCTTCATTATTAATAATATTATTTCTATTATTAAATTTTGTATCAATAATAGTTACATCATGTTTTTCAGCAACTAATTCTTTAGCCAAGTAATCCCCTAATTTACCAATACCAACTATTATTACTTTCATTTTAATCACCGTTACAATTATAACATATTTTTCAAATGATTGTTTAAGGACAAATTTGACAAAAGATAAAGAATACGTATACTTATTAATTGTGAAGGAGAGATTATATATGGAACTTGCATATAGAATAGATTTAAGAGACGCTCTATATACACATGGTTATTATAAAGAAGCTAAATATTTTGAAGATGAAAACAAATTATTATTTTATAGAATTAAAGTAGAAAAAAAATTATATAGAATACTTAAAACAATTATTGACGAAAACTCATTTAATCATTTAAGAGAAACTAACAAAATTATTAAAAAAGCAAGGAATAGATTTATTTCTATCGGATGGTTTGCAAGTGAAACAAATATTGCTAACTTAGAAGAAGAAGATAGAGTTCATACTATATATCCCATTACTAAAGCTATAAGATTATATCATCTAACAAGAGAAGAAAAAGGTTATCATGTTATAGATGATAATAGTGACATTAGTATTGTTAAAATAATAAGAGCACATGAAGAAGATTTCTTTTCAGAACATAAAAGAGAATTAGAAGAACTACATCAAATCTATTCTACAAAAGAAGAAATAATGGCTGGTAACTACACACTAATAGATAGTGATAAAGAAGAATTAGCTGATTTAATTTGTGCATTTCTAGGTTATAAAAAATTAAATATAGATAATGGTCAACAAATTAAATTATCTTAAATTAATAAAAGAAATTACTTAGTA
>CAMODW010000018.1 GCA_946611635.1 uncultured Bacillota bacterium | reverse complement strand
AGTGACACAAGGATTTTCAGTCCTCTGCTCTACCGACTGAGCTATGGAGCCATAATGGCGGTCCGTACGGGATTCGAACCCGTGATCTTCTGCGTGACAGGCAGACGTCATAGGCCTCTAGACTAACGGACCATGGTTGCGGGAGATGGATTTGAACCAACGACCTCTGGGTTATGAGCCCAGCGAGCTACCAGACTGCTCCATCCCGCGATAATTAATGGCGGAGGGAAAGGGATTCGAACCCCTGCGCCGCTTGCACGACCTTTCGGTTTTCAAGACCGACCCCTTCAACCGGACTTGGGTATCCCTCCAGCGACAAACTGATTATAACACATTATAAAAAAAGATGTCAACAATATCTTTACTTTTTTTTGATTTTGATAAAAATTGACCTTTATTCTTATTTTTATTAAAAAATTCTTGCATAATATTAAAAAATGCGTTATACTTTAGGAGTCTTAGCGAGATAAATGCCCAAGTGGCGGAACAGGTAGACGCACAGGACTTAAAATCCTGCGAGATTTAAACCTCGTGCCGGTTCAAGTCCGGCCTTGGGCACCATTTATTAAAATAAGCGACTATTTAGTCGCTTTTTTTATTTCCTCTTCTATCTCGTCTATCCATATAGGTAAATTCTCTTTTAAAGATTCGAAACCTTTTTCTACATCTTGAGGTAGAGTTGTACATATTCTATAATTAATATCTTTAATTGAAAGCTTTAGTTTTTTATTTTTTCTATCTATTTCTATTACTTTAGCTCTTATCTTTTCTCCTAATATAACATAGTCATATATGTTTCTTATATAGTTTTCTGAAATTTCTGAAATATGGACTAAACCACTATAATCATCTTTAGTCTTAATAAAAAAGCCATATTCTTCTATACCACTAACTATACATTCTATGATGTCTCCCTTTTTTAACATATTTTATACCTCTTTCCATAAAGATTATAACATTATTAATTATTTACATAAAGAAAATTATGTTTTATAATGGCTTTGGTGATTTTATGAAGAAGAATCTCAATGTTATAGAACTTATCGAAAAAGCAATTAATGATTTAAGACCTTACATAAATATGGAGGGTGGAGATATAGAGTTTGTTAAATATATTGATAATATTGTCTATGTAAAACTTACTGGTGCATGTAAGGAATGTATGTTTTCTGATGATACTTTAAAAAATGGAGTTTATGAAACTTTAAAGAAAGATATTCCAGAAATTGAAGGAGTAATAAATGTTGATATTTAAAAAACGAATCATTTGTTGATTCGTTTTTTTATTTTTATTGATTTGTATTATCTGCTGGCGGAGTACTAGTTTCTTGAGTTTCTGTTGCAATTGGTGTTACTGGTATCTCAGGTGCTACTTGAATTACAGGAACATCTTGAGTAACTTGATTTTCATTAGCAACAGGAACTTCTGCTTGAACAGGTACCACTGGCACCGCTGGTGCTTCTTGAGTAATTGCTGTTGTTGCAGGTACTGCCTCTGCTACTGCAAGTGTTGGTGAACTAGGTTCAGATTCAGGTGCGATAGCATTCTCAACAGGCCCTGTTGTTGGTGCTACTGGCTCAGCCATAGTTGGTGCCACTGAAGCAGGTTCTACTGCTGGAGCTGTTTGAGTCACTGGAGTAGGTTCAACTACTGGAGCTGTTTGAGCCACTGGAGCAGGTTCAACTACTGGGGCTGTTTGAGCGATTGGGGCTGTTTGAGGAATAACTGATGGGCTAACATAATTTTCAGGTTTATATGTACCATTCATCATTGCTATTGTCTTCTCATTAACAGCTTGTTCTCTTTGTTCAACAATAACTTCACGCTTTTTCAATTCTTCTTCTTTTATTCTTAATTCTTTATAAATTCTTTCAGTCATAACCATAATTAAATTTTTTACGCCTTCGACAAATAATTCTTGAGCTCCAGCTACTATTTCATCTAGTGAGGCATTCTTACCAAAACTAGATTCAACGCCAAAGTCTAATTTTATTCCAAGGGAATTTAAGGCTTTTGATTGTTTTTCTATTGTATTACTTACAGTATTCTCAACAGCTTGTTTTATCGGGCCCTCAACTTTTTCTTCAACTGCTTTATTTACTGATTCTTCAACTTTCTTTTCTATTGATTCTTGAATACCTGGTAGAGTTTCTTCTACAGCTTTTGGTAAACTTGATTCTATAGTTGAAGGAACAATACCTTGGATTGTTGATGGAATAATACCTTCTATTGTTTGAGGAACAATAGTTTCAATTTTTCCATTCATTACTTCTTCTATTTTATTATTAATTATTTCATTTAACATGTCTCTAAAAGCTTCAGGATCAACAGTTGTTGTCGCTTGGCTTTGTACTGGTTGTGTCACTTCAGCAGGTGGTTCACTAGCAGGTACTTCTGGCACTGGAGTTTCTTCTGGAACTATTTCTGATGATGTTTCTGATGCCTCGGTAGTAGTTATTTCTTCTGTATTCTCAATTTCTGGAATTTCTACATTTTCTGTTGTACTTACTTCTGGTGATATTTCATCTGGATTAACATCTTCTGGTGGAGTAACACTTTCTGTTTCGGTTGGAATATCTACCGGATCTATTTCAGGAATACTAGGTATTTCTTGTGCTATAGGTATTGGTGCTACTTCTGAAGTTGGAATATCTGGTGTTGGTGGTTCTTCAGTAGCATTTTCAGTAGGAACCAAGCTAGCTCCTCCTTCTGTACCTTCTTCATATCCTTCTTCGTTATTTTCTTCATTATTATCTTCTTCAGTAGGTATTTCTATTGTTGGTATTTCAATAGTTGTACCAGAATCAGCAGGTGGTTCACTAGCAGGTACTTCTGGCACTGGAGTTTCTTCTGGTACTTTTTCTTCTACTGTTTCTTCAGCAGCTACTGGAGTTACTTCTTCTGTTCCTTCAATCTCTGGGGCTGGTTGTTCTTCAGTTACTGTTTCAGTTGTTTCTGAAGCCTGTTGTTCTACAGCATTCGGTTCAGCAGGAGCAGATTCTGGTGTTGGAGTAACACTTAAATCTACTGGAGTACTTTCTTCAACTGGAGTTATCGCAGGAGCTTCTTCTCCTGATGCAACTATTTCGTTAACTATTGGTATTACTGGGGCTGATTCGGAGCCAGAAGATTGAGCATCTTTAGGTTCAGTATCACCAACTGATAAGTTAGGTTGTTCTATAGCAGGTTCAATATTAACTGGTGCATCAACTTCAGCAATTCCAGGAACAATTTCATTATCTTGATCAGTATCAACAGGTGCAGTTGGGAATATTGAATCGCTAGCTATTGCGTTTGGATCAATTTCTGGAGTTGTATCATCTACTATTGCTACTTCTTTTTTAGAATTTGTATAACTTTCTAATAGTGTTTTAGCGGCTCCAGCAGATACTGAGATATCTCGCGAATATTGATCAGGTGCATTTATATTATTAATTGTAGGTACATATTTAAAAGAACTTACACTACCAGATATTATTGAACGCATAATGGTTTTTATCGTTGCCCATTCGTCGTCCGTTTGAACCTTTATAATCTTATCACCTTTTATTTCGCTTACATGCAAAACAGTGAGTCCGTGAGGATCCACCGCATTTTCAGTTGTAATTATATATTGTTTGTTGTTATCAGGTACCATGAAAATTGACATGATATTCGAAGTAATAGATTCGCCTGATTCCTTTACAATCGTAATCTTCTCTGGCATAGTAATCCCTCTCTATTCTATATAGAATTATATCAAATAAAAAAAGGGTTTTCAATCTATTTTTTTGATTTCAAACCACTTACATCCATAAGCACATTTTTCTTCTATGTACTTTTTTACATTATCTATATTATTATGATCTTTGGCTTTTTTATTATCTCTATCATAAAAACCTTTTAATCTTAACTTACCATAAGCCCAATCACCAACAATATAGTCAAAACCACTATAATAATCTGTTATTTTTTCTTTTAATACCTCTTTATCAATTGCTTCATTATAGTCTTCAATTACTTTATATTCTATTTCATTTATTTCTATTTTTTTCATATTTTCCCCCTATGCTACTATACGAATATTAGGTCTTTTCTTCGCCTCAGAAATAGCAATTCTAAGTTTATTTTCTTTTTGGTAATCCATTGGATCAACACCATAATAATCATATATTTGTTTATTGATATTGTCAATCTGATGTTGAGTAAATCCATCGAACAATTCTTTTTTTATACCAAAGAAATCATATATGTCTTGAGCAAGCACTCTCCTTTTAATTGGAACTATTTTTAATTTGTTAGATATCATAAACATATTTTTTCTAAAGTATTCATCAACTTCGTATGGATTATTAGTAGATAGTAATGCAAATGTGCGTCTATAAAAATCAGAGCTATTCGCTGTAAATAGCATATCATAGAATTCTTTTGCTTGTTCTGCATTTAATGGTTTTTTCTTGTTTTTAGCAAACATCATATCTATCATGTTTTTTTGGACAGCATTAAAAAATGGATTTTTTCTTTTTATATGTAATTTTTTTTGACGCATTTCAAACTCATAATACTTTTCAAAGTTATTTTTCCATCTTTCTAATTTTTTTTCTGGCAATCCATATTTTGTTAAGTTGGTATCAAATCCTCCCATACCTTTTTCGTTTTTGGTATGATAACAGTTTGTTATATCTAATTCTCCATATAGTAATACTATCATTCTCATTATAGTTACCATAAAAGAGTTGAATTCTACAGAATGAGGCTTTTCTTTCGTACTATAATACATAATTAATGAATCATTAATTGCATTATTTATAAAGATATATTTCGTATTATTTTTTGGCATTTTAACACCTTCTATTCTTTAAAAAAATCCTAAATTAAATACTTTATTAGCTAGTATTAAACATCCTATTATGAATACTATTATTATTATTGTAATTAATATTTTTATTAATACTTTTGTAAAACGCATATCTTCTTTCAAGTCATTAAAATCATCAAAATCACTTTGGGTAAATGTAAGAGTACTACTTTGAGTTAAGGTATCTTCTTTTTCAATTGTATTATCTATTTTTATACTTGTTTCTGTTGTATCTTCTTTTTCTTCTTGTTTTTCTTCTTGAATATTTTTTGGATTCAATTCTTTTTCTGTGTTTGTTTCTTCTTCGTTAATTGTTCCTAAAACTCTAGTATTTTCATCATCTCCTCTTAGATCACTTAATAAATCTAATGGGTCTAATTCTTTACTGGTTTCAGCGTTTATTAATTCTTTAGCTGTTATTGTATCTATTAATTCTCTTAATTTTTTTTCTTCTTTGGCACGATGACTTTTCATTTCATCTAATTCTTCTTCTGAAGGAACTATATCTTCTGTGATGGTTTCTTCTTCTTTTCTTACAGATTCTAATTCTTTTAATATATCTACTTGAGTATTTCTTAGTTTTTTTAGTCTTTCTTCTTCGTAGTTCTTTTCTCTTTTTTTGTGAGAAGCTTCAAGGATAGAATTAATATCATATTCTCTAGTTTCATCAAGAGATATTTTCCCTATTTCTGTTTCTGCTTTACCAATGGATTTATTCTTAGGTAATTCTCTATATTGACGGTCTAACATTTCTTTTATTTGGTCAATATCAACGCTATTATTAATATTATTATTTAGTATTTTACTATTACTATTAACATCAAAACCTTCTAATTCTTTGTTACTAACTTCTTTATATAGTTCACGATTTTTTGATGACCTTGAAGGCAATTCAATAGTGTTGTCAGTTACTTCATCAGCATTATAATATTTTTCCATTCTTGAACGCATAAGAAAACACTCCTATCTTATGTAATCATATCATAAATGATATTTTTTTTAAATATCTTATTATTATTATTTACAATAAGAAAATAGCACTTACGTGCTATTTAGAAAACAGTATTAAACGGGTTCCGTTCCTTATATCAGTTTCAAACAATAAACTTTCCGGTTTATATAAATTCAAGCTATCAGCATTGTATAGTTTGTTACATCGAGAAATATTAAATTCTCCAAATGATAAATCATTTATTGCTTTATTAAGCAAGATTATTATAGTTCCTATTTTTTTATTTACTGGTAATAATACATTATATTTTTCTTCAATTTCAGGAACAATTATTTCAACATTTACTTTATCATTCATATTACACCTCTAATTATACTTAATATTTTGTACTTCACCATTGTATACAATAGTTATAGTATTATTCAAGGTAGCATCACTATAAATACTATTTGTTTCAAATAATGTTTGATTTTCAAATTCTTTACCTAACCATAAGCCATTTTTTCTCTTAAAATATCCATCATATTCTGTTTGTTCAATAGTTTGAATTTCATCAACTGTGTCATATAGAATAAATTTGAAATTGTTTATCTCTTTACTCTTTAAGATAATATCATCTAATTTTACACTTTCTTCATTATTATTTAGGAAATTATTTATACTATCGTAACCTAATATTAATATACAAAAAGTATCTTCTTTTTTCTCTAGTAGATATTTATCTATATTTTTATTAATTACAGAAACTACTTTATCATAACTATTATCAAAATATCTTACGTCTTCTGGTATAGTTAATTCACAATTTTCTAAAGCATTTAATACTATAATTTTATTATTATTTATTAATCTTAATATTTCTATTAACTTATTAAAGAATTTTTTATCTGACGAATGAGATGAAGAAGAAATAACGTTTATTAAATCATCAAAGTTATAATAACCTATTTGTGCTGTATTGGTATTAACACCAAGAGGTACTTTGGAAATACTAGTGATGTTGTTCTTTATTAACTCAAAATCAATTTCTTCAGGAACAATAGGTACTTTTGGTGCTTTATTTAATAGATAAACGCTTAATTGATTAAGAACATAATTCATATTTTTCTCATAATGTTCATCATCAAAGATTAATGGAACTTGGAATTCAAATGGTTCCCCGTCAATATTAATTAGTCCGCGGCCCTTATTACTTTTTGGAATAGGTGGTTTTTCAAAGCATTCTGAATACTCTGTTGGATCTACCATATTTAGCATTATTCTCTTTGGGAAACTATCGACGTTATAACCTAAGGCATTACTATTTACAGCTGTTGCTATAAATATAATACCTACTTTGGCACAGTTTCTTACTAGGAATTCAAAATCGCTTTCGTAAACTTCACTAAATTTTTCTTTAAATACTTCTACATCATTTAAAATAACTATTATTGTTGGGAATGGAAGTTTTCCTTTTTCAACATCTTTTATATATTCTCCATTATTCTCTGAATAGTAAGTAAATCGTCTTTCTTTCTCATCTAATAGCATATAGAATAAAAATTTAATTTTATCACTATCATCGATAGTTAGTACATCTCCAACTTGAGGCGCTTTATGAAATAATTTTAATCTTTCTGAACCTAAATCTACTATATAAATATTTAATTCATTTGAATTATGGTTAATAATTAACGAATATATTATAGTAGTTAATAGAGTTGTTTTTCCGCTACCTGTTGATCCTATTATGAAAGTATTTCCATCTTTAGATAATGGTAGTTCTACCATACCTTGTTTTTGATGAGATGGATCATCATATTCTCCAATTAAAGCATTAATATAAAACGGTTTAGCGTTAAAATTATACTTTTGGCTTACCTTATTATAATAGATTATATCAGGTATACTATCGAGCCATAACGAAGCTGGATGAATGTTTTCTTGCTTTGCTATCTGACTTATATATCTGACTACATTTCCTAGTTGTTCTCCATAATCCTTACTTTCATCTTTCTTTATTTCTTCGTTTATCTCTTTATATGTATCTCCTGTATTTGATAAGAAAGATATACCATCATCTAATTTTTTATTTACTTGGTCAGAAGGAATATATTTAGCCCCTGTCCATCCTGATTGACCCAATTCAAAGATTTCGTCATTACCTATTTGAAGATAAAATCTTCCTGCTTCTGTTATATAGGCAGCATCAGGTCTTTTTAGCATTTCTGTACTATCATCAGTAGTTTGAACTTTTAAACAAATACGAAATCTAGAGTTTGACCAAATTTGATCATCTACTACTCCAGAAGGTTTTTGAGTAGCTAGGATTAAGTGAACTCCTAGAGAACGCCCAATACGAGCAGCAGATATAAGTTCATCCATAAAATCTTCTTGTTGTGCTTTTAACTCAGCAAACTCATCACTTATGATGTAAAGATGAGATAAGGGCTTTTCAACTTTACCTTCTCTATATAATCGTTGATATTTATATATATCAACTGTGCCTTCATCTAAGGTATCTCTAGTTACATTAAATAATTTTTGTCTTCTTTGTAGTTCACTATTAATAGAAACTAGGGTTCTATTCATTTCCGCTTTATCTAGGTTAGTTATAGTACCAACTAAATGAGGTAGTTTTAAACCAGTTTCTCTATTTTCAAAAGCACCAGCTAGTCCTCCACCTTTGTAGTCGATTAAAACAAATTGTACTTCATCAGGATGATAATTAATAGCCATACTTAAAATAAATGTTATTATAAATTCTGATTTACCTGAACCAGTAGAACCAGCTATTAATCCATGGGGGCCGTGATATTTTTCGTGTAAATCTAATTCTATTAATTTATTGTTTTCTTTAATTCCTATCGGTGTCTTTAAGCTAATTGTTGGGTTATTCTCTTTCCATCTATTAAGTATATTTAGTTGTTCTATTCTACCAACATTTAACATTTCTAAAAATGTTACACTTGATGGTATAGCTGTTTCAGAACTTTTAATATTTATAGGTATATTAGCAATATTTCTTGCTAACATATTTATATCAAGATTCGGATAAATATTAGGATTAAAGGTGATTTGTTCAGAATTATTAACATTTCTATCTATTATCATTCCTTTGTCAGAATGAATTTCTGCTATCTTTTTAAATCTACTAGGCAAATTATTAATGTTATTGGCAAATATTAAACCATAAAAGCCATAATCTTCGTCTTCAAGAGTTATTTTATCTATTAATTGAAGATTTTTTAATAATGAATAAGTATCACTTACTATTAAATAACTTTCTTTACCTTCTTTTTCTCTATCAAAGTTTTTATCTTTTCGATCGTTAAATTCTTTTTCTAGATAAGTAGATAATTCTAGTAATTCATCTTCATTGGTAGCAAAAAATCTTATTGAATATTTATCATCCCAATTGTGAGATAAACTTTTCATATAACTCCAATTTTTTTCATTTTCTTCGCTAGTAATTATAACTATTTTTAGGTCTTTCCCAGAATGGTGATAAATTATTTGTAACATTATATTTTTTATATAATCTTCTCTAATATTATCTTCTATTATTATTGGTAAAAGTCTATTATCTATTATTGATAATACTATTGGGACGTTGTTTAAAACTAATTTTGTATCAACAACTCCTTTTAACATTTCTTTTAAGTTATCTTCTTCTAACTCAAAGCTATTTTTTGAAGCATTTAGTTTTAAACTTGCTGGCATATCACCAATACCTAACATTACATCTAAGAAATCTGTATCAAATATATCACGATCCCATATATTATTACTTTTTTCGTCAATGTTTTTTATAATAGTTTCAATAGATATATTGTTGTATTTTAAGATATCTTCCTCTTTAGTTAATGATTCTTGAATATCTTTAATTATTTCATTTAAATAGGAAGTATATTTTTCTTGACGAATTCTTTCTCTTTTTTGTTCTTGCTGTTTTTCCCATTTTTCAACAAGGGAAGGAATTAAAAAACTACTAATAAACATCAAGCCAAAAACAATTAGTTCTAATACCAATTCCAATAATGAGCTATTATTCTTAGTATAATTAACGATTGAAGTAATCAAAGATGTACTGGATACGAATAACATAGTTAGAGAAGAGACGCCTGTAAAAATGACAGGTGTTCTTTGAGTAACTTCTTTGTCGGGAGGAGATTGTATTTCTATTTCTTTTTTTTCCACTTCTACTTTCAATCTTGGTAAATGGACAAATAACTTGGATTCATCATATAATTTCGTATTCTTTTCTACTTGAGTGACTGGTGTTAATTCTGGTATTTCCTCACTCTTTAATTCGTATGATTGAACTCCTTGGATATTTATTTTATATATAGGACTACTTACAAGTAAGAGACTTTTCATATATATTATATTTATACCATTAATAAAAATGTTATCTCCTATTGATATTTTAGTACTATCTACTGATTGAGAATTTAGATATACATTATTAACATTTCCTTTTTTATATAGGTAATCACTAAACTCTTTTTTTTCGATAATAGCAACATTTTCTTGTAATTCAGGACATGACAAAATATTATCCGGTGAACTGCCGACAGTAACATTATTTAGTTCATTAATCCTATAAGCTAAGTATTCTGATTTATTATACATAATATATACTCGACATATATCAGGATAATTTTTAAATTTAATATCAAACAATAAATCATTGTTAAATTCTATTTCATTTATTGTTTTACCATCTTTATATATAGTATACTCTTCTGATGTTTTAAGGGTCCAATTATTATTTGAATTTTTATATAAAGAAATAATTTCATTTACATGGTTATTAGATAATAAAATATTCAAGTTAATAGTAAAACTTTTTTGATCATCTTGAGGAAGTCGAAATTTATGAACCGTTTTAGAATCTGTAATTATAAATTTCATAATCAAGCCTCCTCTATTGTATTAATTATACAATTATAATAATAAAAATACAATCTAATCAACTATAAAAAAAACTAATTACTCTTGTAATTAGTTTAAAACATTTCGTCTAAATCTGCCAATTCCTGGTTAACCTTTTCAGTATCAACAGCTTGGGTGTTAACACTTGGTGTTACAGGTTGACTAGAAGTATTTTCTTCTAATTCATCTATTCCGGTAGACAACGATACACTTTCTAGTAATTTATCTACTTCAGTAGGTTCATCTTCGCCATCAGCAAAAACGTCTTCCTCATCAGCAGGTGGAGCAAAATGAAGATTCTCAGGGAAATTTAATATATTTATACCTTCTTGATTAAAAAACTCAAAAGCTTCTTTTATATCATCAGGAAGGTTTTCATCTATTATCAATCTTCCGTCTGGTCCAACATATTTGGCTAAAGCTTGTTTTGTTTCTTCATCTATTTTAATCATTTTTTATATCCTTGATCGACTAATTCATATAAACTTCCCAATGATTCTAATCTTGCCCTTTCTTGTTTATATACTTCGATATCATGTGCTAGGTTTGAAACTGCTAATCTAAAGAAACCTGCAGCATCTTCTCCGTTCCAATAAGGAGTTTTTCCATCACCTTTCATCATTTTATCGATATTTGAACTAAGACTTTTTATTTCAGTAGCTAATTGCGTCATTTTTCCATTAATACTTACAATGTAATTTTTTAATTTATTTTTATTTTTTACATATATTTTTTCAGCCATGATTTACCTCCTTTATTATTTTATTCCAGCTTTTATTAATTTAGCTAGTACGTCTTCATACATTTTTTGTAATTTAGCATATTTATATGCTTCTTTTAAATTTTCTCTTCTTTTACCACAACATTCTCCTTGATGTTTTGAGGCATTAGCAATCTTTTTTACTGCTTTCTTTAAGTCTGCTCCTGCCAACGCTTGAGATTCACAAGCAGAATAATCATTACTTATTGAAGTAAAAAGATTTTTAATTTTGCTATAATTATTTAATATTGCGTTGTAATATTGATTTGCTTTGCTATCAAGCGCAAATGAATTACTACTAATCTTACTATTTAGTTTTAATTCATATTTTTTTACTGTACCTGCAGCAGTACAATTTACTAATGTAGATCTTATTGCCATTTTCTACTCTCCTCCTATCATATTATATATATTTTATCATTATAGTATATTAAAATCAACCTTTTGACAAAAAAAAATAACTAGCGCTAACCAGTTACTTTTTAAAATAAGAACCGTCATGGTAATTCTAAAAATATAAGAAATTCATTTTAGAATACTAGGTAATCGTTTAGCACTTATTAAGTTCATTAATAAGCTTTACCAACTGAGTTCTTCTCTCTTTGTTGCGGCCATTACTATTAGGATAATAAAACATGTATGAACCGTTAGGTTTTTACTTGACTAAACATACGAGTAATGACTTATCTAGAATCGAAAGAGTTACGAGCTCTTCCTCCTTCTATTCTTTAAAAATAAGAATAGAATAGTTTGTTCACTGTAACAATTAAGTATACGTATATACAGTGTCCTAATTGAAGTTGTCTCTTCGCAACATTCTTTTAGTAGTTATACAGTGTGATAAAATTAAGCTAGCGATACAAATTGTCATAATTATAATTCAAATCATTACTCTGTTAAGAGTAATATATAATTATGAACTAATGACCTAGTCATAATCATTATAGTATCGCTTCTGTATACTACATTTATACTATACTATATATTTTTATATTTGGCAATACTTTTTTTTAAAAAATTTACATTTTTTTAAGTTTATTTTTTTTTATGCATAGTTTATAATAATTATGAGGTGATAATATGGCTAAAGTAATGAGTGTTGATTCTAATTTATGTCTTCGTTGTGGTTTATGTGCTAGTATGTACGGAGATAATTTTGAGCTTAGTGGAGTTGATGGTTCTGCAGTAGTAACATCACAAAATGATATTCCAGAAGATATGGTTGGTATGTGTCCTGCTGGAGCAATTAGTATCAATGAAGTTGCTGATGAAGTAGACTTTCCAGCTACTAATCAAGATGCTGAATCAGATGATAAAGCAGCATAGTAAAAGCAAGTAAAACTTACTTGCTTTTTAAATTGTATAGTTTTTTTACTTCTTTCAATGATAATGTTCGATATTCTCCAGATGCTAAATCTTTTACATCAAGGAATGCGTATTTTTCTCTTTTTAGTTTTATTACTTCGTGACCTATTTCGTTAAATATTCTTTTTACTATGTGATTTCTTCCTTCAACTATGCTTATTTCTACTATTTCAGTATTTTTTTCTAAATCTTTTTTTCTTACTTTTACTCTTTTTGGTTTACATTTTACTTTATCGATTATTATTCCTTCTGATAGTCTTTTTATTTCTTCAACCATTAGTATTCCTTCTATTTTAGCTATGTAAACTTTTTCAACATTATTAGAAGGATGCATTAATATATTAGCTAATTCTCCATCATTAGTTAGAATAAGTAACCCCGTTGTATCATAGTCTAATCTACCTACTGGATATATTCTTGTAGACGTTTCAATTAAAGATACTACTGTTTTACGTTTTTTTTCATCACTTAAAGAACAAATATAATTACGAGGTTTGTTTAATAAATAGTATTCCTTTTGAATTTCTTTATTAATTACATTACCATCTATTGTTATAACATCCTCATAGTTTACTTTAGTTCCTAATTCTTTAACTTGTTTACCGTTAACATATACTTTCCCTTGAGTTATTAACTCTTCTGCTTTTCTTCTAGATGTATAACCACTACTTGCTATTACTTTTTGTAATCTTTCCATTATTATCACTACCTCAAATAATTAAAATACACATAAATGCTTAAACATAATAACATAATTATTAATATAATTAAAAGTATTTTTGATATTATTTCTAATTTTTTAATTCTTTCATTAGTATATAGTTCCTTATTTATATTTATTGAATTCTTTTTACTAAAGTAGAAAGTATTTCCTATTATAAATAATATTGTTAATATTGCAACTATTTTAAAGATAAAAGTAATTTGATCAACAATATTTTTTTTATCAATTAGTATTAATCCATATAAAACTATAACAATAATACCTGATATGAAAAAATTTAAAGCAATATTGTTATGTTTATCAAATTCATAACCACATTTTTGGCATTTTTTATCTTCTATATCATTTTTAAAGGCACATTTTGGACAAGACTTTTTTGATTTTTTTAATGGTGTTCGGCATTTTCCACATACTTTAGCACCACTTATATTATTATAATTACATTTAGGGCATTTCATATTATCACCATAAAAAGTATATCAAAAAAAGTAGATTGCAACAATCTACTTGTTATTAAACTTTTCTTCTATTAGTCTTACCGGCAATGACTTGTCTCTTAGTAAACCATGTATAGATAAATTATTATGAATATTATAAATTAGTTTAGCGATATCTTTAGAGCAATCACATATATGGAGCCATTTATACTTTTCGTATTCTTTTGGAATATATGACAAATTGGTAGTATATATTCCACTAAACTTCTTATTTTTATAATATTCTTCAAATTTGTCAGGACCTTTAGTAAATAAAGCAAAGGTTGTGATAATATAAATATGCTTAATATTTCTTTTGTTTAGTTCATCAATGCAATCAAACATTGATCCTCCAGAAGCTATCATGTCATCAGTAATAATTGCGGTATATCCTTCTAAATTATTATTTCCTATATAATCATGTGATATTATTGGATATTTTCCATCTACTAGTTTATTAAAATCTCTTTGTTTAAAAAAACTACCGGCTTCTCTCTTTATATATGGAGAATTAAACGAATTTAAATAGATATTTCTTCTTCCTGTTGCACCGTTATCCGGAGCAACAAAAACAATTTTTTTAAGCCGACTGACAGGTAAGTCGTTAATCATATTTTCTAATATCGTATTTGAAGGAAAGTAGTTATCAAATTCCATATTATGTATAGCATGTTCTACTCCTTGATCATGCGCATCGAAGGTGATAAAACTTTTAACATGACACAATTCGTCTAATTCGTGAAGATTCATTCCACAGGATAAATTTTCACGGGTATTTCTTCTATGTTGGCGACCATTATATAATAATGGCATAACAATATTTATTTTTTCAGCATGGCAATTACATGCACCTATTCCATCTTTAAGTTCCATTATTAAGTCATTAGGGGAAGTGCGATTAGTATACCCATGCATATTATACTCAATTGAGTAATTTCCAATATCTGTAATAAAGAATACATCTTTACCACGTACTGTTTCATCAATTTCGACTTTTAGATGGCCATCATTAAAAAAGTTTTCTTTTATTGGGAGAATAAAAGTATTATCTTCTTTAGGAATTTTATACATTTCTAATAAATGTTCATTTACTTTTTCTCCTAGTTCTCTTGCACTTTCAAACACCATCAATCTGAGATTAGTGTCTTTTACTTGTTTTCTCATTTTTTCACTCTCTTTCCTTCTACCATAAGATATTTCTATCCTTATTTATTATATCATTATCTATATTTTTTTTATACTAATTGACATTATTTAACAAAAAAATATATGGAGTGCCCATATATTTTAATCTCTATCATTACGACGTCCATAGATTAGAATTAATCTAAAGATTTCTATTATTGTAGATGCTACTGAAGCAACATATGTTAAAGCTGCTGCAGTAAGCATAGTTTTACCACCATTTAATTCTTTTGAATCTAATATTTTATATTCTTTTATTTTATTTAAAGCTCTTTTTGAGGCATCAAATTCAACTGGTAATGTTACTATTTGAAATAGTAATATTACTACTTCACATAGAATACCTATCCAAACAAGGCCTAAAGCACCAAGTAAACAACCAAGTAAGATAGCAATATAACCTGCTTTAGATGATAGATTTACTATTGGTACTAGTGATGCTCTAAGACGCATGAAAGAATAGTCTTCTTTATCTTGAATAGCATGTCCACATTCATGAGCTGCTACTGAAACATTAGCAATGCCAACTCCATCATAATTACTTTCTGATAGCCTTACACATTTGTTTGATGGATCATAATGATCGCTTAAATAACCAGATACTTTTTCAACTTTTATATTTTTTAAATCGTTTTTATCTAATATCATTCGTGCTGTTTCATATCCTGTTAAACCTTTTTGTGATTTGATCTTTGTATATTGGGAATATGAGCTTTTAATATATAGTTGTGCTCCAAGAGTTATCAATATTGATATTATTGCTAATAATGATATTAACATATATCCATAATCCATATTTAACCTTCTTTCTATATATTAAATTATATAATTAATTTGTGATAATTATATGTTATTTTTGAAAACGAATAGAAACGTTTCCAACTCCACCATTTATTTTAATATAGTTTTTTCCTTTACCATAAGTTATTTCATCACCATAGTTTTTATTATCTATAGTTATATTTCCGATTCCTTTTTCGGCTTTAATTTTATAATTATCTTCTCCGCCTAATAGTAAAATATTCATTTCTCCTACTCCGCAGTCGATGTTAGATTTCCCTTTTAATTCAGCATTTATTTTTATTCTTCCGGCTCCTGAATCTAGTTTTAAATCTTCAATAGTAGATTTATTAATCTCTATATTTCCAGCTCCTCCGGATATATCGGTATTACCAAATTCTACACTATTTATATCTACTTGACCAAAACCAAGAGATAATTTAGAACTTTTGGATTTTATATCATTAATAGTTATATGTCCAGCTCCTCCATCTAGATATAACTTATTTAAAGTAGATGGAATAGTTATTACAATTAGCCCAGAACTATTATTATTGACTCTTACTTTATTTTGTTTGATTTTTATTTTACCATTATCTTCTTTTACTATTATTTTTGAAACTAATTTTTCGGCTTTTATTGAGAAGATTTCTCCTTCATTTATTATTAAATCAGCAGCATTTATACTCATATTTAGTTCTTTAATATTAGTAAATTCTTTATAATAATCTTCTACTACTATTTTTTCTGTAGTTGGAATAAAAGCATTTATTATATTAAATACTCCTGTACAAATACCTATTATAATAGAAATAGCTAGTAGGTAAGCAATTATTTTTATTATCTTTTGGGTTTCACTCATTTTATGTTTACACCTCCAAAGACAGCATCAGCATCTATATATATTACTTTTGAACCATTCTTATTATAAGAGTTATCTACTCCACCAAATATTGGAGTAGATTTTACTTTTATATCTAATCCTTCTGGAAGTATTAATACTACGTTTCCAAAGACTGCTTCTAATTTTAATTTAGTATCTTTTTTAAATTTAGCATTTGTTAAATCTAATGTTAATTTACCAAATACTGCAGATGCTTTTTGATTACCTATTTCTTCATCTATAGTTATTGTTTGGTTACTAAATGTAACCATTATTTCTTCATCATTACTATTTTTTTCACTAGATATATAGCCGTTGTCATCTTTTTTTAAGATTAGTAATATACCAAATATAATTAATAATATAGGTATTATTAAATGGCCGATTAAAGAAATATCTAATATTCCTCTAGCTGATAGTAATAGTATTATTCCAACTATAAGAAGAATTATATTACCTTTTCTTTCTTTATTTTCAACTATTCCAGCTATGGCAGGTATTATTAAAAACATAGTCCACCAACCAGTGAAGAATATATTAATAGTTGCTATATTTAAAGCATTTAAACCAAAAACAACTCCTAAGGCAATTAATAATAATCCCCAAATAACATTACTTTTTTTCATATAATCATTCCTTTTCTATAGATATTATATCGCAAATAAAAGAAAGTAGTTATTTTTTTCTACTTTCAGGATATTTTACTTTTTCGCCAGCCGGCTTAAGCATAAGTTCGGGATTAGCAAAGATATATTCTATTAGTTTTAAAGCCTTACAAAAATAAAATCCGTCTGCTATTCTTTCATCTATAGTTGCTCCCATTTCCATATACCATTTTCCCTCTATTTCTTTTATTTCGCCAAAAGTGATTAAGGATGATGCTGTTCCAAAATTAGTAAGATTATGATATATAGCTCCTACTTTAAATGATCCAATATTTGATAAAATAGCACTAGAATAGTATAAATTATCTTCCATTAAGCTTTTTGGTAACCAACCATGCTTATCTAACCATTTTAAGAATCCAACAATTGGAACACGTATAAGTTTAGGCATTTTCCCTAATGTGTCAGCAGCTCCATTAGCATTATCGTTTCCAGCTTCTTTATTCTTTCTTATTTTATCTACTTTTTCTTTTGTTTTACGAGATACATCTTCTAGTGTATCTTCTGGATCCACTTTTATTACTATTAAAGCTTCTGCTGCACTGTCTTCAAATTCTACTTTTATTGTTTGAGCTAAAGATACATCTTTATGCATATACATAGTTCTATTAGCTATAAATCTATTTAAGTATGGTCTAGAATACATTATTTTAGCCATGACTGTTACTATACCATGGTAAAAAGTTAAACCTTCTATATCTTTTTTCTTTTTATTAATAAATTTAACAAAGTTAGTCATGTCTATAGTATGATTCATATATACTGTTGAATCACATCTATTTGGTTTAAAATCAATTAGGATATTTTGCATTCCATGTATGTCTTTTACTTTATAACCATCTCTTCTATCCATTATTATCACTCTTTCTACTAAAATTATATAATATTTAAGTAGAAAGTTAAATTATTTTTTGGATATCGCAGTTCCATTAACATATAATTTATAATCATTAAATTCAATATTACTATTGTTTTTATCTTCATTTTCTAAAGAAGTAACATAGGTATCAGCTGTTAAAGTTATTATGGAATCCTTATCTATTTTTAGATTTACTTCTTTAGCTACATTTGACGTATTTATTGTTCCTCTATAAGAAGTCTTAACTAAGTTTATATTCAGTGTTGATATATTATCAACTATTATTCTGCCACTCATAGTTTGATTGTTGGTATTAACGGTTACATTTCCGCCATTTTCGCCTTTTATTCCCCATTCATCTGTACCAACAACTGAAAGTAGTATATTACTTCCATATTTCAGTTTTGTATTTGTTAGATTTATCTCAGCATCAGTATTAGTTACAAAAAACATTGGTGCCGTTTTATAAACTTCTGACTTTTCGTCAATAGTAAGAGATGTATTAGTAGAATTAAAGACTCCTAACCCTTCGTCAGAATCTCCTGACATAGACTGATAAATCATTACACCAGCTTTATCAACGTTATTTCTATTTCCTATTCCTGAAGATGTTAATATCGAATCATTAACTGTGGCACTATTTTTTCCTTCAACCACTACCATTTGGGAAGAATTAGCAATACCAGTTGTGTTATCTATAGATATGTCTCCTGTTGAATATATAATTGGTGACCCTTTTCCGTTAGTAGTCAAATTAGAATTTGTTACTTTAATAGTTCCTTCACCACGGTCAGTTGCAAGAGAAGCAGATGATTCTCCTTTTGTAGTTACTGTGATATTATCTGCTTCAATTATTCCTCCATAAGTAGCATCTAATCCTCTTGATGAATTATTACCAGTTGTTTCTATAGTACTATCACTAATACTTATTTTAGCATTTTCTCCTGTTGCAAAAATAGCATTACTTCCTTTAGCAGAAGTAGTAATATTACTATTTTTAATTGTAGCAATAGAATCTTTTTGTACTAGAATAGCAGAATTAATTCCGTAGAAGTCAGAGTTTTCTATATTTGTTGCATCTCCACTTTTTGTTATTATTGAATCAGTTATGCTTAGGTTTCCTCCATTGTTAACTATGATGGTATTTTCATCATTATTTTCACTAGTATAAGTACCTGTTAATTTTTTATCATCATTAATAATATTAACTCCTGCCAGATTTATTTCATTATTATTAGGTTTAATATTGTCAATTTTTGTATCTCTTTCTTTTGTTTTATCTTCTATAATTATATTATTTTTATTTGTATTTATGCTTTTTAATCTAATGGTAATATTTGAAGTTATTATGGTAATAAGGCTAGTACTTATTACTATTATGCAAAAAAATAACATTATTTTATAAGGATTAGAAAAAGATTCCTTAATACTATATTCATTTAATTTAGATATTATTAAATAGGTAATACAGGTACTAAAAATTAAAGCTTCTACAGTAAGTGCTATATAAAACTCTGATTTTAATTGTTTGTTCTCTTCGTTTTTACTTGGTGGTTTATTATTGTTTTCTTCTGGTTCAAAGTTTTTATCTTCAGGTGGTGCTGGTGTTTTTTCATTGCTTGATAATGATATTTTATTATTTTTTATAGTCGAATTATTATTGCTATTTACTGTTATATAACAAGTAGTAATTATAGATAATAATGAAATTATCATAATAATTATTAATACTATATTTATTATTTTTTTATTTTTCATTTCTTTCCTCCACGAATTTATTAAATAATTGTAATGTGATTATTATATGAAGATTTTATTTAAGTATTAAGAAATAATTAGCTATTATTTCTTATTCTTTTTTGATTATAATACTTTTTTATATATAAAAAAAGTATATTTCTATACTTTATTTGACAGGACATAAATCTTCTAATTCAAGATTCACTTTATAATAAACCGTTTTATTATTATAGTCAGTAGTACTAACTTCTATGTAAAATTTTGATTTGGTTAAATCTGAACATGATGATTTATAATCATCAATATTAAAAGTTATTTGTTCTAAGTAATCTTTTATAGTACTATCGTGTGCTATTTCATTAGAGTCTTTTATTTTAGTATTATTACCTTTATAGTTTTCGTATAATGATACTTTTATTGTTTTATACTTATTATCATCTTTTATATCAGTTTTTATATCAGTTATATAGATGTATATTTTTCCTTTGTCATCATATGCTAAGCTACCAGTAATACTAAAGTTAGTATCATAAGTTGTTATTTTTTTAAAAGAAAAGTTTACTCTATTATTAATTACTATTCCGATAATTAGAACAAGTAGAATAGCTATTGGAATAATAAAAAGAATTCTTTTCTTTTTTTCTTTTACTTCACCATCTAGAATATCTGATATATCTACAGAAAATAATTTACTTATTTGTCTTAATTGAGCAATATCTGGTACACTTTTTCCATTTTCCCATTTACTAACTGCTTGAAAAGTTACATTTAATTTATCAGCGAGTTCTTTTTGAGTAAGATTATTATCTTTTCGTAATTTTTTTATTAAATTACCTACTTTTTCTTGGTTCATATTATTTCCCCTTTATTATTTGGTTATTTCATAACCTAGTTCTGTAATAATATTATTAATTATTGATATATCCAGATCTCCTGTATATTTAATTATGGTTTTTCCACTTTTTAAATCTATTTTAAGCTTTTGAATATTCTCAACTTTTTTTAATGCTTCTTCTATTCTTTTTTTACAATGTTCACAATGCATTCCTTTTATAACTATTTCTAATATATTCATAATCTTTATTTCCTTTATAAAGTTTTAATCTTAGTGAGTTTAATACTACTGTTAAGCTACTTATTATCATTGCTAAAGCAGCTAACATAGGATTAATACTAAACTTAAATAATCCCATTGCTATTGGTATCATTATAATATTGTAGAAGAAGGCCCAAAATAAATTTATTTTAATTATATTAAAGGTTTTCTTACTGATGTTTATTATATCAATTACTTTTGTTAAATCATCATCTAATAATAATATATCTGAAGAATTAGCTGCGATGTCAGTTGATCCAAAAACAGAAACTCCTACGCTAGCACTTTTTAAACTTGGTGCATCATTTATACCATCACCAACCATCATAACGGTTCTTCCTTCTTTTAAATATTGTGTAATTAATGATGTTTTTTCTTTAGGTAGTATTCCTCCAATAGCATTTTTTATTCCTATTTCTTTACCTATTCTTTCTACTATAGTTTTATTATCGCCACTAAGAATAAAAGTATCTATTTTTAGTTCTTTTAATTTCTTAATTACCTTTTTAGCTTCAGGTCTTAAAGTATCTCTTACACCTATTAAACCTACTAATTGTTTGTTTTCGAATATATACACTATGCTATTCCCATCATTTAGAAGTCTTTTTTCATCTTCTTCTTGAGTTTTTCCTTTAGTTAAGCGAAATTCTTTAAATATTTTATCATTACCAACAAAGAAACTACTTTTTCCTATTCCACCTTTAAAACCTATTCCTGGGAACTCTTTATAACTTAATACTTTTATATCTTTAGATACATAGTTTTTAAAAGCTAAGGCGATAGGATGATTACTTTTACTTTCTAGATTAGCTACAATATTTATTAATTCTTCTTTTGAATAATCACTATAAGTAATACATTCTTTTACTTCTAGTTTTCCTTTTGTTAATGTTCCTGTTTTATCAAATACTATAGTATCTATCTTACTTCCTAATTCAAGTATTCTACTATTTCTTATTAGTATACCAATTTTAGCACTTGTTCCTAAACTAACAATAATAGCTAGTGGAGTTGCAAGTCCTAGGGCACAAGGACATGATATTAATAGAACGTTAACGAAATATATTATAGATTTATTTAAAGGGTGACCTAATAATAAATGGGTTATTAATGTTAATAAAGCTATTATTAATATTGTAGGAACAAAGTACATACTTATTTTATCTACTAAGCTGGTAATATTAGGTTTTGTATTACTTGCTTCAGTAACAAGTTTTACTATTTCTGAAATGGTTGATTTAGGTCCTACTCTAGTAGCTTTATATTCTATATAACCATCAATATTTATAGATCCTGCTAGTACTTCATCATTTTTTTCTTTTCTTACAGGAATGCTTTCGCCATTTAAGAAAGCTTCATCTGTATGAGTACTTCCAGATATAATTATACCATCTACGGCAATGCGCATTCCTGGTTTACATATTAAAATAGTATCTTCTTTTACTTCATCAATAGTTATTTCTATTTCTTTATAATTCTTTTTAATTAGTGCTTTAGATGGTGTTATTTGAACTAAGTCTTTTATTGCTTCTTTTGTTTTTTCTTTATTTATTCCATCTATGTATCTACCTAGTTTAACTATGTAGATAACCATTATTACAGAATCAAAAAATAGATAGTTTATTAAAGAATTATTACCATTTAATACTTTAATAGTATTAAAACAACTATATATAAAACTTGACAATACTCCTATAGTTACTAAAGAGTCCATATTAGGAGATTTATTTATAATATTTTTTATTCCTTTAATTAATATATCTTTTCCATAATATAG
>CAMODW010000017.1 GCA_946611635.1 uncultured Bacillota bacterium | reverse complement strand
CACATGGCTAAGACTAAAAGATTAATAAAAGAAAAGTATAATCTTATAGATATTGTCTATGAAGTTGTTGATGCTAGGATGCCTAAATCATCAATGATTAAAGATATAGATGACTTAATTAAAGATAAACCAAGAATAATAATATTAACAAAATATGACTTATGTGATACAAAAATTACTGACAAATGGGTTGAATATTATGAAAAAATGGGGTATCATATTACCTGTTTAGACTTAACAAAGAATGAAGCAACATCTAAACTAGTTGATATTACTCATCAATTAATGAATGAATTACAACAAAGAAGATTAGATAAAGGTTTATCTAAAAAAGATATTAGAGCGTTGGTAGTAGGTGTTCCTAATGTTGGAAAATCAACTCTTATTAATAGAATGGCTGGCAAAAAAGTTACTACAACAGGTAATAATCCTGGTGTAACTAGAAATCTTAGCTGGTTAAAAACAAATAGTAATATTTTATTATTAGATTCACCAGGAATACTATGGCCAAAGCTAGATGATGAAAAACAAGCGTTAAATCTAGCAAGTTTTACAAGTATACCTATTGATACATTACCAATAGACAAAGTAGCTATATATATCCTTGAAACTTTAGAAAAATATTACCCAAACATCTTAAAAGAGAGGTATAATATAAATCGTATAGATGATGATATTACTATAACATATGATGCAATTGGTAAAAAAATAGGAGCTATAATATCTGGTGGGGAAATTGATTATGATCGAGTAAGTAAAACTATACTAGAAGATATTAAACAAGAAAGAATAAAAGGTATTACCTTTGATAGAATAGATGATTAAATAGTGACAGGGAGATGGTTTTTTGGTGAATAATAAAGAAAAAAACATGTTAGCTTATGAAAAAGAATTATATAAAAAAGGAATAAAACTAATCGCTGGCACAGACGAAGTTGGAAGAGGACCATTAGTTGGACCAGTAGTAGCTGCTGCCGTTATATTACCAGAAAACTATTTCTTAGAAGGAATAGATGATTCAAAAAAATTAACAGAAAAGAAGAGAGAAAAATACTTTGATATAATAAATAAAGATGCTATAGCAGTAGGTATAGGCATAGTTGATGCTAAAACCATAGATGAAATTAATATTTTAGAAGCTTCAAGATTAGCAATGAAAAAAGCAATAGAGAGTTTAAAAATAAAACCGGAGCATATCTTAAGCGATGCAATGAAATTAGATAATCAAGATATACCATACACAGATATTATACATGGAGATACCTTATCAGAAAGCATTGCTGCTGCATCTATAATTGCCAAAGTTACTAGAGATAGAATGATGTATGATTTAGACAAAGAACACCCTGAATATGGCTTTGCCAAACACAAAGGATATCCTACTAAATTACATTTAGAAAACTTAGAAAAATATGGCGTTTTAGATAACTACAGATTTAGTTATAAACCTGTAAAAAAAATACTAGACAACGAAAGAGTGTGATTAACTATGAAGTTATTTAAAAACTATTTATTAATGACAATTACTTTATTTTCAATAGAAATAATCTTTAGACTAGTAATGAAAATGACTATAATAGAATGGTCTTTACTTAGAGTATTTATTTCTGTAAGTATCATTTCTTTATTAGTTTCACTAATAATATATAAAACAAGACGTGTACCTACAAAAATAATTACTTTTATACTGTGTTTAATAGCTAGTATATATGCTTTACTCCAAGCTGGATTTGAAAACTATATCGGTGTTTTTATGTCATTTGGTACTAGTTCTCAAGCCGGAGCTGTTAAAGATTATATTAAAGATTATATAGATTCTTTTCATTGGTACTATTGGTTAATACTAATACCAATTCTTTTATTGTTTATTTATTTAGTTTTTATCGAACCAAGATTATATAAAAAGAAAGATAAAGAAGAACTATCTATTAATATTATTACCAAAAAACAATCTTTAAATGCTCAATTAATAGGTTTAACTTCATTAATATTATTAATAGGTTTGTTTTATTTCACACTAATTTCTAATAAAATGCAAAACAATATTCAACTACAAAGTAATACTTCTTTATTTATTAATCCTTCTATGCCTAACATAGTAGTTGATCAATTTGGAGTTACAACATTTGGTTTACTAGATATTAAATCTACATTATCTCCTATAGAAGAAGAAATAATAGAATATAATGTTAATCCAAAAGAAATAAAAGAAGAAACTGATTATACTAGAAAAATAGATGATACAAGATGGTTAAAAGTAACAGAAGAAGAAACAAATAGACAATATAAAAATCTAAATAATTATTATTTAAGTAGAAAAATAACTGATAAAAATAAATATACAGGTGAGTTAGAAGATAAAAATTTAATTGTTATAATGATGGAAAGTGCAAATAATATAGCTATAGACGAAAAATACTATCCTAATTTATCAAAAATATATAATGAAGGATGGACTTGGAAAAATGCATATTCACCACGTAATTCTTGTTCGACTGGTAATAATGAGATGAGTGGAATGACATCTCTATATACAATTAATAATTCTTGTACAGCTAATATTTATAAGAATAATATATATCCAGAATCTATATTTAATCTGTTTACCGAAGCTGGTTATAGTACATCTTCTTATCATAATTACACTGAACAATACTATCGTCGTAAAATAATTCATCCAAATATGGGGAGCGGTCATTACTATGGAGTAGAAGAACTTGGTATACCATATTCTAATAAATACGAAGAATGGCCTTCAGATGTTGAACTAATGGAAAAAGTATTAGAAAACATAAAAGATGAAAATAAACACATGACATGGATAACTACGGTATCTTCACATCAACCATATGGAGTAGATAGCAAACTAGGGAATTTATATATTGACGAATTCTTAAACTTAGGATATAGTAAGCCTCTCGCCAGATATATGTCTAAATTAAAAACTCTAGATGAAGCAATAGGTGTCTTAATACAAGGCTTAAAAGAGCAAGGTACATTAGATGATACAGTTATAGTATTCTATGCAGATCATTATCCATATGGCTTAAATGATAAAGTATTAAACGAATATTTTGATTATGATGTTTCTATAAATAACGAAACAGATAGAACTCCTTTTATCATTTATAATACTGAATTAGAACCTAATCAAAGTGATGATTATACAACTTATATGAATATATTACCTACTATAGCTAATCTATTTAACCTAGACTATGATCCAAGATTATATGCTGGAGAAGATATATTAAGTGACGATTATTCCAAAAGAGCTTATTTTGCTAATGGATCATGGCAAGATGAAAAAGCATATTATAATGCAACAACAGGTAAAATATCATATATAAACGAAGAAAACACTTATACAACCGAAGAAATTCAAATAATTAATAAAGAAATAGATGAGAAAATAAAAATGTCTAATTTAGCAATTAGAACTAATTATTTTAAACATTTATATGATAGTATTAAAGAAAATGAAATAAAAGAAACAACTACTAAAGTAGATAAAGATACTAAAGGTAGCTCATAAAAAGAGGTGAATATATGAAAAACTTGGTTATAGTTGAATCACCAAGTAAAAGTAAAACTATAGAAAAATATTTAGGAAATAATTATAAAGTAGTAGCTAGTATGGGACATATTAGAGATCTAGCCACAACAGGTAAGTTTGGTTTGGGGGTAGATGTGGAAGGAAACTTCGAACCAACTTATATCCCAATGAAGGGAAAGAAGAAAGTTATTAGTGATTTAAAAAAACTAGTATCAGAAGCAGAAAAAATCTACCTAGCAACGGACCCCGACCGTGAAGGAGAAGCAATATCTTGGCATTTAAAAGATGCACTAAACATAAAAAATAATTATGTAAGAGTAACATTTAATGAAATAACTAAAGATGTTATTTTATCATCAATTAAAAATGCTCGAGAGATAGATATGAATTTAGTAAAAAGTCAAGAAACAAGAAGAATACTTGATAGAATAATTGGTTTTAGACTTTCAAAATTAATGCAATCAAAAACAGGAGGCAAAAGTGCGGGTCGTGTTCAAAGTGTTGCCCTTAAACTTATCGTTGATCGTGAAAGAGAAATAGAAGCTTTTAATCCTGAAGAGTATTGGACAATTACTGCTAAATTCAAAGATTTTTCAGCAGACTTAGAAAAATATAAAAATAAAAAAATAGAGATAAAAACCGAATCAGAAGCAGATAATGTATTAAATAATTTATTACCAGATTTTCACATCGTTGATATAGAATCTAAAGAAAAACAAAAACAAGGAGTAATGCCATTTAAGACATCAACATTACAACAAACTGCTGCTAATAAATTATCTTTTTCTAGTAGTAAAACGATGCGTATAGCTCAAAAACTATATGAAGGTATAGATATTGGTAGTGAAACAGTAGGTTTAATAACATACATGCGTACTGATAGTGAAAGAATATCTCCAGAATTTGCTAAAGAAACTTTTAAATATATAAAAGAAACATATGGAGAAGCATATGTAGGAAAAATAAAAACTCAGAAAAAGAACGAAAATATGCAAGATGCTCATGAAGGTATTCGCGTTACAAGTCCTTATAGAACTCCTGAAGAAATGAAAAAGTTCTTATCAAATGATGAATATAAACTTTATCGTTTAATATATGCTCGAAGTTTAGCTTGCCTAATGGCAAACGCTAAAGTAAAAGCAACTTCAATATCATTATTAAATAATGATTACTTATTTAAAGCTACAGGAAGTATATTAGTATTTGATGGTTACTTGAAAGTGTATGCAGAATTTGAAAAAAATGAAGATGTAATTCTTCCTAATCTTGAAGGAAAGACTATCCTTCAAAGTGAAGAAAACATTAAAGAACAACACTTTACTAAACCACCTGCTCGTTATACAGAAAGTTCCCTTATAAAAGAATTAGAACGCTTAGGTATAGGAAGACCTTCAACATATGCAACTATCATGGAAACAATTAAAAATAGGGGATATGTTTCTTTAGAAGAGAAAAAATTTGTTCCAACAAAAATTGGTATAGAAACAACTGATAAATTACAAGAAGGTTTTAGCGACATTGTCAATGTAAAATACACTGCTAACATGGAAAATGAATTAGATGAAATTGCTGATAATAAGCTTGATAATATACAAGTATTACGCGATTTTTATAATAAGTTTGAGCCATTGGTTGAAGATGCATTTAAAAACATGAGTAAAAAAGAAGCGGAAGAAACTGGTGAAAAATGTCCTGATTGTGGAAATCCACTAGTTATTAGAACAGGTAGATATGGCGAATTTATAGCTTGTTCAAACTACCCTGATTGTAAATATGTAAAAAAAGAAAATCCTGAAGTAGAAATAGTTTGTGATTGTCCAAATTGTGAAGGACATATAATATTAAAAAAATCTCATAAAGGTAAAATATTTTATGGCTGTGATAATTATCCTAAATGTAAAACTGCATATTGGGATAAACCGCTTGATGTTAAATGTCCTGATTGTGGAGAAATAATATTAGAAAAGAAAACAGGTAAAAAGTATTGCTCTAGTTGTGGAAAAGAAGTTGATTAACGTTACTTTACAAAAATGTAAAAAAACTTTTTTAAAAGCATTGCAAAGAAAAAAAATAAATAGTATAATGAAGATACTTAATAGAGAGGATGTATTTTATATAAGACTATAGCGATTTTGATTATAGTAATTTAATACCTAAAAGATTATTTTGTTAAGATGCCTATATATTTCGTGGGAAATGGTGCTCTGTGTGAGCGTAGCAACTTTTTAACTTTTAATTCAAAATATTATAATTACTGTATTTCTTGCTTATATGTTTGATATAATTGTTAAGCTATATTTAATTGTTATTTCAAATTGGCTTGTTGTAGTTTTGTGTATTGAGTACGTTTTTAATGTTAAGTATAATTGCGATATCGTAAAAAAAATTTGCGTAAGAAAGAAAACTTATTATATGTGTTGTTATGATGACCACATAAAACACATATACAAACTTGAAACAACATCTAGTCAATGTTGTTTTTTTATACTATAAAATAATATTAAAAGACACTTCTTAATGAATGAAGTGCCTTTTTATCTTTCTTGTAATTTTACCAATTTTGCTTGAACTACTAATCTAATACCATTATCATTATAACAAGTCGATAAAGTTAAAATTTTATCATCAGTACTTAAATTAACGTTAAAATTATAAATGCTTCTATTTAGCATTTCTCCAAGAAAAGCAGCATATTCACTGTTAGATTCGAAATCAGTCATAATATAATAACTCTCAGCTGGAATAGTATAAATAGAGAATATTTGCCACATTGTATTATATTTCAATGTTGATAATTGAATAATCTGATTTTCTTGTTTAGTATACCATTTCTTATCTAACGCCTTTGTTAAGGATCCAAACATAATCTTATCTTTTCTTCCATGACCATATATAACCATATTCTTACTGAAAACATTGAAATTATCTCTAAAATCAGCATATACCCAACCAGCACTATTACTTGTTTTATCATAAGCGTGATTTAAATAATAATCATTATCATTTGTTTGAACTACTGGATAATTGATATTTGTATCATGAACTATTATCCATCCAACTGTATCACTGTTTTCCTTTAATAATTCTGTGAAATCAACCTCTGAAAGTGGAGTTTGCAAGTATTTCCAATATTGGCTTCCATAATTGTTTTCTTCAATGGTTTCTATATTGTATAAAGTACCTTCCTCAACTTTATATATATCAGTACTTTCAACTATATTATTATTTAATTTCTTAATACTATAACCTTGTCTTAACCAATTTACAATAATTACACTAGTAAATAGAAATACTAATAAAGAAAAACTTAAACATAATTTGTATAGTTTATACTTTTTAGATTCTTTAGGAGCAAATTTATAATATAACTTATTAATAGCAAACTTATTAAGTTTATCTTGATATAATTCATAGTTTTTCCTACTAACTCTTACATTATCAACATTAATAATTTTACTATAATTACCTTTTCTAACTTTGTCTTTTGTTTTATACTCTTTTGCTAAATTGTTTAAAGCAATTTTATTGAGTTTATATAAGTATTTTCCATAATTATCAGTATCAACATTTATTTTTATATTATTACCAATAGAGAATTTTGGTAATAAAGTTTTCTTTTTGTTATTGTTAGTTTGAATTTCTGTTACTTTATATTTTTTCTTTGTATTCAAAGCATTATTTTTTTTAATTATTTCATCTAATTTCAATATAACAGTATTATATAAGGATTTTTTAGTTTTATCCTCAGATAATTTCTTCTTTATATCGCTAAGTTTTAATTTAATTGTATCTGATAAAGTAGGACGATACTTTTCCTTGTTTAATATTTCCTTCTTTTGAGCAATTAGTTTTTTTTCTTCTTCTTCGAGTTTGAATTGCATTAAAGCCGTTTTTTCTAAATCTGTTAAATCCTTCGGAGGGTCAATTTGTGTAATCTTAACTTCAGTAAATTCACAATCTTGTTTGTTTTTCAATTAATATTACACCTCCGTATCTTAAAATATTATAACATATTTTAATAATAAAAGAATAGTTAAAAATTTAGGATGGATTTTTATTTTAGAATGTTATATAATTATACATATACTAGGAGGTATAAAATATGAATAACAATTGTACAAAATGTGGTAATCCACTACAAGCGGGAACAACTATTTGCCCAATATGTGGTACAAATAATATAAATACAAAACCAGCTACACCAGCACCAGCAGCTCCAGCTGTAGCGCCAGCAGCGCCTGTAACACCTGCGCCAGCTCCAGTAGGAAATCAAACTGTAGCACCAGCAGCACCTGCTCCAGTTGTAACATCAGCAGCACCAGCAGCACCAGCAGCACCAGCTCCAGTAGAAAATCCAACTGTAGCACCAACAGCACCTGTAGCGGCTGATAAAGATGCTAAAAAAGGGGCAAAAGAACCAAAGGCACCAAAAGAAAAAAAGCCAATTAACAAAAAGTTGCTTATTATTGTTGGAATCGTAGCAGCTGTAATTATAATAGGTGCAGTAGTAGCTATGATAATAATTAATAATTCAAGTTCAACACCTGAACCTGTAGATAACTCTAGTGAAAAAGCTCAAAAAACTGTTTCTTCAGTAGGAAGCAAAGTAAGTATAAATAATTATGAATTCTTACTGCCTCCAAACTGGAACGTAGATACTACAAGTGGAACTACAGCAATAGTTAACAAAGAAGTTTCAACTATTGTACAATTTTCTTCTGTATCAGGAGATGTAAATGATTCTCTTAAAGAATATATTCAAGGGAAATTAACAAGCCAAGGATATGAAAATTTAGACGTTCAAAGCAAAAAAATTGGCAATAAAGAAGCAATAGTAGCTAAAGCAGTAAAAGCAGGAAGTGAAATTCAATATGACTTCTATTATATTGCTAATTCAAACTTAGTAGTTGGAGCTGCAGTAGTTTATACTAATTCAGAAGCTAGAACTCAAAACAACAATACTGTAGAGAGAATAATGCAAAGTTTGTCATTTTCTGGAACAGTTAATATGATATCTGAAATAAGCATGTATAGATCTGTTATTACAGATTATAATGAAAGTGTAGGAAGTGTAAGTGAAACAACACCAGAAAGTCCTAGTGGAGAGGAACAACCAAGTACGCCTGAAACACCTACAGAAAATCCTAGCACACCAGAAACCCCTTCAGAGAATGTAGGAGGAAGATTTTAATCTTCCTTTTTTTATTATGTAAAATATTGAAAAAAGCACTAAAAATCGTTGGTTTCTCTTGATTTTATTATCTATTTTTGCTATTTTAAATATGTAAGGTGAATACCTTACAAAAACAAAATAATATTTATGGGAGGTAAACAAAATGGGAAAACAAGAATTAGTAGAATTTATAGCTGATAAAGCTGGATTTACTAAAGCAGATGCAGCAAAAGCTGTTGATGCATTCATTGAAGGAGTTACTACTGGATTGAAAAAATCAAAGAAAGTTGCTTTAGTAGGATTCGGTACTTGGACTTCTAAGAAAAGAGCTGCTAGAGAAGGAATCAATCCTCTAACAAAAGAACCATTAAAAATTCCTGCAAAGAATGTTGTTTCATTTAAAGCTGGAAGCAAATTAAAAGATGCTATAAATTAGTAATGTAAAGCATTATTCAAAAAAACCGCAAATTATTATTATTTGTGGTTTTTTTATGAAAAATTAGTTATACTATTATTATAATAGGAGTGGGGATATGAAAAAGAAAAAAAAGAATATCTACAACTACAAAATACTAATTATAGGTTTAATAATTGCTATTATTCCACTATGTTTTAATATATTATCGGCATTTAGATTATTACTAAATTTAATAGGAATAATTGTTATTACAGTATTCTTTAAGAAAAAAGACTTTAGAACCAATGCAATAATTTTTATTATATTGCTTGCTGCTTCCATATTTATCGACTCAATTGTATCTACAACCTTCGCTCGTATTCCGATTTATACATACAATATTGTAACTACTAAAAACACAAGAGTTTTTAACTCTATCGGATATAGAGTATGGCAATGTGATATAAATAGTACCAAAAATATGAAAGTTGATCAGTTTTATAGCAAAGGATATATGTGCGATCCCGATAATATAGAACAAATAGATTCTAATTCGTTTTTAAATTCTGTTATAGAAAACTATGACGAATATCATAATACTTTTGTAAAAATAAGAGGAAAAATCAGCAAAAAAAACAGTCAAAACTCTGTTGAAATGCAACCGTATGAAGAAACTGAAATAACAATAAACGGTTATGTTAATTTTGCAGATAATATTACCCTAAAAATTATGTTTAATGAAAATATAAACGAACTAGATTTATATGATATCTACGATGAAATAACTGTTATAGGCATTGTAAAAACCTTAGAACACAAAGATGACAAATTTGTTATCTACTTATCAGAAGCTAAAATGGTTCAAGAAAACAACTTTGACAAATATGAAATAATAATAAATGAAGAAAAAGATTGTAGCAGTGATAAAAGTATTGTTTATAGTGGAGAAAGTAAAGATATATATACATATTGCATAGATAATTTAACTATTAAATATGGAAATAATAATTATGAAATATCTTCGGCTTTATCTTCTTCAAAAATTACAATAGATTCATTATTTGCAAATGAAATATCTAACGAAGAGAGTCAAGAAGGTAATATTCTTCATGAGTTTAAAAATTACAAAATACTAGAATGTAATAAAGAAAATAGTAATGATATTATAATTGGTCCATCGTCAATGAAATTAGATAGTACTACTTGTAATATTAATGAAAATAGTCCTATAGAATAGGACTTTTTTAATTAAAGCTTTATTATTAACGTTAAAATTGATATAATTAACTTAAGTCAACTCAATTGAAAGTGGGAAGTAAAATGGAAAAGCAAAAGAAAAAAGATATAAAAAAGAATAATAAAAACTATGAAGAACCAAATTATTGGAAAACTATATGTGCTTGTGTCCTTATTATAGTAATACTAGTTGCAGGATATCTTGCCTATAAAAAAATATATGATAAAAACAAAAATTATTTGCCTGAAGTTGAATTCACAACAGATGAAAGGAATTTTAAAAAAGAATATGAATCTTTAAACGGAAAAAATAACAGCAATGAAGAAATATTAAAAAATGTTAGCATTATAGAAGATAATAATATTGAATATGTTACGCTTTCAGAAGCTGTAAAATTACTTAAAGAAGATACTGGAGTAATGTATTTTGCATATCCAACAAATCAAAAAAGTAGAATTGTATCACCGATTTTAGTTAATGCTGCAAGTAATACTTCTTTAGAAAAGATATACTATTTAAATGTTCGACCTAATGATGATGAGGCTAGTGATATAAGAGATTCTTTTGCAGTCAATAAGAAGAAAGCGCAAAAAAATAAAGATGCTGATGAAGATTATTATGAATTGTTAAAAATACTAGATAAGTATTTGCCTAAATACACTTTAACAACATCAAGTGGAGATGTGGTTAATACGGGTGAAAAAAGATTAAATGTTCCAACTATCATAACTTTTGAAAAAGGAGTAATTGGTACATATATTGAAGGAACAATAGATAATCATCATTATGATAAAGACGGAGTTTTAAGAGATTTATCTAAAAAAGAAGTTACAGAATTAAATGATAAGATTACGGAAGCTATTACAACATATTTAGAAAGTGGATGTAGTATCGAAGAGAAAGATGGGTGTTAAACCATCTTTTATTTATGGTATAATAAATATATATTAAAAATTAGGAGGATGTCTATGGAAAGCATGTATATTCACATTCCATTTTGTAAAAGTATTTGTAGTTATTGTGATTTTTGCAAAGTTTTATACCATGGACCTTGGATTGTAAAATATCTTGAATCTCTTGAAAAAGAAATTAAGAATAGATATAATGGCGAGGTTATAAAAACTCTATACATTGGTGGAGGAACACCTAGTTGTTTAATTAACCGAGACTTAATAAAACTAATGACAATAATTAAAGAAAATGTTAAATTAAGTGAAGAACTTGAGTTTACTTTTGAGTGTAATCTAAGTGATATAGATGAACAACTATTAGATGTACTAAAACTATATGGCGTAAATAGATTAAGTATAGGAATAGAGTCTTTTAATGAAAAAAAGCTTGAATTTATGGAAAGAAAATGTACTTATGATGAAGCTGAAGAAAAAGTTAAACTAATTCGCGAAAAAGGCTTTGACAACATTAACTTTGATTTAATATATGGTATCCCTAATGAAAGAGTTAAAGATCTAAAAAAAGATTTAGAACTATTTTTAAAACTAAAGCCAGATCATATAAGTACATATTCATTAATAGTTGAAGATAATACTAAAATAGCCATAAAAGGAATTGTGCCAATAAAAGAAGATATAGATGCTAAAATGTACGAATATATATGCGAAGAACTTGATGATAAAGGATATGAGCATTATGAAATAAGTAATTTTTGCAAAAATGGGAAATATAGCAAACACAATCTAAATTGTTGGAATAATGAAGAATACTATGGCTTTGGTGTTGGAGCATCAGGTTATATATATGGAGTAAGATATGATAATACTAAAAGTGTAACAGAATACTTCAAAGGAAATTATTTATTAAGAGAAAACTTTTTATCTAAAGAAGAAAACATGGATAATGAATTAATGCTAGGACTTAGAAAAATTAAAGGAATATATCTCCCTAATTTTTATAAAAAATTCGGGGTTAATATTCAAGATGTCTATGATTTAAAAAATGCATTAAAAGAAAAAGAATTAATATATAAAGATGATTATCTATATGTTAATCCAGAATATATTTATGTGATGAATGAAATACTAATAAAAATATTATAATATTTACCTCTATTTAAAAATATACAATAATAACGTTTTACCCGCACACTTAACGGAAATTAGGAAATTCTTAGTTGAAAAATAAGAAAAAAATCTTTATAATAAGAACTATAGATGATTAATTAAATCTTTCTATATAAGATGGAGGTAAGAAATGGAATTTAATTTAATGTCCATTATAGCCCTTCTTGTAGGTATTGTTTTAGGAGTAATTATTATCATAGTGATAAATGCTATCAGAGATAAAAATACTGAAAGCAAAGCTAATAAATTAATTGAAAAAGCAAAAAAAGAAGCAGAAAAAAGTAAAAGAGATTCACTAGCAGAATTAAAAGAAGAATCTTATAGATTAAAACAAGAAACAGATAAAGAAATAAAAGAAAAGAAAAAAGAAGTAAAAGAATCAGAAGAAAGACTTTTACAACGTGAACAAAATCTTGATAAAAGAGAAGAAATGTTGACTAAAAGAGATGCTTTATTAGATCAAAAAGATAATAATTTGCTAAAACAACAAAAAGAAATACAAGAAAAAGAAGCTAAAATGGAAGAATTGTTAAAAAGTGAAATGGAACAACTAGAAACTATAGCTAAATTTTCTAAAGAAAAAGCTCACGATATGATTATGCAAAGAGTAGAAGATAATATGTCGAGAGAAATAGCTGAGTATATTAGGGAGAGAGAAGCAGAAGCAAAACTTACCGCTAATGAAACAGCTAAAAATTTAATCGTTCAAAGCATGCAAAGATATTCTAATGATGTTGTAAACGAACAAACAGTAAGTACTATTACACTACCAAATGATGAAATGAAAGGTAGATTAATAGGTCGTGAAGGTAGAAATATAAGAACAATAGAATCAGTAACAGGAGTAGATTTAATAATCGACGATACTCCAGAAGCTATTGTAATTTCAAGTTTTGACCCTTTAAGAAGAGAAATTGCTAAACAAACAATAGAAACTTTAATTAAAGATGGCCGTATTCATCCAGCAAGAATAGAAGAAGTGTATGAAAAAACTTCTAATGATATCAATGAAAAAATAACAGAAATGGGTAATGATGCTTGTGTTGAATTAGGATTAACAAAAGTTGACCCTAAATTGGTTAATTTAATTGGAAAACTTAATTTTAGAACGAGTTATGGACAAAATGCTTTGCAACATTCTAAAGAAGTAGCGTATTTATGTGGCCTTATGGCTTCAGAACTTGGGGAAAATGTTAATCTAGCTAAAAGAGCAGGGCTATTACATGATATTGGTAAAGCTATAGATTTTGAAGTTGAAGGCAGCCATGTTGAACTAGGAATAGAAATGGCTAAGAAATATAGAGAAGATAAGGTAGTTATAAACTCTATAGCATCTCATCACGGAGATGAAGAAGCTACTAGTGTAATATCTGTATTAGTTCAAATTGCCGATACTCTTTCAGCAGCAAGACCAGGAGCTCGTAATGACTCACTAGAAAATTATATTAAAAGATTAGAACAATTAGAAGAGATAGGTAATTCCTTTGAAGGTGTTGATAAAACATTTGCTATGCAAGCTGGTAGAGAAGTTAGAGTTATGGTTAAACCAGACGAAATTGATGACGCTACAAGTTATAAAATAGCTAGGGATATGAGAGAAAAAATCGAAAAAGAAATGCAATATCCTGGTACTATTAAGATAACTGTAATAAGAGAAACTAGAGCTCAAGAAGAAGCAAGATAATTGCTTCTTTTTTATTGCTTTGATAATAGTAGAATGATATAATATTGTAAGAATAGGTTGGTGTCTTTATGAAGAATAAAAAAGCTATTATATATTCTATTATAATGCTACTTTTTATTGTGGGAATAATTACTTTTAAATTTAATAATAAAACGAGTAGCAGTCTAGTAGAAAATATAGAAAAGAATGCTTCTGTATTAAACGATAGTTCATTAGGTAATTGGACAATGACTAATGAATGGGTTAATCTAAATTCCAAGAGTAATGTGGTAATAAATAAAGATGTAGCAGTAATAAATGCTACACAAAACATTGTTGAAGAAAATGAAATAACATATCGCATTAATTTAAGTTACGAAGGTGGAACTGCTCAAAGTAATTTTGGCAACGAATACAACGAAGAAGGTATTATATTATATTTTTATAATAATATGTTCCCTTTCGCTACTCGTGAAGATATCTCAGAATATATTTGGACTGCAGACCCGGATAATAATAGAATAGTTGTTGAGAAAAACTTTGGAGGGTATCATTTATTATTTGCTTATATTTACTTTAATGGCTTAGTAAATGAAAATAGTAGAACTAATCAACAATTTGCCTGGCGTTTAATTACAGATTATAGCCCTGCTGAAATCGATATATATAATGCTGAAGAAATTTCAGCTGCTGATAATTTAGATACTACATTTGATATAACATTCCAAATACTACCATCCTTCATATATGATAATACAGATATTGCTGATTCATTCTTTCCAAAGGTTTATATGCATAATGAACATGGAAGTATAGATTCTTTCCCAGAAGACACATCAAATAGTTTCCATGCTAACGTTAATGGTAAACTAGCTATAGAAAATATTGTAAAATCTGAACCTGAAATATTTGAAGAATGGAATAATGATTGGGGTACTAATCCTGATAGCGGAAATAATTATTTCTATGTACTATATAGTGTAGATGGCTCAATCAATTCAACAAAACCATTTAACACAGATCCTAATATTTCATCAACTCTTATTCCTACTATTCCAACCGGAGAATTAGTAGTATACTCTGATGGTACTACATATAAGGTAGGAGATATTACTGACTACGCCTCAGATAATGAATTTTCAGAACCCTTTGATGACTTTAATGATTCTACATTTAAAAAATTAAGTAATGAGATACCAACGGTTACTGATTTTACAAGAACGTATGTAGTAAAATATCCTAAACCAAATAGTGGAGAAGTAACAACAAACTTTTCTTTAAGTATAGAAGCTACAGGCGATGGTGATTTTAATACAATAAAGAAAAATGTAAGTTGGACTGCTAAATACACAGCTTCTGGTGGAGGTGGCGTAACACCTACATATCCATCTGGTGAAAATAATTCAATAACAGTGGAATATGAAGATACAACTAATGGTATTGGAGCTGTTAATGTAATTGATAAAAATGATATAGATTTCAGTTTGTTTATTGAACCAACCTCAGCTGAAATAAATAAAAATAGTAGTGACGAAAGACTAAAAGCATTCAACAATTGGAATATAACTAATACAGGAGCAAATAGTTATAATCTAGAAGTGACGACTACCAAAACTGTTCTTGATTCTAGTTATAATTTAATAAACTCAGAAAATGTTTTGACAAAATCTGAATATAATATAATATCTATTTCACCATCAATTATAAAATATGATTATACTTTATCTAATGATAGATACTATTTAACAGAAAATAATAATGATGCTTCTGGCAATCTAAAAGTATCAGCTGAAATAAATGGAACATGGACAGAAATAGGTAGTCTAAGTATTGAAGGTAATAGTCTTAACTATATTGCCAATAACTCTAATACTACAAATGTTTATGGAATAACAAATGATAATCCGATTATTTTACCAGCTAATACTACAAATATAAAAATAAATTATAACGGAACAAAAGCTGCTATCTATATTGGTACAAGAGTAAACCTTAAATTATTAAGTGCTGCTAAAACAAAAATAAATAATATTTATAATGCTAATAATAGTGTAGTATTAAGACAATATGCTAATACAAAAGTAAATAATAATACTAAAGATACAAAATATAAAGATGTTAATCTAACTAAATTAGATAGTAATTCTTCTATGACCTATACATCAACAAAAACTAAAAATACTAATAGCTATACTATTAATTATGAATCTAAAGTTACTGAAGATATAGAATATAATAGTTCAGTAAGTAATATAGCTATTAATAGTATAAAAAAGCAACAAATTGCTAAATATTATATACTTCTTCCACAAGGAGCACTCCTTGTAGATAATAGCGTTATAGTTAAAGATATAAATGATAATGTAATTAATGCTAGTATTTCAATTGGTGGTGAATACCAAAATACTAATAGAAAACTAGTAACAGTAACCATAAGCAATACTGATAATAATACCAAAGTAATAAACAATAAATTAGTATCAGGCTATGTAATAAATTATCAAGTAGATTATCCTCATACTTCTAATAGAGACTATGGAAATACAATTTATAGTGATATTGCTTATTATAGTGAAAACAAAATAACTAATGGTTACAATAATGCTGCAAATGCTAATTCTAATTTATTTAGCTCTAATAGTATTAAAACAGCATTTAGTAACCTAGGAACTGCAGAAGGCAGTTATCTGTTCAAAACTAATACAACTATAGTAGATCCTGTAGCAACATCACTAGGAACTTTAAAAACAAATGTTAAAAATACTATAGATAATGAACATAAAGATAATACAACAGTAAAAATTGGTAATACATATCAATATAAAATAGAATATTCATACTCTGATCCATTAACAGAAATGACAAATTTAGTAATCTATTCATCATTAGAAAATGCTTATGGAAATAACAGTTATTGGCAAGGAACTTTATCAAGTATTGATACTTCTAGTCTTCAATCTATAGGTTTAGATTATACTATTTACTATTCTTATAATAGTAATTTAGATTTATCAAATAATCGTAATCTAGATTTGACAAGAAGTGATACATGGTCTTCTGATACACCTAATAATATGGCAAATGTTAAAGCAATCGCAATTGATTGCAGTTCTAATAATATTACCGGAGTAAAAATACCAATCGTATACTTAAATATGATTTCTACATTAAATAGAAACGATATAAATAAAAATGCTTACAATAATTCTTTAATAAAATTTGACACATTGGGTGAAACAAAAACTATTAGTTCTAATACTTCAATAGTAAAATTAGAAGACGCTAATATAAGTCTTGATGTCACTCCAAAAGAATCTATCAATGGAACAGTTTATGATAAAGGAACAGAAAATGCTTATGCATCTATAAACGAAACATTAGGTTACTTATATCATATTACTAATAATGATGAAGTTAATTATAATAACGTTAATATAACTAGTAAAATATCAAATAATTTAACAATAAAAGATAACCAAATTCTTTATTACACTGATATTAATGATATTCATAATTTAGATAGTTCAATAGTATATAGTAACAACAATAATAGTATAGATTTAAAAATTAATAATTTATCTGCAAATACTAATTTATATATCTATGTACCAGTTAGCATGGATTCTAATATAACAGAAGATAATTCTAAATATACTACTGTTAGTAGTATTAATAAATTATCTGATAAAGCTTTTAATAGCTCAGAAATAAAAACTTATAATCGTGCCAACATACCAAGTATAATAGCTACGCATACTACTAAAACAATCTATAACAATAATATCTTTAGTAGTGAAGATACTTATGTAAATAAGGGTGAAACAATTACTAATATGATCAAAATAACAAATGATGGTGATTCTGAAGTTAGAAATACAAAAATTATTGAAACATTACCATCAGGAGTTACTGTAGATGATAGTACTATTACTAATGGAGGAGTTCATTCAGATAATAAAATAACTTGGGATATTACATCCATATTATCAACTAATTCGTTAGAATTAACCTATAATATGACTATTCCTAATAACCCAAATAATAATACCTATTTTACAACATCTACTAAATTAGAAGTATTGAATCCTCTTGATAATACTAAAAAGATAATAGATAAAGAATTAGAATATGGTACAGTAGTATATCGTAATATAACAGATCTTAAGATAACTAATACAATTAACGGAGCGTTAGCTAATAAAAATAAAGAATTTAAATATACTTTAGAAATTAATGCGCCATCATATGCAGCGGGCACTTATAATCCTACTTATACTTCAAATGGCGAAACTAAAGAAGCTAGTAAATTAACGATCGGAGCAGATGGAAAAGCTACTTATAATTTCTCTATAATCGGAGAAGGAGAACTATTAATAAATAGTATTCCTGGAGGATATACTATAAAAATTACTGAACAAGCATATGAAGGATATTCAACTAGTATAAATAATAATAGTATTGTTGGAAGAGTGATTGAAGACACGATAGATGAAAATACTAATGAACATCTTCGTACTTATGCGTTCTTAAATGAATATAGTGCAACTGGAACTTTTACACCAATTGTAAAAACAAACTACGATAAAGAATTAATTGCTAATATGTTCGAAGTAGAAATGAAAACAGGCGATGTAACAAACACAGCTCAAAACAACGCTGATGGAGATGTTGCATTTAATACCATTACATTCGCTAATGAAGTAGGTACTTATAACTATACTTTCAGTGAAAAACGTGGTACAAACGAAAGAATATTATATGATTCTACAGTATATAATGTATATGTTAAAGTAACAGATGATGGAAAAGGCAAATTAAAAGCAGAAGTTAATATATATGATTCTACTGGTGCAAAACATGATTCTATAGTTTTTGATAATAAATTTATAAAAGTAGGTTTATTAATAAAAAATAACAATACTGGAGATTACATTAATACTAATAAAAGCTTTAATTATAAAGTAGCAGTAGAAGGAGTAACACCTAATACCAGTTATAAAATTAGTAACCAAAATAACGAAGAAATAGAACAACTTGCAATAGATGATAATGGTGAAGGTATTTATGAATTCTCTTTAAAACATGGCGAATACATAGTTATAGAAGAATTGCCAATTGGTAGTACATATGTAGTAGAAGAACAATTAGAAAAATATTATACCTCTACTATAGATAATATAGAATCTACAGCAGATGATAATATTCTTAGAACAACCGGAACTATTATACTAGCTACTACTCAAATTATTTATAATAATAATTATCAAACAGAAGCCAATTTTGCCCCTAAAGCAAACATTATATTAAAAGATAAAGAATTAGAGAATAATGAATTTGTATTCTTAATAACTGATACATCAGATGGTATAACTAATGGTTATAGCGATATAGCTAGAAATGATGCTGATGGTAATATCTACTTCAATAATATTAAGTTTACAAGGCCAGGAACATACACTTACGAAATTCAACAATTGAGTAGCGAAAATCCAAATATAATAATAGATAATAATAAACTATTATTAACCTTAATATTAGAAGATAATGAAGATGGTACAATGAGCATTACCTCTAATTATAAATATTTAAATGGTTCAGCGAACTTTATAAATGTTTATAGTGAATTCCTTCCAATTATCGATGGCGAATCCGCTCATAATTTAAATCCAAATACCATGGATAGAACTTTATATCCATTAATAATAAGCATTATGACAGTAATATTTATCATAGTTGGTAGAATTATAAAAATTAGAAAATTTAATAAAATATAGAAGGTTATCCTTCTATATTTTTTTACTCCAGTATTCATAGAGAACAGTTTATAAATATCCATATTAGTATTACCATAGAGATTGAGAAGGGAAATAAAACGTTGTGTTTTATTTTTTTTGGTGCTAAGATAAAAGTGGTGATTACATGAAATTCTTATTAATAAAATTAATAAAAACATACCAAATAATACCTGGTAATTTTCATTATCTATGTCGTCACGAACCGAGTTGTTCCAATTATGCTATAACCGCTATAGAAAGATTTGGTTGTGTTAAAGGAACAATACTAAGTATAAAAAGAATACTAAAATGTAATCCACTTGGTACACAAGGATATGATCCAGTACCAGAAAAGAGGTAAAAAATGAAAAAAATAATAGATAATATAATATATATACTAACAGCAATACTATTAACAACTATCGTTTTATTAAAAGATAAGTATTTTATAATGTTATGTCTAGCAGCTGGAGGTTTAATAATAATAGGTATTCTATTATTTATAAATAAGAATAGTTATGCTCTAATATTAACACCAGTAGGTATTTGCTTAAGCATTTCTATTATTTTATATAAAAACTTTAAATATCCAATTCATAAAGTAACTTTAATATTTTTTATGCTTTCTTTAATTTTGATAATGATATTTACGATTATTAGATATTTCTACTTATTAAATTTTAATATGCAAACCCATTGTCTTGTAGTAGAAGCAGAAATAACTGATTTAATAAAAAATCCTAATCTAGAAAAAGAAGTATACTATCCTGTTTTAACATATAAAAAAGGTGGGGAAATATTTGATGTTAATTGTCCTGAAGGATTCTATAAAGATATACCTAATATAGGTGATAAAATGCAAATAAATATTAATCCTAATGATTATATGGATGTTTATTTTAAGCCTCCTATATCTCTTGTTATAAAAAACGTTGTAAGCAGTATATGTGCTATTATATTAGCTATAATAGTGCTAGTAGGTACTTTATAATGATAGAAGAAATAAGAAAACTATTTTTTGTACTAGAAAAAGATCATTTTACAATAATTAATAATTACATAATGGGTATAATTAGTATCCAAGAAGTTACTATGTTTGGTCAAAAAATAGAGAAAATACGTAATCTCTTAGATAATTTCCAAACAAATGACGAAAACCTCTTAGAAATAGCAAAATATAAGTCGAAAATTCAACATTTTTACACGGAAATAATGGAAGATGAAGAACTATTACGCATGGCTTATAGCAATAATTTATAGTTATATAGAAAAGTTATATCAGTATAAGTTTTCTTTTTTTTTGAAAAAAATAGTGGTATTATGATATCACTCCCCTTTAAAAAAGAGAGTAGAAGGTAGAAGGTTATGATAAAAAAAAATATAGTATTTATAATAATACTTAGTTTAATCATATTTAAAGTCGAGGCTTTAAATATTAATGACTGTGATGTATTAGCATCATTAAAGTTACAATCAAGTTTAGACGAAGATACTTATATTTGCAAAAACACTAACTATGGAAAGAAAGAAGATAGTATTTATTACGATAGTGTAGAAAATATTATTTATCTTAATAATAGTAATATCTATTATATGTCTAATTATGGTAATTCTGTAACAATTAATATTTCTGGAGATAACATAATTAATCTCTTAAATCTTGATAAAAATATTACTATAACTGGTAACGGGAAAATAAAATTTAGAGAAGATTCATATGTTAAAAAAACAGAAAATGGGGAAAAAATATATAGATATATTTATAACAATAACATAGTAGTTGACTCAAATAAAAAAATATATGAAGGAACTCTAATTGATTTTGCTAAACATTATCAATCATTAAAAGAGAATAATACATTGCCAGAAGATTTTAAAGAAGAAGATTATACTTTAATACAAGCTCCAGATTTTGTTAATATGACCCCTGTAAGTATAACACCATCTTGGATAGGAACATATATTACCACAGAACTTGATTCAATAGTTGAAGAAGGCTATGGAGTTTTAAAACCAAAAGAAATAAAAAAAGAAGAAGAAAAAAAAGAGACTTTAGAAACTCAAAAAGAAGAAACAAAAGAACAAAAAGAAGAAACTAAAGAACAACCAACAACTTTGAAAACCGAAAAAGTAACTTTAATAAGTTCAAAAAAATTAAAAAAGAAATATACTCTTAAAGTAGATGATTTAAGTTCTAAAAAAGAAGAATATAATAAAAAAATATCAGAAGGTAAAATGCTTAACCTATATGACATATCAATAAAAAAAGGAAAAAAGACAGTAAACATAAAAAATACAAATTATACAATCAAGATAAAACTTGATGATATAGAATTGGATAAATATGAAAATTACCAAATTGTCTATATCGATGATAAAGGAAATGTAAGTGAATATATAACTGGAGAAATAGAAGGAGATTATATCGTCTTTAAAACTCCTCACTTAAGTCAATATGGTGTTGTAGGTAAAGAAATAGAAAAAAAAGAAATAGAAAAAGAAAATATACCAAAAGAAAAAATAATAATAAAGAAAAAAGATAGCAAAGGAACAATCTTAAAGATAGGTTTATTGATATTAATTGTAATTATATCTACGTCATTTATTATTACAATAAATTATAAAAGCAAGAAAGCATTAAATAAAGGAAAGACTATAAAAAATAAAGGATAGTCTTTCTTTTATTGTATATTAAGAGTATAATTAAATAGATGTTTATGAAAATTATTTATATTTACATAGTTTTAATAAATCTATTATCGTTTTTATTATTTGGAATAGATAAATACCTAGCCATTAAGAAAAAACGAAGAATTAGTGAAAAAACACTAATACTGATGATGTATATTGGTGGAATTATCGGCTCATTACTAGGAATGCTATTCTTTCATCATAAGACAAAAAAAATAAAATTTTATATTCATAATATAATAAGTATTATGATATGGATGTATATTATCTTAGAAATGATGTGAAAAAATGAATTATTCGTTAAGTATGTTATTTATAATATTTATGTTTTATGCAATTGTTGGCTGGATTGTAGAGTGTATAGATGTCCTTATTTGTATAAAGAAGCTGATGAATAGAGGTTTTTTAATAGGCCCTTATTGTCCAATTTATGGAGCAGGGTGTCTAATCTTTATCCTAACTTTACCTAAGTATTTAAATGATCCAGTTGTCCTATTTATCCTAGCAATAACGATTTGTTCTGTAATGGAATATGTAACATCTTGGTTAATGGAAAAAGTATTTAAAGCTCGTTGGTGGGATTATTCTCATAAAAAATTTAATTTAAATGGTCGTATATGTCTAAATAATATGCTTGGCTTTGGCGCGGGAGCACTGTTTGTAATGTATGTGTCTCATCCATTACTATTTCCAATCTTAGAAAAAATACCAAGTAACATTTTAAATATAATAGCAATAATATTATTTATTATATTTGCTACAGATATTATTATATCTTTTAAAGTTATTTCTAATTTTAAAAATGTAGCTAAATCAATAAAAAAAGATAGTACAGAAGAAATAACAAAAAAAGTAAAAGAGAACTTAATATCTCGAGGCGGACTATATAAAAGACTTGTATCTTCATTTGATTTTGAAGCTTCCGATAATTTGTTGAGTAATTTAAAAGCTAGAGTTAAAAATGAAAAAGTAAAAGCTAAGAAAAAAATAGCTGACGAAAAGAAGAAAATAAAACTACAAGATAAAAAACAAAGATTGAAAAGAGAATTAAAAAGTGTAAAAAATGAAATAAATCATAAATAGAGGGGGCATAAATGGATGTTAGACAAAAATAAAACAATAAAAAAGATTTCTAACTACCTAAGTAAAAAAAGCCATACTAATTATCTATCTATCCAATTAGAATCTTATAGTAATAGAGATTTATATATTAGACTAGACTACGTAGAAAAATTAAAAGCTTATAAAATCGTTTGGTATGACTTACAATACATTAATCTTAGACACTTAGATTATTATACTAATATGCAATTAGTATCATCTTTTTTTGCTAATAAATTAGTTGAATTATTATTTAATATAAAAGCTAAACCAGGTTCTGCTATAGATGATAAAATACTTGGAGATAGAGTAATATTTATTAATAAAATAAAAAAAGATGAACCTCAAGAATATATTTATGATAGATATCTACCAATTAAATGGTCGGCTTTAATAGAACCTTTAGCTTTAGTATTCTCTTATTTACCTAGAAGTATGGAATGCTATCTATCAGAAATGTTTGCAATATTTGACAATAAAGTTGAACTATATAATTCTATTAAACCAATCAAATTTAATCTTAATAAAGATAATATAGATGATCTATTTGCTAAAGAAGTAGTTGTTTTAGGAAAAAGACTTGAAAATCGCGTAACATTTCTAGAAAGAATTAACAATCGCTACCTTGCAATAGTAGAAGATAGTAAAGTTAATTCTGTTATAATAGAAAATGTTACTAAAGATTTTTATACTATGAGTTGTTCTACAGAAAAACCTTATTTAGATGAACATATTTATGCAACTTTAAAAAGTATTAGAGAAAAAAAATATAAGAATTTCTATAAAGTTAAATACAAAAATAACGGAGTAAACATGCTAGAAGATGTTAGAAAAGGGAAATTCTATTTAGCTTATGGAATAGAAAATGATAACTTACTAATAGTTTCAGAAAATGGTGGCTTTTCTAAGTTACCAATACTGGCTAATGGAAAAGTTGCTTTTGAAGTAATAGAAGATGATGATAATTTAAGTTTATCCAAAATAATAGAAAACTATGAAAAATAGGAGGTTAATATGTTAGAAATCAAGAACTATACCTTAGAATATGTTAAAGGTAAAAAAGCGGTAGATGATATTTCTCTAAAGGTAAATGAAGGGGATATTTTTGGTTTTGTTGGTAGTAATGGAGCAGGTAAATCAACCACAATAAAATCTATTGTTGGAATAAATCATATTACTAAAGGAGATATCTTGATTGATGATATTAGTATAAAAAAGAATCCTCTTAAATACAAAGAAAGAATAGCATACATTCCAGATGAACCTGCTGTTTATGAAAACATATCTGGTATAGAATATCTATGTTTCATAGCCGATTTATATGATATTTCTTACGAAGAAAGAAATAAAGCTATATTATATTATTCTCAAAAATTCATGTTAGAAAAAGAATTGAATGATTTAATATCAAGTTATTCTCATGGTATGCGTCAAAAACTAATGTTGATAGCAGCGTTTATTCACAACCCAAAAGTATATATTTTAGATGAACCATTTGCTTCCCTAGATCCAGAAGCAGCTTATGTATTAAAAGAAGAATTAAGAAAAAAAGCCTCAGAAGGAAAAATAATTTTCTTTTCCACCCATGTTCTTGAAGTAGCTGAAAAACTTTGCAATAAAGTAGCAATAATAATAAAAGGGAAAATAGTAAAAACTGGCGATATGAAAGAAGTAATATCTGATAAATCTTTAGAAGAAACATTTATGGAGTTAGTATGATACATTTATTTCGTTTATTAATGCTTAATATCTCTTCCGCTACAAATAGTGAAAAGATTAAAATAGCTAAAGAAAACAACCTACATGATTCTTCTGAAATAAAACTAATATTTATAGGTATTATTGTTTTTGTACTTAGTTATCTTGTCTACTGGGTAACAAATAATTTTTTACTAGATATGAAATATAATATTTTAATAATTTCTTATATTATTGCAAGTGTAATGGTTTTAATAGATAATTTAAATAATATAAAATCTGTTTTGATATATAAATCAGAAGATGATTACTTATTTTCACTTCCTTTAACATCAACTGAAATAATACTTAGTAAACTATTTTTAACTTATTTAAAAAATCTAATATATATATTTATAATTATGTTTCCAACCTACATAGCTATAAAAAATACGATAAAAATTACTAGTACAGGAGAGTTAGTCTACTTATTAGCTGCCATAAGTATTCCACTTATACCCATAATAATTGGTACAGCTTATTCTTTTATAGATTCTTATTATTCAAGTAAAAAGAATAAGAAAAAATATAATATAATTCGTATTTTATTAACACTATTTATTTTTATTATTTTATTTTTATTATTAAATAAAACTAATACTATAAATGGAATAATTAAAAGACTATCCTTAATAAATCCTTTTATATGTTTATTTAAACT
>CAMODW010000016.1 GCA_946611635.1 uncultured Bacillota bacterium | reverse complement strand
TTAAAAATAAATAATATTTCACAAATGGTATTATCATTATCTGATTTATATTATAATTTTAAAGATAATATTAAATAGAAAAATAATAATTAGTATGTATAATAAATATATGTAGAGAGTAGTGAAACAATGAAGAATAATAAATTATTAATAACAATATTTGTAGTAATCTTTTTAATAATCTTATATAATTCCTTTTCAGGTCCAATAACAGAAACAATTAACAATTTAATAAGTGACAAAACATTCCGTCTTATTTCAACAAACGCTAATAAGTACTTAGAAAATGACTTGCAAACTTTTGCTCAAAAAGAAAAAATTAAATTAGAGATAGATTATTATGATGATTTAGAAATAATTGAAAAATTAAATGATAGTAGTAACAATTATGATGCTGTTTGGATTTCTAATTCTATTTGGTTATATATGTTGAATAATTCTTATTTGGTTACAAATAGTAAATCTATTGCTGTTTCTCCAGTAGTAATGGGAGTAAAAAAGAGCAAAGCAGCAGAACTAGGTTTTGTTAATAATAATATATATAATAGTGATATACTAAATGCTATAAAAAACGGAAAACTAAAATATGTTATGAACTCCGTTATGAAAACAAATACAGGAGCAACAGCTTATTTAGCTTTTCTTAATAGTTTAGCAGGAAGTCCAGAAGTATTGAAATCAGAAATGCTTGAAAATCCTACATTAATTAAAGATTTAAAAGATTTCTTTAAAGGTGTTGAAAGAGTAAGTGGAGATGAAGCATATCTTGATGAAATGTTTATTAATGGTGATTATGAAGCTATAATTAACTACGAAAGTACATTAATAGAATTAAACAATAAATTAATTGAAAATGGAAAAGAGCCACTTTATTTATTATATCCTCAAGATGGCGTAGCTATAAATGACATGCCATTTGGTTATGTTAATAGAAATCAAAATAAAGAAGAAGATTTTTACAAAATTCAAAAATTCTTAAGAAGTAATAAAACTTCAAATTTATTAGAGCAAAAAGGATTTAGAACTTGGTTTGGAGGTATAAAAGAAAACACCAATGCCAAAATATTTAATAAAGAATGGGGAATAGATACAACCAAGTATTTAATGCCATTTAAATATCCAAGTAAAACAGTTATGAACGAAGCATTTGATTTATATTTGGAAGCTATTAGAAAACCAACTCATACTGTATTTGTACTAGATACATCTGGAAGTATGAATGGTAATAATGGGTTAATAGAACTAAAAGAAGCTATGAACTATATTTTAGATAAAGAACAAGCCCGAACTGATAATATTCAATTTTCTAAAGAAGATAAAATAACTATCATAACATTTAATAGTAGAGTAAAAGAGAAAAGTGAAACAATTACTGGATTAGATACAACATACCTTTTGCAATTTGTAGAAAATCTTAGAGCTAGTGGAGATACTAATATATATGATCCTTCAATAGAAGCTCTAAAAATATTAAAAACCGAAAGCAATGATGATTATATCAAGATGGTAATACTAATGACAGACGGTCATTCTAACAATGGAAGCTTTAGCTATTTATCTAACTATTATCATGAAACCAATACGGATATTCCGATTTATAGTATTACATTTGGTAATTCGAGTGACTATCAATTATCAGAAATAGCAAGTCTTACAAATGCCAAAATCTTTGATGGCAAATCAGGATTAGTAGAAGCATTTAGAGAAGTAAGGAGCTATAGTTAATGAAACATATTCAAAAAAGATATATATACGCAGCCTTTCTAGCTTCAATATTCTTTTTGATAATATATTTATTAGTAAAAATAAACATATTAATATCTGTTTTTTTGACAATCGCTATTTATTATGGAGGAATCTTATTATTTAAAGAAGAAGACGTAAGAGAATTTAATAGTGAAAATATTAATAACTATTATTATTTAGCTTCAAAAGTTCAAAACGAAGCAGAAAAAACAAAAAATAAAGAAATTATTAGTATTTGTGAAAACATTGGAAAGAATACTGATAGTATATTGGTAAGTTTAAGTCAAAGACCAAGAAAAGTAGAACAAATATTTAGTTTCTTTGACTACTATTTAGATATTGCTTATAAAATACTCTATAAGTATAATAATATTAGTGTTAATAAAGATATAAAAGAGAGTGAAAAGAAATATAAAGAAAATACAAAAGATTACCTTCAAAAAATACTAGATGCATTTGAAAAACAATCAAAAAACATGCAAGAAGCTAAAATGCTAGATATAGATACAGAAATAAAAATATTTGAAAAAACTAGTGGTATCAACAAAGAAATAATTAAAGTAGGTGACAAAAATGAATAATGAATTTAATATTCATAAAGAAGGACAAAAAGAAAAAATAATTGGTATAGCTATTGTTGCTGGAGTAATATTATTGACAGTTATTATAAGTGTTTTACTTTCTAAACATAAAGAAAACACAGCTCTTCAAACAGTATATGTTGCAACAGGAGGAGGAAAAGAAGATTTTATCAAAGATAAAGATGTAATAAAATACATGGAAGAAAGATATAAACTAAACGTTGTCTATGATGATTGGTCAAATGGTAAAACAGTTACAGCACCATTAATTAGAGAATATGTTCATCGAGGTAATGAAAACATACCTGAAGGTGAATGGTCAGTAAACTGTTCAAATTGTTCTAAGTATAATGTATTATTTACTTCCGATGAAAGATTTTATAATTATTATAAATTATCACCTAATAAAGCTAATGGTGAAGCAGATAGATACTATGTAAAAGGTGGAAGTTTAACTCTTAATACACCAATAGTAATATATAGTTGGAAAGATGTTGCGGAAGCTTTAATAAATGAAAAAATAGTAACCAAAGAAGATAATGTTTATTATATAACTGATATGAATAAATTATTAGATAATATACTTAACGGCAAAACTTGGAAAGAAATTGGCTTGCCTTCTATTTATGGAAAAATAAATATATATTCAACAGATCCAGTTACATCTTCTCCAGGCGCAACATACTATGGTTTGCTATTATCAATAATGACAAATGGCGATATGAGTGAACAAAATATAAATAATGCTCTACCAAAACTAAACGAATTTTATAAAAAATCTGGATATATGAATAATACACCTGCTGACCTATTTGAAATGTATCTAAGACAAGGTCAAGGGGCTAAACCGATGATTGTTGATTATGAAAAGAGTATAATGGAACTAAATACATCAAATCCTGAAGGATATGAAGCTGTTAAAGACAAAATGGTAATTCTATATCCACGACCAACAATTTGGAATTCACATTGTATTGCAACATTTGATGACATAGGAAATGAATATCTAAAAACATTTAATGATAAAGACATCCAACAAATTGCATGGTCAAAGTATGGCTTTAGAGTTGGTGTAAGTGGTGGTAGCTACGATGTAACAAAAGTAAATGTTAAAGGCATACCAGCGTCAATAGATAGTGTTACAAGTGGACTAAATATGGACACTTACAATAAAATAATTGAATACTTAAAACAAAATAATTAATAAAGGGAGGATTTATTTATGGGATTTATTAAGTCAATTCAAACATCTATAGGAAGTCAATTTGATGACTCATTCAAAGAGGTCATCAAACTTGAGAACAAAGATAAGAATCTACTTATCAAAAAAGTAACTACTGAAAGAGGTATAATAACAGATAAATCAAGATTATTTGTTGAACCAGGAGAATGTGCAATATTAGTAGATAATGGAGCTATTAAAGATATAGTAACAGAACCAGGAATGTATTTTATGGATACCTCATCACCAGTACTATTTCAAACTGATATTTTTGCCGGCTTAGGTAAAACAATTCTAGAAGGAATCAAAAGAGTAGCATATAAAGGAGAAGTAATTCAAGAACAAGCAGTTTATTTCATCAGCTTAACGGAAAAAATAGGTCTTAAATTTGGAACACAAACACCTATAATATATAAAGATCCAGAATGGGGACCAATAGAAATTTTAGCAAATGGAGAATATGCATTTAAAGTTAATAATCCAGTTGCACTATTAACAAATATTACTGGAACAGTAGACGAATTCTACGTTAATGATTTAGCTAATAGCATTCTTCCATATATTCAATCTGGAATGGCATCAGAAATAGCAAATTTAAATATTAGTTTTGATGAAATAACTTCTAAGCAAGCTGATTTAGGATCAAAACTAATAGAAACTGCTTCTGAAAAATTAGAAACATTAGGAATAGAAGTAACAAAACTAGTTGTTACTGCTATAGATGTTCCTGAAGAAGTTAAAAAATCAATGCGCGAGAGAACATCTATTAAGATGAAAGCAACAAGTGTAAGCGATAAAGAAGCAGATGTATATACTAAGCTTAATCAAGCTGAAGCTGTTAAAGATCTTGCTAACAACCCAAATAATGCGGGAGCAACAATTATGGGAATGAATATGGGCCAAACATTTGCAGCTAATATGCAAGGTAATCCAAATAATAGAAATGAAGAACCTAAAAAATAGGTTCTTTTTTTAAAAGAAAGAATAGTATAGTATAATAGTATTAGGTGATATCTATGAACAAGAAAAAAAATATAACATTATATTTAAATATTCTTATAATTATATTAGAATTAATAGGTTTATTTATAACATTAAAAACAGCTCATAAAATAGAGATAAAGTATTATACTGAATGCTCAAATATAATGATGTTGATAACATCATTCTTATTAACATATTATCTTTTAAAAAAGAAAACAATTCCTAAATGGTTAAATATATTAACTCACATGTCAGTACTTGGTCTTACAGTAACATTTTTAGTTGTATTGTTTATTCTATCTCCAATGTATAACTTTAATTATGGATTATTACTATTTAGAGGTAGTATGTTATACTTCCATACGTTATGTCCAATAATTTCAATAATAACTTACTTTTTCTCATCTCAAATACATATAGCTAAAAAAGAAATAAAATATACCATGTTATTTACTATAATATATTCAATCGTAATTTTGCTATTAAATATATTCCGTATCTTAGAAGGACCATATCCTTTCTTAATGGTATACAAGCAACCAATATATATGTCAATTATATGGATAATATTATTAGAAGGTGGCGCATACCTTTTATCCATAGTTTTATATATAATAAAAAAAAGAATAAACTCATAATATTTAAAAGTACTAGAGAGGTGCATGCTATGAAAGAAAAAATATTATATGTAGTTGTTCCTTGCTATAACGAAGAAGAAGTATTGAAAGAAACGACAAAAAGATTAAAAGAAAAATTAAGTAATCTTATAAAAAGAAAAAAAATTAGTAAGAATAGTCGTGTAATGTATGTAAATGACGGATCAAGTGATAACACTTGGAATATTATAAAAGAAACTAATAACAAAGAAAAACTATTTACTGGAATATCTCTATCTAAAAATAGAGGACATCAAAATGCTTTACTAGCAGGTTTAATGACCGCTAAAAAATATTCAGATATAGTAATAAGCATGGACGCCGACTTACAAGACGATATAAATGCTATAGATGAAATGCTTGAAGAATACTATAAAGGAAACGATATAGTATATGGAGTAAGAAATAGTCGAAAAAAAGATACTTTTTTTAAAAGATTTACTGCTGAAACATTTTATAAAATAATGAGATTCATGGGATTAGAAATAGTATATAATCACGCGGATTATCGTTTGGCTAGTAAGAAAGTACTAGATGAATTAGAAAAATATGAAGAAGTAAACTTATTTTTAAGAGGTATATTTCCTTTAATAGGATATAAATCAAGTATTGTATATTATGAAAGAGCGGAAAGATTCGCAGGCAAGTCCAAATATCCTCTGAAAAAAATGATCAGCTTTGCCTGGGAAGGTGTAACATCTTTTACAATTAAACCTTTAAAAATCATTATGAATATTGGTTTAATAATTTCATTACTAAGCTTCATATTTCTAATAAAAGTAATAATAGATAAGTATACAGGTAATAATATAACAGGATGGACAACTATTATAGTTTTAATCTGTTTATTTAGTGGTATTCAAATATTCTGTATAGGTATAATAGGAGAATATATAGGAAAGATATATATTGAATCTAAAAAAAGACCTAGATATTGTATTGAAGAAGAATTACCCAACAAATAACTCTGCATAAGCAAAGAATGTAATGAATATTTTTCTATTCTTAAAAACAAATAAATTTTTATGATAAAATATAACTAAAGGAGCAAAGATATGAATACTGCAATAATAATACTAAATTATAACGATTTTACTACAACAAAAGAAATGATAGAACAAATAAAAGATTATAAGATTCTAAATCATATTATTATAGTAGATAATTGTAGTACGGACGACTCTTATAATATATTAAAAAAAGAAGAAAAAAATAATATAGAAGTAATAAAAACTAAGAGTAATAATGGTTATGCCTCTGGAAATAACTATGGAATAAAATATGCCATAAATAAATATAAATCAGATTATATAATAATATCTAATCCCGACATTATAGTAAAAGAAAAAGATATAAAAGCTTTAATAAAAGAATTAAAATTTAATAATATTTCCTTAATAGCTCCAACAATAAATGAACATGGAATAATATCAAAAGGCTGGAAACTACCAAAATTAAGAAATGACATATTATCAAATATTAATTATTTCCATAAATATGCTGAAAAAGATTTAATGTATGATAAATCTAAATATAAGAGTAAAATAACAGAGGTAGAAGTAGTTAAAGGATGCTTTTTTATAATAAAATCTAATGTAATAAAAGATATCAATTACTTTGATGAAAATACTTTTCTTTATTATGAAGAGAACATATTAGGTAAAAAGTTAAAAGATAAAAAATATAAATCATATATTTTAAATGAAGTAGAAGTAATTCATAATTTATCTGTGAGTGTAGATAAAAGTATAAAATCTTTAAAGAAGTATAAAATACTTAAAGAATCCCAAAGATATTATGAAAAAAACTATAACAATACTAATATCTTTGGTATGTTATTGTTATATCTTACATATTATATAAGTTACTTTATATCACTTATCACATCATTATTTAGGAGGTAAAAAAATGAGAAACATAATAATAATTGGATCACGAGGATATCAATATAATTATGGCGGATGGGAAACGTTTGTTAAAGAGTTTGTTGACAACAATCATGACGATGTGAAATTTTATATTCCGCGCTTAGTTGATAAAAAGGAACTAGATAAAAAGATAGAACAAATTGGTAAAGTGGAAGTTAACAATATATACGTTCCTAAACAAGGATTTGTCACGATGTTTACATTCACAATAAAATCGTTTGAATATTTTGTAAAATACATAGAAGCAAAAGAATTAAAGAATACCACAATAATTTCTCTTGGATGTAAAATCGGGCCATTAATGCCTAAATATTATAAAAAACTTCATAAACTAGGAGTATCTATAATAATGAATCCTGATGGTTTAGAGTGGAAAAGAGATAAGTGGAACTGGCTTATTAAACAATGCTTCAAAATATCCGAAAAATATTCTATAAAATATTGTGATGCCGTAGTATGTGATTCTAAAGCAATAAAAAAATACATAGATGATAAGTATAAAAAATATAATAAACCTTCATATTTTATAGCTTATGGAGCATATCTTAAAGAAGACAAAGTGAGTCAAGAAACAAAGCAATACTTAAAAAACAATTTCAGGACAAAAGTAAATGATTATTATTTAGTAGTAGCAAGATTTGTACCAGAAAATAATTTAGAATTAATAATAAATGAATTTATTAAATCAAAAACCAAAAAAAAATTAATAATAATATCAAATGTTGAGCATAATAAGTATTATAATTACTTATTAGAAAAAACTAATTTTGATCGAGACAACCGAATATTCTTGCCAGGTCCAATATATGACCAAGAACTATTGAGAGAAATCAGAGTTGGTGCATTTGCCTACATTCATGGACATAGTGCAGGTGGAACAAATCCCTCTCTATTAGAAGCTTTATCAACTACTGACATAAACATTTTATTTAACGTAGAATATAATAAAGAAGTTGGAGAAAAATCTACACTTTATTTTTCAAATAAAGAAGGATCATTAACTAAGGTAATAAACAAATTAGAACAAAACAAGATTATAGATAGGAAAAAATACGGTAAAATGTCAAAACAAAGAATTAAAGATGAATACACTTGGGATGTAGTAGAAAGAAAATACCGAGTATTATTTAATGATTTGGGTGATATAGATGAATAAAATTAAGCTAGCTTCAGTGGTTGTTTTATATAATCCTTCCCAAGAAAATATTAATAATATAAGTCTATACAAAAAAGAAGTAGATCGAATATATATAGTTGATAATACAGATGATAATATAAAAAGAATTAATAACACACAAAAACTAAAATATATAAAACTAGGAGAAAACAAAGGAATAGCTTATGCTTTAAATATAGGAGCAAAAAAAGCAATTGAAGATGGTTATGAATGGTTATTAACAATGGATCAAGATAGTAAAATGACAGAAGATATCATTGTTAAAATGAAAGATTTTTTAATATCTACAAAAGAAGAAAATGTAGGATTAATCTCACCTTACCAAGATATAGATTCAAAAGAAGACAATATAAGTGAAGATATAGAAGATATGATAGAAGTTATGACATCAGGTAACATAATTAATCTTGATGCTTATAAAAAAATAGGAGGATTTAAAGATTGGTTATTTATTGATTGTGTAGATACTGACTATTGTATGAATCTTCATAAACATGGATATAAAGTATTAAGATTAAATAGAATAGTTATGAAACATGAACTTGGGAATCTAGTAGTACATAAACTCTTTAATAAAGAATATCCTTGTTACAATCATAATCCAATAAGAAGATATTATATAGTAAGGAATAATTTATATATTAATTCTTTGTATAAAAATCTTTACCCAGAGTATTGTAAAAGATTACTTAGGATTCAAAAAGGCCAAGTTAAAAGAATAATAGTATTTGAAAAAAACAAATTTCAAAAACTAAGGATGATGTATAAAGGATATAGAGATTATAAAAAAGGAATAAAGGGGAAACTAGAATAATTTGGAGGTAATATGGATAAAGAGTTGGAAGAAAAAATATTATCAGCAAAAGTAATATCTTTTGATTTGTTTGACACACTAGTAATACGAATATTTGATAATCCAGAAATACTATTTGATTTAATAGGAAAAAAATTCAATATTACTAACTTTAAAGAAATTAGAACGTCAATGCAAAATAAATGCGGAATAGAATTATATGAAAAATACAAATATCCCCATGCTAATATTGATGAAATATATGATTTTATAAGTAATAATACAAAAATAGAAAACGTTAATAAAATCATGACTTATGAAATAAAAGAAGAAGAAAATATTATATATCAAAACAAAAAAATGTATGAAGCATACCTGTTTGCCAAGAAACATAATAAAAGAGTAATTGTTACAAGCGATATGTATTTAAAAAAACAAACTATTAATAATATTCTACGCAAATGTGAATACAATGAGATAGATAGATTATACTTATCTAGCGAAGAAAGAAAAGCAAAATTTGATGGGACACTATATGATTTTATAATAGAAGAAGAAAAAGTATTATCCCAAGAAATATTACATATAGGTGATTCGCTTAAAGATGATTTTAATATGGCTAAATCTAAAGGACTAGAAACATATCATTACAAAGAAACTAATATAAAAAAATCTAATAGTATAGCACTTTCTTTAGCTAAAGGAATAGAAAGATTAATAAAAATTAATACTAATGATTTTTGGACATCTTTAGGAGCTAAAGCTGGATTAATGTATATGGGACTTTACAAAGAATTATTACAAAAGAAAAAGAAAAAAATAGTTTTTCTATCTAGAGATGGTTATAATTTATATCATATTTTTAAAAAGTTTAATAAGAGTGTAGAAGTTAAATACTATTACACATCTAGAAGAGCTTTACTTCTTGCAAGTATAACGTCATTAGAAAATAATACTTTAAATATATTACCTCCATTTACTTTAGGGCAAACAATTGAAGAAATATTAGATTATATAAGTATGAGAGAAATATTTAATATTGACGATCTAAAACAAGTTGGTTTTAAATCTTTTAAAGACAGAATCAACTCTATTGAAGATATAAATAAATTCAAGAAGATATATAGTTTAAAAGAAAAAGAAGTGTTGAAAATTTGTGAAAAAGAAAGAAAAGAAGCCGTTTCCTATTTTAGAAGTTTAGAAATAGATGATAACGATGTGTTATTCTTTGATTGTGGTTGGAACGGAACAAGTCAATACTTGCTAGAAAAAATGATTAATTCATTTAATCCTGAACAAAACACTGAGTTTTTTTACAACGGAATAATTAACAGTGAAAAAAGTAGGAAGCAATTAAAAGATAAACATTATTCCACATACTTATTTGATATAAATAAAAACAATAATATAGCAAATAGAATAAAAGACAATATAGTAATAATGGAATTGTTTTTTGGTTCTCCTGAAAACTCAGTTTTTAAATATTCAAATGGAGGATATATTTTAGATAATTATGAGAACAATTTGAATTATAAAAAGAATATATATAAAGGAATAGAATTGTTTTTTAATTATGCCATTTCTATAATAGAAAAATACCAAATAGTAATTGATCCAAAAGAAACAATTATACCAATTGTTGAATTAATTGATAAGCCTACAAATGAAGAAGCAAAAACAATTGGCAATATAGAAAATGTAGATGCTTTTGCTAAACAAAATGGAGTCCATAAATATATAGCTAATCTATCTTTACATGATATAGAAAAAAACAAAAACATAGAAATATACTGGAAATATGGCTTGTTAAAAAGAGATGATATAGATGAAAAAGTTAAGGGATTTATTATGAAAAAGTATAATATAAAAAAGAATGATGAGAATAAATTCAAATATAAACTAATTGGAATAAATAGTCCAAAACTATTAATAACAGGAAAAGGTTCTTTTGATTTAAACATGGAAATAAAAGAAGATGGTAAAACTATAAAAACAGTTAAAGCAGAGGATACAATTGATTATAATCTAAATATCATATGTAATTTAAATAAGACCAAGAGTATTATTGAAATATATGATAATAATAATAAATTAAAAACTATTAATAATAATAAATATAATAGATTCTATTTTTATATAATAGACAAACTAGTAAAAATATCTAAATTATTGTTAATCCCTTTTAAAATACTATATAAAGTTTTAAGAGTAATTAAGAGAGCTTGGACAAAGTATCATTTTTTAGTTCCTCCAAAGGTTATAAAAAATTATTTAAAAAGACTATTAAAAATAGGAAAAAATGCTTATAATCCGTGTGAACTTCTATTAAATCCAGCAAATGTGGAAGAATATAACAAGTGGCTCAAGAAAAATGAAAAAATTTCAAAAATCGAAAAATTAACCTACAATCCTTTAATATCATTTGTTATTCCAGTTTATAATGTTGAGAAAGAGCTTCTTGTAGAATGCTTAAAATCAATTTTAAACCAAACATATAGCAATATTGAAATATGTATTGCTGATGATTGTTCAACAAATAAGGAAACTATCGAAGTTTTAAAAGAATACGAAAAAAGCCATCATAATATAAATGTTGTGTATAGAAAAGAAAATGGTCACATATCCGTAGCTAGTAATACAGCACTTGAAATAGCAAAAGGCGAATATATAGCTATGATGGATGATGATGACGTTATTCCGCCTAATGCTATTTATGAAATGGTAAAAGTATTGAATCAAGATAAAACAATCGACATGATATATACAGATGAAGATAAAATTAATAGCGAAGGCAAAAGATGTGACCCGCATTTTAAAACTGATTATGCTCCAGACACTTTGTTAAGTGTAAACTATTTTTGTCATTTTACATTATTAAGAACAAGTATATTAAAAAAAATAGGCGGATGGAAAAAGGGATATGAGGGTGCTCAAGATTGGGATTTATTCCTTAGATTTGTAGAAAAAGCCCATAATATATATCATTTACCAAAAATACTATATAGATGGAGGATGATTGAAGGTTCAGTCTCTATGGGAGTAAACAACAAAAAATACTCAATAGATACAGCTAAAAAAGCAATTGAAGACGCATTAGTTAGAAGGAAAATAAACGGTATTGTTCACCAACATGATAAAGTACCATATTATTGGATAGAATATAAATATGAAAAAGAACCAATGATTTCTATAATTATTCCTACAAAAGATTTTGCAGTCACCTTGAACCAATGCATAAGTTCAATTTATTCAAAGACAACATATAAAAACTTCGAAATAATAATAGTAGATAATAGAAGCGAAAAAAAAGAAACATTTGATTTGTTTAAAAAGTATAATAAAAAATATAAAAATATTAGAATCATCAAAGCTGACATGGAATTTAATTACTCCCGAATTAATAATTTAGCGATAAAAAAAGCCAAAGGCGAATACATAGTCCTATTAAATAATGACACTAAGGTAATAACCCCTAATTGGCTAGAATTATTAGTTGGCTATGCTATGCAAAAGCACATAGGAGCTGTTGGTGCCAAACTCCTTTATCCTGACGAAACAGTCCAACACGGTGGGGTTATAGGTGGCCTAGGAGGAGTAGCAGGACACGCCTTTATCAATGAACAAAGAGATAGCTTTGGAGCTTTCGGTAGATTATGTGTTCCATACAACTACTCAGCAGTAACCGCAGCTTGCTTAATTGTTGAAAAGAAAAAATATATGGAAGTTAATGGTTTAAATGAAGAACTGAAAGTAGCATATAATGATGTCGATTTCTGCTTCAAATTAGCGAAAAAAGGTTATTATAATGTAATGCTACCTATGGTTGAATTGTATCATTATGAGTCCAAAACAAGGGGACAAGAAGATACTAAAGAAAAACAAGAAAGATTTATGCAAGAGATTAATTATATGAAAAAAAATTGGAAAGAGTATATTGAAAACGATCCAATGTATAACATTAATTTAAGTAAAATAAAAGATTTTTATTTGGATAATGATTAAAACACAGATTAATAGCCATTATCTAAGAATAATAGTAAGACGACATCTTGATAATAAATAGGTTATTTGTTATAATTTTACGATGAGAGGAATGAGGAAATGTCAAATATAAAAAATATTATTAGTAACTATAAAAAATACTCTTTTCTAATGAAACAATTAATATCTAGAGATTTTAAAGTAAAATATAAAAGAAGTGTATTAGGTGTTTTATGGTCTCTATTACAGCCATTATTAATGATGACAGTTATGGCAATAGTTTTCTCTCAAATGTTTAAATTTAAAGTTGAAGGAATTAATTATTTAGTTTATTTGATGACGGGAATTATTATGTTTAACTACTTTAGCGAAGCTTCAAGTAGCGCAATGGTTTCCGTTGTCGGTAACTTTGGCTTAATAAATAAAGTATACATTCCAAAATATATTTTTCCAGTTTCGAAATGTTTATTTGTAGGAATAAACTTTTTGTTAACTTTAATTCCGTGGTTAATTATTATTGTTTTAACACACTTTGGGTTAGGTAGCTATACATGTCATTTTAATATTTGGTATATATTATTACCATATATCTTTTTATGCCTATTTATGTTTACTCTTGGCATCGGCATGATACTTTCATGTGTTTCTGTATTTCTAAGAGATATGTTCTATATTTATAGTATTATCTTAACTATCTGGAATTATTTAACACCTGTTTTCTATAGTATCGAAATAGTACCTAAGGGTTTACAAATACTATTAAAATGTAATCCATTGTACATGTTTATTACAGGAGCAAGAACTATAGTATTATATAATGCTAGACCTTCTATAACTCAAATGGCAATTATGTTTTTAGTTGGATTTGGAACCATGCTAATTGGAATGCTTATATTCAAGAAAAAACAAGATAAATTTATTTATTATGCATAGTAGGAGCTGACAATATGAATAAAAGTATGATTAAAGTTGAAAACGTATCGATGAAATTTAATTTAGGCATGGAAGCTGGCTCTCTAAAAGAAACATTTATATCACTCTTCGATAAAAAAAGAAGAAAATTAAAAAAAGACAATGAATTTTGGGCCTTAAAAGATGTTTCTTTTGAAATAGAAAAAGGGGAAGTAGTAGGAATTATTGGCTCTAATGGTGCCGGAAAATCAACAATATTAAAAATTATAAGTGGTGTAATGAAGCCTACAAAAGGAAAAGTCTCTGTTCAAGGAGTAATATCTCCAATGATAGAACTTGGTGCAGGCTTTGACTACGAATTAACTGCTCGTGAAAATATATACTTAGACGGGGCAATATTAGGTTATTCAAAAGAATTCATAGATGAAAAATTTGATGAGATTGTAGAATTCTCTGAATTAGGGAAATTTCTGGATGTTCCTGTAAAAAACTTTTCTTCTGGTATGACGGCAAAACTTGCCTTCTCAATAGCAACAGTAGTTAATCCAGAAATACTTATCGTTGATGAAATTCTTTCTGTTGGCGACATTAAGTTTCAGGAAAAAAGTAGAAATAAAATGATGGAAATGATTACAGGAGGGACAACAGTGTTATATGTCTCTCACTCGCTAGAATCTATAAAAGAGCTTTGTAATAAAGTTATTTGGTTAGAACATGGCCAAGTACAAAAGGTTGGAAACGCCAAAGAAATATGTGCAGAATATTATTATCATATGTTATTTGATGATACTAGTGGTGCAGAAAAAGAAATAAAAGTTAAAAAAGTTGTTTGCAAGAAAAATAAAATTTCTTATGATTATGAGATATCTGACAATCTTAAGCCATTCTTTGATTTAAATAAAACCCTAGAAATTGAATACCCATTAGACGTATCAAAAGTACCATATGAAGTAGCGATAATACCTTTTATAACTGGAATTTTACCTATGATTTTCTTGGAAAATATTAAAGTACATGTAGATAAAATAGATAAGGATTTTTATGATTCGCTAGACGGAATTAGAAATGCTTATAAAAAAATGCTTCCAAAAGGAAATTGGAAAGGAAGAATAATAGCTGAAAAAATAGTTGATCTAAATAACAATGCTCGAATTGGAAACACTTCAATGCTATATTCGGGAGGAGTAAATTCTACTTATTCAGCAATTCTCCATAAAAAAGAGCAACCAGATTTTACTTTTATATTAGGGGCAGACATTTTACAAGATAATACTAAAAACTGGGGAATGGCAAAAAAAGTATTGGAAGACAATTCCCAAATATTTAAAAGTAAATTGAATGTAATATCTTCAAATTTCAGGTTATATTTAAATGAAAACGCTCTTACTACTAAGAATAGAAGTCTATTATCAATTAGTTGGTGGCATGATGTTCAACACAGCATTGCTATTATTGGACACGTTGCTCCACTAGCATATCTTAATAATTATTCAAGTTTATACGTTTCATCAAATAGTTGTGTTGATGAAATTGTAGCTTCTAACCCTATGATACATAACAATATACAGTTTTGTGGTTGTAAAGTTGTTCATGAAGGAGAAAAATATAGTAGAATTGAAAAAATTAACGATATAGTTAAATATAAAAAGAACGAAAAAATTGATAAATTAGATCTTAGAGTATGTTTTATAGAAAAAAAACAAAGTGTAAATTGTTCTAATTGTGAAAAGTGTTATAGAACTATATGTGAGATAATTGCATGCGGTGGCGAGCCAAAAGAATATGGTTTTAATATTACCAAGGCTGAGATAAAAGGTATTAAGGAATTTATGGATAGTAACGATATTCAAATAAACAATATAAAATACTGGCAAGAAATAAAAGATTATCTCATTAAAAATAACAACAAAAAATCAGATATTTTGTGGTTATTAGATTATGATTTAAATGAATTGACAATATCTGATTTTTCTCATGACGTATGGAATGAAAAGGGCGAAAAAGTTATCTCTGATGAAAAACAAAGTGAGGAATAAATTGTGAAAAATAATAAAACAAAGAATTATTTATATGACATATTTGATACAATTGTTTCAAGAAAAGTTCAACCGGAATATGTAAAAAAAATGTGGGCAACTAACATAGTCAAAATATTTAACTTAGAAATTAGTGCAATAGATTTATATAAATTACGTTTTGATATTGAAGCTGATTTAGGAAAAAAAGCTCTCGAAAATGGTTTCGATGCTGAAATAATCTATGATGATATAATTAAAGAAATTCATGGAAAATTGAACACTAATATTCCCTATAAAGATTTTTTATCAAAAAGCAAAGCTGAAGAAATAGAAATAGAAGCAAATGTATTGTATACAAATGAAGATGTCATAAAACAGATTAAAGAGCAAAGAAAAAATAAAGGTAATATATATTGTGTTTCGGATATGTATTTATCTAAAGAAATGATTTTATCAATATTCGAGAAACTTGGTATCGCTAATTTGTTTAATGATATATTTGTATCAAGTGAATACAAAGCCAACAAAAGAAGTGGCAAATTATATGATATAGTGTTGAAAAAAATAAAAGCCAAAAGTGAAGACTGTATAATGTACGGCGATAATAAAGATAAAGACTGTGATATGCCAATTAGCAAAAATATAGAAGCTAAGCATATAGATCGTTCAAAACTATATAAGCAATATGATGAGTTTTTAGCCAATAATACACCAGAAAAAGTTAATGGTGATTTATGGGCAATTTCAAAAGAAAATAATGATAACTTTAATAATATGATTTTTTCCTTATATAATTTCATAGATAAACTATATTTTAAATTAAAAGCTGATGGATATCACGAAGTATTCTTCCTTGCTAGAGAAGGGGAGTATTTAAAAAAATTATTTGACTATTATGTTGAAAATTCATACAACGAAAAGATTAAAAGCCATTATTTATATGTATCTCGAAAATCTACTTATTTACCATCATTAAGATCTATAGAGAAGGAAGATTTTTCTTACTTATTAAATCAATATAGTTATGTAACAGTTAAAGAATTCTTAAAAAGCTTAAATCTACCAAATGAAGATATCGATCTTATAGAAAAAGATTTAAAAGATGTTTTCTCTTTTGATTACAAAATACCTAATTTCAAGAATTCTATAGAATTCAGAGTATTAAAAAAATCACCTGTTTTTCGTGAGTCTTTTGAAAGAAATCGTATAGAACAAAACGAATTATTTAACAAATATATTAAGCAACATAGTGACTCAAAAAGAATTATGATTGTAGATATAGGTTGGAACGGATCTATTCAAGATAATATTCAGAACATTTTAGGTAATTCCTATGACGTATCAGGATGTTATTTTGGTTTATGTCTAAGAGACAAAAAGTATTCAGGTAAAAAATATGGCTTGATATTCAGCAACGATCCGCACGAAAACAAACAATATAGACTATATTATGAGAATAGGACTTTGTATGAAATAATGTGTGGAGCTTCTCATGGAAGCGCAAATAAGTATATACTTAATAATAAGAAACAAGTTGAAACTTTACTCTTTAGCAAAAAAGAAGAACAAGATATATTTAAAAATGTTGTTAAACCTGCTCAAGACGTAATGTTCGAGAGATTCAAAAACATAGTTAATACTGTTTGTAATAAGTATTATGACACTATTGAAGTAGAAAAGATATTTAACAAGATTCAGTTTGATATGCTTTACTATCCTTCTAAAGAACAATTAGAATTCTTTGATAGGATATATCACTATGAAAACTTTGGTGTATTTGAGTTTACTACATTTAATAATAAAAATGGTATTAGTCTCAAGAAATGGATTAAAGAACACATTAAATTTTTCATACACTATGGAAGATATTTTGACGATGCCTTTTGGCCTGTGTTAAAGCTACACAATAATAAAATGTATATACCTTATTTAATATATAGAAGTAGAAGAAAAAAAAGATATAAAAAATATGGCTTATTTTAAAGGAGATTTCAAATATGAAAGTAATATTTACCCTAGGTTCTGCCGTTGTTGGTGGAGGAACTAATGTTATTTTTGAACATGCTACTAGGATGGTAGATGAAGGTGAAGATGTTTATATTATTACAGATAGGCATATAGAACCTGAAGAATATGCTTGGCATGCTTCTGCCCACAAATTAAAATGGATTACCTATGATGACTTGGAAGGTATGACTTTTGATGTCGCAATTGGAACATGGTGGAGAACCATATATGAATTATATAGAATTAAAGCAAAACAATACATATATTTTATTCAATCCATAGAATCAAGATTCTATCCTGATAGCGAAGTTGGAATTAAGATGTTAGTTGATTTAACATATGCCCTAGGATTAAAAGTTATTACAGAGGCAACTTGGATAAAAGAATGGTTAGAAAGAAAATATGGTCTAGATGTAACACTTGTAAAAAATGGTTTAAAAAAAGAAATATTCACTAAAGAAGGAGATACTTATGATAAGTGTGAAGGACTAAGAGTACTAATAGAAGGTCCTGTAGACGTAGATTTTAAGAATGTCCCTAAAACTCGTGATTTAGTGAATAAAAGTAATGCAAGTGAAGTTTGGTTATTAACATCATCTGAAATAAAAAGCTTTAAAGGAGTGGATAGAGTCTTTTCACGTATACCTGTTAAAGATTGTGCTAAAATTTACCGTTCCTGCGACTTAATAGTTAAACTAAGTTACGTAGAAGGTATGTTTGGACCACCTCTTGAAATGTTTCATTGTGGGGGAACATGTATTGTATATGATGTAACCGGACATGATGAATATATCAAAGATGGTTATAATGGATACGTGGTTAAGACCGACGATGATGAAAAAGTAGTAGAATATATTAATAAGCTATGTGAAGATAAAAAAGAGTTAAATCGTTTAAAGAAAAATGCCTTAGCTACTGCAAATAAATGGCCTTCGTGGAAAGAATCGTCAGGAGAATTCTATGAAGCAGTTAAAAACATTTGCAAGAAAGAAAAAATGGCTAATGATGTATTAGAATATAAATCAAAATTTTTCTTCGATATTTATGTGAATTATGAAACTAAAAATCAAAGTTCTAATAATGCAAAATCTAAAAAAAGTTTTAAAAGAAAAATGGGAGATAAATTTCGAGAAAAATTACCTAAAACTTATAAAGTATATTACAAGATTGTTCATAAATTAAAAAAATAACTATAGAATGAGGTGTTTTTGAGATGAAATATGGTTTGATAGTATTTAGAGAAACAGAAAACATAGGCGATGATATTCAATCATATGCAGCACTAAAATTTTTGCCTAAAGTAGATTATTACGTAGAGAGAGAACATATGGATACTTTTGTTCCAAATAATAAAGAATATGTTAGAGTTCTAATGAGTGGATGGTTTTTACATAATAAGTATAATTTCGACTTTTCGCCATACATTTATCCTTTCTTTATATCTACCCATCTATCATCATATAAAACATATGGGATTGAAAATGAACATATTAAACTATTTGCACCTTATTTAAGAAAATATGGGCCTATAGGTTGCCGAGATACACATACTCATGAATTATTAGACAAATATAAAATAGATAATTATATTTCAGGGTGTATAACTTTAACTATTGACAAATTAAAAACTCCAAAAAGTAAGTCAAAATATATTTGTTGTGTTGATGTAAGTAATGAAGTAGAAGAATACATTAAACAAAATATAGAATTAAAAGTAATAACGAAAACTCATAGATTAGACAAAAAAGAAAATATGAAATTAACCTATGAGGAACGATTTGAAAATGTTCGTAATTTATTAAAAGTATATCAAAATGCTACATTAGTTGTTACAAGTAGACTTCATTGTGCTTTGCCTTGCCTTGCTTTGGGAACACCCGTTATTTTGGTTACTGATGACAATTCAATTTACTATAAAGATAGGATAAATAGTTACTTATATTGTCTGTCTTATTATGGTGAAAAAGATTTCTTAAAAACACCTATTGCTGATTTATTAAAACACAAAAATAAGAATAGCTATTTAGAAATAAGAAATAGTTTGATAAAAAGAATTAAAGATAATATTAACGTACCTAATAGTGATGAAGAAACATTACCAGATGTAAAAACATTCAATAACATATATGTCAAAAGAAAAGAAAAAATTAATAAATTGTTAGATACTTTATCTAATAATTATAAAGAGACATTTGACGAAAATTATAATTTGAAATGTGAAGTAGATTATTGGAAAGAAAACTATAACAATGCTTTAAGTGATTCCAAAAAAGCAGTTAGTATTAATGATAACTATTGGCGCAAAGAGTACAATGATCTCTTAAAAAACAAAGAAGAAGCAGTTAAAGCAAATGACGACTATTGGAGAAAAGAGTATAATGATTTATTAGAAAAATATAATAATTTATTACAATAAATCATCTATATTTAAATAAATTGAGATAATAATCATTATCTCTTTTTTATTTAACAAAAAATCAGAGATAGTAAAACTCTGATTTTTTAATAGATAATTAAATTATTCTTTCTTGGATCTTTTTCTTTTACTACATAATGTAATAGTAATAGGAAGTAATAATGGCATTGATGTAAATAAAGAATAAATATATCTATATTCACACCAAACAGGAGAAGCGGTTGTTGTTAACCATAATACCAAAAGAGGCACAAATACAAATATCAAAGAATAATTCTTTGTATATAGTACATACCCCAATAGCAATAATAAAATCCAAAAGGCAAATCCTATACTAAATAGTAATGATATTATTGGAATTTTTCTCTCATTTGTACTTTTTTTGATTATATCAACCAATTTTATTTTTACTAACGGCTTTTTGTTATACCTTAGAAAATTATTTTCCTTATAATCAAACCAGTTTTCTATTACCCAATTGTCAACCTCTGGATACCAATAGCCCATAGAACCTATAAAAAATGATTCAAAGTATAATTGTGGATATTTAACAAATAATTTTGCCCATAATACTATAAAATCTTTTTTATTTCTTGAGAAAAGTTTCTCATCAAAAGTGTTTTTAATATTATCGGATATTAAAGGATAGTAATTGTTAGCAATATCTTCATTTTTTATATACTTATGAATTATTATTTTATCGTGATTGCTTAATTCTTGCTCTTTATATTTATATGTTCTTGCTATTTGTTGAATTGGTACTGATAAAGCTTCTCTTTTAGGACCATCGGTTATATTTAATAAAGTAAAAATCGGTCCCTTTAATACTATATAAAAAGTGATTATAAAAAGTGTGATAAAAGCAAAAATCTTTCTATTAGCTTTGTTAAACATTGTATAAATAATAAAAGATATGACAATAACATATATTCCATTATTTCTAAATAAAACAACAATAATTGATAATAACAATATTTTTAGTATATTATATTTGCTTTTTAAATAATCTTTACTAGTAAATACTCTAATCATTTGTGCTACTAATAATACCATTCCCAAAGCAAATGGAATATCTTTCCACATTGTAATACTATAAGCAGCAAAAGGAGGATATAATAGAATAAAGAAAAAAGCTATTAGTTTTATCATTCTATTAACTTTATACTCGTCTAAAAAGCTTATAATATAAGAGAAAATAAAAGAACTGACTAACATTTGAACAACAGAATATAAAGCTATTCCAGCATTAATGCTTTTTGAAAAAACAAATCCTATTTTTATGAATAATGCAATCAAATAAATATGAAATACCGGATGATGATTAACTAGATTGTTCAATGAGGTTACACTATAATTCATTTCATTCACAGAGTCTATAGTAAAAATACCAGGAAATTCATTGAGAAAATAAGGTAAATAGAATAGCATAATAATAATGGCTCTAACAAAATAATCTTTCCTATTAGAACCTAATAGTTTGAAGTCTTTTTCCTTGCTTTTAAATGATTTTGTACTAATGTATTCATATAATGTATTAATAAAACTAATATAAATAAAAGAGTAATAGCAATACTTGAGTATAAACTTTAAAAAACAAGAAAAATTGTAAAAAATAAAGTCTAAACTATTATAATAATAAATCCCAAATCCAAGAACGTGTAGTAAGGATATTATAGAACCAATTATTATAGGTATTATAAAGTTAGAATTTTTACTCCTTTTACTAAGTTTTTCATGCAATAAATAAAATAGCATTAAAACAAATATAATATTTATAGAATTATAATTAAAAGAATCCTTAAAAGGCAAATTATAATCTAAATTAACTGTTGATCCAATCAAAGCTAATAAGATGTAAATAATGAATACATATTTTTTAAAAGCCTTTTTCATATTATCACCAATTTGATTTTATCATATTTGTTTAATTATTACAAAAGTAATGGTATAATAACATTATAAAAGTAGGTGTTTATTTAATATGAAAAATAAAATAATCCAATATTTTAAAAATAATTATACTTATATAATAATAGTACTTATTTGGATCCTATTTTTAGGAATGAATAGTTTTGATATCTTAAATAACGAAAACTATGAAACAAATTTAGTATATAAATATTTGTTTTTCTCCTCTTTACTATTAGTAATGACAATTATTATTTTTCGAATAGTCATGAAAAAAAAGGGAAATCTGCATCTTCCTAAATTGTTTTTGATAATTGGTTCAATTTTAGGAATAATCTATGTGTTTATTTCCCCATTATTTACGGGAAGTGACGAGCAAAACCATTATTATAGAATATACGAAGTATCTGAAGGAATTATTACTTCCGGAATAAATAGTGAGGAAAAATATGTAGGTAGTATGATGCCATCTTCACTAGCAAAAACATATGAAATAGTTGGGGATAATACAAAAATAAAATATAAAGATATTAATGAAATGGCAAAAATTAAGTTAGATAAAAAAAACAAAATAATGTATGGAAAAATAGTAACAAAAGAGTATAGTAATACAGCTCTTTACTCTCCAATATCATATGCTCCACATGTAGTAGGTTTTTGGGTTGGTAAGGTATTTAATAGTAGTCCATATATCATAGGAGTATTAGGTAGAATTTTTAATTTATTCTTTTACCTAGTATTAGGATATATATCAATAAGAATTATTCCTAAATATAAATTATTTTATTTTCTAGTATTATTATCACCAAACATGCTCCAATGTGCTACGACATTATCGGCCGATGCTTTTACTAATGTAATAGTTTTATTATATATTTCTTTATTTTTAAAAATATATGATAGTAAGGAAAAAATAAATAAAAAAGAGCAAATATTCCTATATATGCTTTCTATTATAATCGCTCTATGTAAAATCGTATATTTACCTATTGTGGGTTTACTAGTATTTATTCCTAAAAATCGCTATAAAAGTAAAAAGAGCTATTATATTTATAATATTATAACACTATTATCATCTGCTATTATTAGTGTATTATGGCTAAAAAACTCCGGAGAAATTTTAAATCTTCTCTATACAAATTCTCATCTTCAAAAAGAATTTATCTTCTCGAACATTATTGAATACTTATTCATAATAATCAGAACATTTATAGTTTTTGGCTTTAATTATATTGAATGTTTATTTGTGGGAACTACAATGTATCATTCTCAAGTATCTATTCCTACAATAATATCATTAGTTTATATTATAATAATTATTTTTAGTTTATATAATGAATCAAAAGATAATAATATAAAAGTATTTGAAAAAATCATAATTGGCTTAATTGCTTTATGTATAATGGGATTAATCGCAACAGCCATATATATTCAAAGTTCAGCACAATTTCGTGGAGTAGCTACAAACGTAGTTTATGGCGTACAAGGAAGATATTTTATACCTGTTGTATTATTAATACCTTTATTAGTAAAATTAAAAAAGAATCATAAAGAAATAATTAATGAAAAGAATCAATTATATATTATGTTACTTATTAACCTAGTAACAATGCTATATATTGTTCAAAACTTTATAGTATAATACATATCAAATAAATGATTAATAAATGTAAGGGATAAAACAAATAGAATAGATATTTAGTTTTTATTCCCTCTTTTTTATTGTATAAACTTATGGGAATAAAAGCAGTTAGAGTACCCAATAGTATTAATAAATAATAAATAGGATCTATAAATATAATGTGTAATAAATAACGAATAAGAAATGTAATGCTGAAGTAAAAAAACATTTTTATTTTATTATTCTTGAAATAGTAAAATAAAAATATAGTAACTATTCCAAATATCCCATAGTCTACTCTTATAATACTCCCTAAACAACCAATTAATAGTAAAACAATAAAGCAAATTATTCTATTGTTTATTTTGTTAAATAAAATTATAGAGAACAAACCTAATATAATAGTAAACATCACATTTAAAGTTAAAGGCTGTTTTAATGTTATATATAATAAACTAAATGGTATTTGAGAAATAAATGCAAATATTATCATTTTTATTAAATGTTTTTTTACATCTTTAGTATGTTCATACCCAATTACTGCTTGAAAAGCAAATATTGGAAATGCCACCCTACCAATAACTCTTAAAAAAGAATGATTATAAAAAGCAAAACCAATATGATCACAAAGCATCGAAATAATTCCAATTATTTTTAAAACAAAACTACTCATAAATATAACCTCTTTATAATTATCATATTAATAATATAAAAAATCAATAATACACTATATTAAACTATTATAAATGGTTTTTTTCTTAAACTATAAATGATATACTTATTATAGGTGAATATAACATGAAAAAGATACTATTGATTATAAGTTTCTTATTTTGTTTAACTGGATGTGAACTATTAGAAAAAGAGGAAACAATAGATGATTACGAAAAAGTTAATTACTATGAGGGTGGTCATATAGATAGTGATAAAATAGCTTATCGAAACATATTAATAACTAGCTATGCCAAATTGCAAGAAGTATTAAACCATTATGGTATTCAAACCAAAATAACAGAGGAGAATTTTGAAAAATATAATTATTTAGTAATAATTGGTGAAGATAGATATTGCAATGGGAAGATAGAGTCTTTTGGTGGAATAAAGATAGAAGACAATGAATACTTTGTTAAATTCAACATTAACAAAACATGTAACGAGTGTGCGATAGAATATTACTTATATTTAGTAGAATTAGATAAAACTAAATATAGTGAAGAAAAAGTAGTACAATATGAATATAATCCAGTTAATAATGTTTATTGTGATAACTAAATATAAATATTTTTTTCTCTAAGAAAAGGATATCAAAGGATAAAATGGTTAATATTATCTATTAATATTAAGACTTACTCAATATAGAATAAGTCTTTTTCTTATGATATACTTTATACGTAAGAAGGTGAAATAAAATGCCTAAATATAGTATAATAATCCCAGTTTATGATGTTGAAAAATATATAAAAAAATGCCTAGATAGTGTCTTTAATCAAACTTATAATAATTATGAGGTAATTGTAGTAAATGATGGAACAAAAGATAATAGTATGGAAATAGTAAAAAACTATGATGTAATTACTATTAATCAAAAGAATCAAGGATTAAGTATGGCACGTAATAATGGTGTAAAAAAAGCTAAAGGGGAATATCTTCTTTTTTTGGATAGTGATGATTATCTAGAAGAAAATACATTAGAAGAAATAAATAAAGCATTAGACTCTAAACCGGATATTGTAAGATTTCAAATTAAAGAAGTTGGAAATGAAGTAAACAAAAAATATCCAGAGGAACCATTTAATAATCTAAATGGTGAAAATGCTTTCAAAAGAATAGTTAACTATCACTTTGTTGAAAATGCTTGGTGTTATGCGATAAAAAGAGAATATTACATGGATAATAATTTTGAATTTAAAAAAGGAACAGTTCATGAAGATTTTGGTTTAATCCCCCTTGTAATCATAAAAGCTAAACAAGTAACTAGTATACCTTACATAGGTTATAATTATTTACAAAGACCTAATAGTATAATGGGAGATAAAGATTATAATAAAACATTAAAAAAAGTAGAAGACATGTATAATCATTATAATTATTTATTAAAAGAAATAAATAATACGAGTTTAGATAAAACATATTTCAAAAGTTATATAGCTAATAGCATATTACTAAAAATATGTGAACTGAAAAACAAAGATTATAAGAAATATTTAAAAAAATTAAAAAAAGAAAAGATATTTACCAATTTATTAACTGATACTCTTGCAAGAAAGGTAAAAAAAATATTAATAAGTATATCCCCAAAAATATATTTTAAACTATTTAGATAGGAGGATTTATATGCCTGATATAAGCATTATAGTGCCAATATACAATGCAGAAAAGTACATAAAAATCTGTTTGGATTCGCTAATTAATCAAACAAAAAAAGAACTGGAGTTTATCTTAATCAATGATGGTTCAACAGATAATACAGAGAAGATAATAAAAAAATATAAAGATCCTAGAATAAAGTATTATAAGAATAAGAATCAAGGAATTGGTAAAACAAGAAACTTCGGAATTGAAAAAAGTACAGGTAAATATATTATGTTTCTTGATAGTGATGACTCCCTTGAAAAAAATGCCTGTGAACTTCTGTTTAACGAAGTATTAGAAAGAAAAATTGATCTTTTAGTATTCGGTTTTTCTAAGTGTTCAAATATCACTAAAACTGAAGAAAAATTACCATCATTTAGTAGTACGTCCTTAAAAAAAGATCCATCACTTATTACTAGTATCAATTTATCTCCATGGAACAAAATATACAAAACTTCATTAATAAAAAATAATAATATTAGATTTATAGAAGATTTAAAATATGAAGATGTTCCTTTTGTAATTATGGCACTAGACAAAGCCCAAAATATAAGCAAACTTGATAAATGTTTATATAACTATGTTATTCACGGAAATAGTGAAACAACTATTAGAGACGAAAGAGTATTTGATATTTTAAGAATAATAGATATCATTAGAATATATTTTCAGGACAAAGATTATATACAAGAAGAATTAAAAAAATTAATAGTAAGAATGATTACTAATTATACAATACAACAACGTTATCAGGAGGATATGAAAACAGGAATAAAGTTTATTAATGAGGCCTTTTCTTATTTGGCAAAATATATTCCAGATTATAAAAATAATAAATATTATAAAGATAGAGGTATAGCAAAAAGAACAATAGAAAAGAATAGAATATTAACAATAATCTATTGCCAACTATATCGTTTGCTACATTAATATATTAATATATGTTATAATTTTAATAGGTGAAAACTAATGAAAAAAGTATTTAATAATTCCCAAATGATTATATCATTATGTTTATTATTTAGTTTTTTAATAGATATAATGACAAATTTAACTATAAATTTGTCATTTTCAGTAGGTATGATTATT
>CAMODW010000015.1 GCA_946611635.1 uncultured Bacillota bacterium | reverse complement strand
TAATTGTTAGTGTTTTTTATTTTGTTAATATATTTCTTTGATTTTTCAATTCTAGCTTGATATGCGTTTTTTATATTGCCTTTTGCTTCATTTTTCATTCTTTTTTCTATTTCACTTATAAAGTCGTTGATGTTACTTATCATTCTTTCTTTTTTGGTAGCATTAGATATTGAATAATCATTTATATAGTAGTTATACCATATTCTATCTACAACACCAATTTTCTTCACTTTACAAGTGTAATCAATCATAAATAATGTATCTTCGCTCATATGAATATTAGTATCGAATCTTAAATTGCCTATACTATCTCTTTTAAATAATCGAGTATATATTCTTCCTGTTGGACAATCACCAATTTCCTTATTAGTTTCATTAGTTTTACCTGTTAATAGCTTTTCAAAAAAATTATCAATAGTTTTACCTTCATAAATATGTAACCCTGGTAATGACAATCTTGTCCTAACTATATTACCATTTTTAATTTCATTATACCCGCCAATTATAATATCTAAATTATTCTTTTCAATTATTTCGTATGCTTCTTGCAAAAAATTATTTTCTAGAGTATCGTCCGCATCAACAAAAGTTATGTATTTGGAATGAGAAATCTCAATTCCTAAATTTCTTGCATTACTGACTCCTTTATTTTTAATATGCTTTACTATGAAGTTATCTTTATTTTTAATAAAATCATCTAAATAATTTTTAGTAATATCGTTACTACCATCGTCTATTATATATACTTTATAATTCGTATATGTTTGCTTTATAATGCTATTAAAGCATCGTTCCAAATCTATTTTTGGAGTATTATATACCGGCATTATTATATCTATCATATTATCACCTAACTAAATTATAGTATATCATAATTAAATATGGTATAATTGATATGTAATCAGGTTTTATCCCTATTTTTTCGTAAACGTTTATAAAGAGCGTGTCATTTAGAATTAGAAAGTAGCTTAGCTACTTTTTTTAATATTTAATAGTTTCATATAGTATTCTAAGCCATCTTGTGATTTATCCCAATCTGTACATAGAATTCCATCAGGGAATAATACTAATTCTTGCATCTCTACTATATTACCAATTTTTATTCTAGTATTTGGTAAACCACGATGTATTCTAAAATCCATTCCATTTTTGGTTTTAAATAGGACTTTATCACAAGCGTGGCAATATACTCTTCCATAGTAATTTCCTACTTCAGTAGCTGCCATTATAGATTCTGTATTAAGTAAATGCAGATTCTCATTAACTATTTTGTTATAATCGTGTCTAAAACTTACATCTAATTTTTGGCTCTTTTTTTGCTTCCATATTTTTTCCCACCTATTTAATACTTTTTTCATATTAATTTTATCTATTCTTTCGCCAACAAAGCAATTTATTCTTACGTTAGTATTAATTTTTAGGATATCTTCATCATGGGCAATACCATATAAGTATAAAGAGTCTTTTTTATATGAGGTACTATGTCTAGATATATTTATTCCTTTAACACATTTGTGTGAATTAACAAGTTTTATAAATTCATCTTTTCCATTTTCAAGAAAAGTGGTATTTATATATACTGTTTTATTTATACAGATATCTAATATTTCTTTTAAAATTTTTAAATCAGACATAGGCTCTCCACCGGTTATTACTATTTCTGATACTTCGGAATCTGCTAGGGCATGAAGCCATTTTAATACTTTTTTGGGATTTGGTTTATTATTTTTATAAAAAACTTTTGATGTGCAGAATTTACAATTATTTTTGCAGTCAGCTGGGAAGTATACTGTACACATTTTATCTTTTTTAGTTTCAGGAGTGTATGTTACTTCTGAATCACTTAGAACGTATATATTTTTCATAAATATCTCTCTTCCTCGTTAATAACATAATGTTAATAACAAAATAAATATAACACGCGTGTGGGTCTTTGTCAATAATTTAGTTTTATCCTTTATATTTTTCTTTTTGTTCTTTTTTTATAGATTTTAGACAAGCTGCTTATGCAGTTCGACAGGCTGCAGGTAAAGATCAAGAATCCGCTTTAAGTGAAGATTCCGGATCTTTCCATATGTAATATTTTGACTTTTTAGGTACTTTTTATAAGACTAGGTTTCTAGTCTTTTTTTGTTTATTATTAATATGTGCTTAATAATATAGAATTAAATTATTGAGAAATGATTTCTTTAGAATAATGTGTTATAATACGCTTGAAGTGGTGATGTGTTATGAAAAAGAAAAATAAACTTAAAAAGAGGGTAATTATACCTATTGTATTAGTTTTATTAATAGCTCTTGTAATATGTGGAGTGATAGGAGTTAAAAAGTATTATAAATCTAAGGAATTGTTAGTTGTAATATCTAAAAAGATAGATGTATCTTTGGGAGATAAGGTTTATAATACTGATGCTGTTAAAAAAATAATAAATGGTAAAGTTGTGGATAAGAAAGAAGTTATTAACACCGATAAAGTTGGTGTACAGAAGATTAAATTAACTATAGAGGATTATTTTAAGAAAACTAAAGATTATTCGTTTGAAGTTAATGTAAAAGATACAGTAGCTCCTGAAATACAAGCAAAAGAAAAATTAACTACTGAATATGATACTAAAATAGATTTGTTAAAAGATGTTACAGCTACAGATAACTATGATAAAGAAATAGAAGTAAAAGTAGAAGGTGACTATGATTTAAAGAAGGCTGGAGAGTATAAATTGCAATATATAGCTAAAGATAGTAGTGGAAATGAAACAAAGAAAGAGGTTGTATTAGTGGTTAAAGAAAAAGTTGTTGAGACTCCAAAGATAGTAGAGAAACCTGTTACTAATAACAGTAATAATCAAACTCAAAATAATAATAGTGAACCAGCGCCTTCAGCACCTGTTGTTAATCAAGATGGTTCTTTTACAACATCGAAGGGATTTCATGGAGAAACTAGAAATGGAGTTACATATATAGATGGTGTTTTAATAGCTAATAAAACTTATGCATTGCCTAAATCCTATGCTCCTGGAGGATTAACAGGTGAAACTAGAGCTGCTGCTGATAAATTGACTGCTGGAGCAAGGGGTGCTGGTTATAGTATTAAAGTACAAAGCGGTTTTAGATCTTATGATACTCAACAAAATATTTATAATAGGTATGTTAGAGAACGAGGAAAAGCATCTGCTGATACTTTTTCAGCAAGACCAGGGCATTCCGAACATCAAACAGGCTTAGCTTTTGATGTTTGTGAGAGTAGTGGAAAATATAAAAATGCTTGTATTAATAGTAATTTCGATAGTACCGAAGAGGCTAAGTGGTTATCAGAAAATGCATATAAATATGGATTTATATTAAGATATCCTAATGGTAAAACAAATGAAACAGGTTACAAATATGAATCATGGCATTTGAGATATGTAGGTGTTGATTTGGCTACTAAGTTATATAATGGTGGTAATTGGATAACGTTAGAAAATTATTTTGGAATAACTAGTCAATATAATTATTAAGAGAAGTAATTCTCTTTTTTTCTTGCATAAAAAAGATAAAATAATTTCTTATTTTATCCTATTAATGTCTGATTCAATTTTAATTGTTTCATCAAAATGATGGAATATTTTAGTTATGATGTAGTTTATTAGTTTGTATACACAGAATGAGTCAATAGCTAATACAAAAATTATTAACGCTATTGTTGTATTAATTGGTACCAAATTGAAGAATTGTGGTAATAATAGTCCACAGCATATAAATCCAGTTAACATTGTAAAGAATAATGTTCCTCTTAACCAAGTAAATGGTGTACAAACCTTATATAAATATAATAATCCTGTTATAGTTGTTATATATACACTAATTGTACTTTGAATGTTGTATGATAAGTCAAATTCAGCAGAAAATGCTGCTACTAAAGCTACGTTAAATATTACTGTTAAAGCAGTTGGTAGGGCTTTAGCTAATATTTTTAATAGGAAATTACCTTTTACTAATTCATTGTTTGGTTCTAATGCTAGGATGAATGATGGTGTACCAATTGTAAATGTAGTAATAAAAGTTAATTGTATTGGAATAAAGAAATATTTTTGAGATATGATAATACTTAATAAGATTAAGAATACTGTATATAATGTTTTAACTAATAGTAATGATGCACTTCTTTCAACGTTGTTTATTGTTTGTCTTCCTTCTGCAACAACATGTGGTAAAGAACTAAAGTCATCGTTTAATAGTATTAATTGGGCTACATTACGAGCTGCATCTGTTCCGCTTTTTATTGATATGGCACAATCTGATTCTTTTAGGGCTAATACGTCATTAACTCCGTCGCCAGTCATGGCTACTGTATGGCCTTTATTTTTCAAATATTTTACTATCCATTTCTTTTGAACAGGACTTACACGTCCAAATATTTGATATTTATCAACTATTTCTTCTACCTCTTCTTTTTTTAACTCATCGATATTTATACCTATAGAATCTTCTAGTCCAACTTTGTGAGCTATCGATGTAACAGTTTTTGCGTTGTCCCCTGATATTATTTTTACATCTACATTGTATTTCTTGAAGTATTCTAATGTTTCTTTAGCTGATGCTCTTATTACGTCTTCAATAATTGCATAACCGATTAATTCTATTTTTTTAAGCTCTTTAGATATTTTTCCTTCTTTTCTACCTATTGCAACTACACGATAATTAGATATGTATTCTTCTGTTTCTTCTTTAGCTATTTTTCCTCCGATGATTTCAGGAGCTCCTAAGTATAAAGTGTACTCATCTAGTTCTATTGCGGAATATTTTCTTTCAGAAGAGAAAGGAATTAAATCGTTGGCTTTTTGCTGTGAAGGTTTAAATAAATCTTTTAGAGCCATCATAGTTGGATTTGTATCCTCACTATATGAAGCATATTCTTCAAAATATTCTGTTACTGCTGCTTTACTATAAGAATCTCTTCCAACGAAGTCTATTACTTTCATTTTTCCTTCAGTAATTGTTCCAGTTTTATCTAGACAAATTGTATCTATTCTAGCTAATGTTTCGATAGCATATAGTTGTTGTACTAATACTTTAACTCTATAAAGCTTTATTACTCCAACCGCCATTACTGATGAAGTTAAAAGAATTAAACCTTCCGGTATCATTCCTATAAGGGCTGCTACAGTGGTAAATATACTTTCGGTAATACTATCTGTAATTCTATATTGGTTATAGAACATAAATATACCAATTGGTATTAATAATAATGATAATATTTTTAATACTTTGGTAAAGGAATTCATAATAATGGAATTAACAGGTTTGTCATATTTAGCTTCTTTTGTTATTTTAGAAGCATAGTTTTCACTTCCTACGTGTATTACTTGGGCAGTTGCTTTTCCAGCAACTATGAATGATCCGGAAAGAATTGTATCACCAATTTCTTTTTTTATTGAATCAGGTTCTCCTGTTAATAATGATTCGTTTACTTCTAGTTCTCCTTCAACAATTATGGAATCTACAACTATTTGGTGCCCTGCCTCAAGATTTATTATGTCGTCCATTACTATTTCTTCATCATCTATTTCGATGATATTACCATCTCTAATTACTTCAGCTTTTGCTTCGGATATTACAGAAAGCTTGTCTGTAATATTTTTGGAAATTATTTCCTCTATAATGCTTATTATAGAATTTGTAATAATTACTCCCATGAATAAACAGTTTTTTAAAGCATCTTTAATGTTACCATTTAGTATTCCGGCTCCAAGAACTGCTAAACCTAAAGCTAGATTTAGAAAATTGAAGTAATTAAAAATATTATCTGTTATTATTTTTTTAATTGTTTTAGTTTTTGGTAAATCATTATAGTTTATTAATCCTTTATTTTTTCTTTCTTGTACTTGTTCTTCTGTTAAACCTATTTTACAATCTATTTTTTGCATAAACATCACTATACTAATTATAACTTAAAATAATATTTTTCCAATATTAAAAATCAATAAAAAAATAGTTTTATAAACTATTTTTTATGTTTTAACCAATCTTTTCCATCTACTAATCTTGTTACTAACATTGATGATGCAGAATCTCCTGTAACATTAAGTAGTGTAGCTGCCGGATCTATAATAGTAGCAATTATTGTTAGTATTGGTAATGATGCCATTGGGAAGCCCATTAATGAAATAATCATCATCTCTGATATGGTTCCTCCTCCAACTGGAACGGCTGTTATAAGTAAATTTGCTATTAGAGCAACACCAATAACTTTTAATATGCCGCCTGGAGTATATACATTTGCTCCGAATAGGTAAACTAGAAACATAATTTTAAATACTGATCCGATAACAGAACCGTCTTTGTGAAAACTAGTACCAAGTGGAATAACAGTTTCTGCTATGTCGTTTGGAACACCAATTCCTTTAGCACTTTTTAAATTAGCAGGAATAGATGCTGCTGAAGAACATGTTGATATAGATGTTATGGTTGCTGGAACAATGTTACTCCAGAAAGATTTAACTCCTTTTTTACCGGCTGATATAAAGGCATACAATGTATAGAAAATGAAGTAGAATAGTATGGCAACTACTGTGTATATTATGAACGTTTTTAGATATCCTAATGCTATTTCTCCACCAAATGTACCTATTAATGCTGCAAAATAGCATCCTAGACCGATAGGTGCGTAGTAAAAGATTATATCTATCAATTTTAATATAACTGTATTTGCTGATTCTAATACAGATAAGAATTTTTCTCCATCTTTATCAGATTTGTTTATTGCTATTCCGGTTAAAATAGACATTATTACAAGAGCTAATATACTGTTTTTAGAAAGTATTTCTCTAAAGTCATTAACGCTTATTGCTTGTACTGTTCTAGATAGCAAATTTAGTTCTTCACTTGTTTCTTCTACTGTGTCTGATAAAGTTGCTATTATAGCTTTAGTATCGTTTGGATTAACTAATTTTATTGAGTATGTAATAGTTAGACCAATTAAACAAGCTATAAGTGATGTTATTAAAAATATAACGAATGTAGAAGTTATTACTTTTCCTAATCTTTTAGGTTGTTTTATTTTAGCGATAGAAGTAGTTATTGTTAGGAATATTAGTGGAACTATAATAACAAATAATAAATTGATAAATAAGTCTCCAAATGGACTTAATACTGCGGCTTTTTCACCAAAGATTAGTCCGATAATTGCTCCTATTATTAAACCTATTAATAATAAGATAGTTTGCTTATAATTTTTCCATATTTTTTTCATATTTTTTCCTCCTATATTATTAGTATATAAATGAAATTGAATATATTTTATATATAATAATCCACAAATAATATAATATAAGCACAAAAATCCACACTTATGATATAATTAGGATGGAGTAAAGGTAATATGGCAAAAGAATATATAAGAATGAATAATAACGACAATCATCTTAGTTTAGGAAATCTTTTTCGTGTAATAAAAGAGTTATCAAAGAATAAGTATACTGCTATGCAAACGGAAATATTTTGTATTCTATTTGGAGTAGAGAGTATAAATGATACTACTGTTAATAATTATTGTGTTGGTTGTCGTAAAATAGGAAATGATTATAAACAAATATTTTTAAATTTACAGAAAAAATATGCTAAGAATGAAAGCGTTTTTGAAGATATTATAATTTCTTTGTTAAGTATAATAGATGGTAATTTATATTTGATTGATAAACATAAAAGAACTTTTATTAATAATAATAAGAGTATGAAAGATTTGTGTAAAAAGATGTTCAACATTAGTAAAAATGATACATCTATTCCTAATGAAGTGTTGAGTAGAATTAATAGTTATTATAAGGATGGAGATTATTATTTGCAATTTAGTGAAATGATTCTCTTTATTGTTCTAAATAAAAAGCAACCATTGTATGAAGCCGACGTGAAAAAAGAAGTCATTGAAAATATTTTAAATGATACTTTTATTAGTTCTAAAAGTTTGGAAGAATATCTTTCTTTAAAACTTAAAGAAAGTATTAATTATGATTATACATTAAAAAGAATTGCATTAGATGGTAATGCTTATGCTGCATTTGAAGTGGCTATAAATGAATATAGTGGTTTTGTAAAAGGAGTGCCACGTTATGAAGAAGCATATAAATATTTAAAGATAGCATCAAGTTTTAATCATCCGGGAGCAATATATATGATAGGTAATATGTTATATAGAGGTTATATAGGGAAGAAAAGCAAAGATGATTATAAAAGCTCTTATGAATATTTAGAAAAGGCTAGAAATTTAGGAAATGTGGCAGCATTAAATGTATTAGGACTATTCTATATGAATGGTTTGTATCCTGTAGAAAAAGATGAAAAAAAAGCATTAGAGTATTTTTCTAAAGCAGCCGAAAATAATTATGCTTTTTCTTTAAATAATCTAGGAAAGTATTATGAAGATAAAGATAAAGATTTAGCGTTTAGTTATTATTTAAAAAGTGCATCTTTAGGAGAAAGTTGGGCTTGTAATAAGGTGGGGGAATGCTATAGAAAAGGTTTCTTGGTAGTAAAAGATGAAAAAAAAGCATATCATTATTATTTGGCTGGTATAGAAGCTAGTTTTAGAACTATGTATTATTATAATTATTATAACTTGGCAAATTATTATATAGAAGGAAGATTAGATCTTGGAATAGATAAAGATATTAATAAAGCATTAGAATATTATAAAATAGCTAGTGATAATGGTGTGATAGATGCTAGTATAAGATTATTGTATTATTATGTAAGAAAATATTTACAATTTAAAAATGATGATGATAAAAGAAACATATATTATTATAAAAAAGAAATAGAGTTAAACGAAAAATATAATGATGATGTTAGATTACAAGTAGAAATTGTAATAAAAGAAATATATAAGAATAAGGATATTTCTTTAGATTATTTGTTTGAATAAGAGGTATATATGAGAAGAAAAGAAGAAAAGAAAATAAATGCTGATATAGATAAAAATATTAGGAAAGCTTTTGGTAAATTCTATATTTTTTCTATTGTTTGTATTTTATTATTATTATTATTTCCTTTTATTATTAATAGGGTAAAAACATGGTTTAGTGTTTTATTATTATTGTTTTTTTTAGTATTTTTTATAGTGATGATAAGGGATTTATTTAGAAAGAAAGGTAAGTATTGGAGTGCTATAACAAGTGTTTTAGTGTTTATATTTATTGTAATTTTAACGTTAGATGTAATAAAATTTGTGTTTTTCTTGATAAAATGAGGTGTTATGTGTTATAATCACTACGCAATGAGGAGGTGTACTTATGAGAACATATAAAGTTAATTTACCTGAAGGAGTAAAAAAGACATTTGGTGCAAGAAGAGGTGTCAAAGTTAAACTTATTAACAAAAATATGATTAAAAACAAAAAAGCTTCTAAGTAATTGTGTTATTAATGGATCTCTATAGAGATCTTTTCTTAATATAAAAAATATCCTTTAAGGATATTTTCGTTTGTTTTAAATAAAGCTACTTAAACCACTCATACATAATTTGTTGATAAATAATGCGATTGAATTTGGGTCTTCTTTACAGTTGTTGTTTATCCATTTTTCAATTATACCTATGCTTCCATCAACTATAAATGTATATATTTTATTTAAATCTTCTTCAGAAGCTTTTTTAAGAAGCCTTTGCCATTCGTTAAGACTTTCATCGTGTACTAGGTATAATATCTTTCTAAGGAAGAATTTGTCACCATTTGAACCTAATATTATGGGATATACATTTTTTTCTTTCTTTATTCTTTCTACTATTTTGCCAATATATGTAATTAAGTAGTTTCGGTTGATATTTTTTACTTCTTCTTTTAGTTCTTCTAGTAATACATCTTCTGTTTGGTTAACAAAATCATCTACATCTAAATAATATTTGTAAAAAGTAGTTCTGTTAATATTTGCTTCTTTGCATAATTCTAAAACTGTTATTTTTTTTAAATTATTCTTTTTTAAAAGTGTAAATAAACTATATCGCAGTTTTGTATTTGTTCTTTCTATCCTTTTATCCATATTATCACCTTTTACCTATTATTATTTTAACTCATAATTATTTATTAATCAACATATTGTTTATTAAAAAAATAATGAAATAATATTGTTTATGTGTTATAATCATTGGAGAATAGGAGAGGTTTAAATGGTTAGTAGATTTGTTTTTAATGAAACTTCTTATTTTGGATGGGGATCAAGACAGGTACTAGTTGATGAAATTAAACGTAGAAATTTTAAAAAGGCTTTAGTAGTTACAGATAATGTTTTATTAAAAACTGGTGTTGCTAATAAAGTCATAGAATTATTAGATGATTCTATTATTGAATATGTTTTATTTAGTGATATAAAACCTAATCCAACTATTAGTAATGTAAAGAGAGGTTTAAGAATTTGTAAAAAGTATCATTGCGATTCTATTATTGCTATTGGTGGTGGTTCTGTTATTGACACGGCTAAGGCAATTGGTATTGTTATGACTAATCCAGAGTTTAAGGATATTAAGTCATTATCTGGTGTTGTTGATACTAAGAATCCTTCTTTACCTATTATTGCTCTTCCTACAACACATGGTACTGCAGCGGAGTGTACTATAAATTATGTTATTACTGATGAAGACGATAAAGTGAAAATGGTATGTGTAGATCCACATGATATACCAGTTTTGGCTATAATAGATTCGGAACTTATGTATGCTATGCCTTCTTCTGTTGCGGCAGCAACAGGACTTGATGCTTTAACTCATGCTATAGAAGGTTATATCACTAAAGCGCATAATACGATGAGCGATATGTTTGCTTTGAAAGCTATTGAATTAATATATAATAGTTTGGAAAAAGCAGTTAATAAAGATAAAGATGCAATTGAGGAAATGGCCTTGGCTCAATATATTGCAGGAATGGGATTCTCAAATGTAGGACTTGGCATAGTTCATTCAATGGCTCATCAACTAGGAGCTATATATGATGTTCCTCACGGACTTGCTAATGCTTTATTATTACCATATGTTATAGAATGGAATGGAGAAGCTTGTCCCGAGAGATTTAGGGATATTGCTAAGGCAATGGGATTAAGTGTAAAGAATTTAAGTGATATTGAATTGGTTAAAAAAGTTGCTCAAAGTATTAGAAATTTAGCTGTAAGGCTTGACGTGCCTCAGCATATTAGTGAAGTAGGAGCTAAAGAAGAAGATATATCTTTGTTAGCCCAAAAAGCATTAAATGATCCTTGTACTCCTGGTAATCCTCGAGATGTTTCATTAAGTGATTTAGAAGACTTATTTAGAAGTGCGTTATAGAAACTATTTAATAGTTTCTTTTTTTTGTAATAAAAAAGGACAAAGTATTAACTTTGTCCTGCACATACTGTTTTTGCTTCGCCAATATATTCTATGCTGTATTTTGTTGAGCTTATAATAGTAAATTTATATTTATATAGGCTTCTATATTTTCCTTGAGAATCACATCCTAAAGCACTGTAATAATGAATTTCTTCTTTACTTGTTATATCGTTTGCAAAGGTGTTATTAGTGTCGTATGGTGCTTCAAAAATATGGTTTATCATACTATTGTTGTTATCGAAATAATATCTCTCTTTTCTTGCAGATGATTTTGTTTCAATTACTAAATGATCAGTATCAAGCAAAGCAATTTTATTTACACTTTTATTTCCCATGTTTGGATCGCTTGTATTAAATTGTAGGATGTCATTATCATTTAAGTAAATATATATACTGCTACTATTTGACATTATTCTTACTTTTATTGTTTTTTCTCCATTTGATAATTCGTATTCTTTTTCACATTTTCCACTATTAAAACAATCTTTACTTACATCTAGAGATGTTGATTTTTTACTAGTTTCTTCTTGCTTTTGATTATTGTTCTCTTCTTCTTTTGGTTGTTCTTCTTCTGGTGTTGCCTCTTCTTTTGAATTGTCTTTCTTTTGCTCTTTTTGTTCAGTTGTTGCCTCTTTTTTATTGATTATTTTTTCACCGAGTATATAACCAGGTGCCATACCTACTATTATGCATATTATCATAATGATTATAATTGTTCCCCCACTTATACCCTGTTTTGGCTCTTTTTCCATATTATAATTCCTCCTATTGTATTAAGTTTATTATATCACTTTGTTTTATAATTTTGATGATTGTCCACTTTTAATATTTAAAACTTTACATAAAAAAGACAAAGTATTAACTTTGTCCTGCACAAATTCTATACTCTGTTCTAATAAACTCTTCATTATAAGATCCATCATCTTGTAATGAAATTTTGTAATAGTCATATGCTCTTTTGTTTGGTTTTCTAGAACATCCTTCTTCGGCAATACTATATTCTATTTCTCTAGCTGTTAAATCTTTTGGAAAAGAATTATAAATTGAAGAAATGTTTTTTACTAATGAATAATCTTTATTAACATTATAATAACTTCTTGATACTGAGTCTGGTCCAGAATAACCGGGATTAGAAACATCCAGTACAAAAATATTATTATCTAATAAAGCTATTCCGTTTATTTGGAATGGTCCATAAATATCTGTTGTTTCATGAGTATATAGTTCTTTTCCATTTATTGAAACAATTTGACTTTTATTGTTATCTATTTTAGTGTTAATTGTAATACTTATTTCACCATTTGACAATTTATATTCTTTTTCACACTTATTATTGCTGTTTATACATTCTTTGGTTAGATCTATTGATACGGATTTTTTTTCGTGATTAACAATTTCTTTATTCGATTCTTCTTTAGTTTCTTCTTTATCCTCTTTTTCTTCTGTTATGTTATTATCTTTTTTATTCTCTGTTTCTTTTTGCTCGTTTTTAGTTTCTTCTTTGTTTGATAATTTATCATGTACTATATAACCTGATGTTAGTCCTAGTAGTAAACATAATATTATGATTATTAATAGTACTCCTTTACTTATACCCTGTTTTGGTTCTTTTTCCATCATATCACTCTTTCTTATTTTAATTTTAACATATTGTAGGAAAAAAACTAGTTTTATTTAAAACTAGTATACAGGTTATAAATATTATTATTAACTTATTTGAATATATAAAACATATTATTCTTTTTAGAATAGTATTATTGTGTTTGGTATTATTGCTTGATATTGTATTGTTATCTTTTTTTTTATATACTATTATTGTAAAGTTGGTGACATTTATGGATATAGATAAAGCTATAGAAGAGATTTTAAGAGGTGTTAATCCTTCTTGGAGTACGATATATAAAATAAGGTATGGATATTTAGAGATGGGTAAGAGATTGTCTAAAGATGTTGATTGGTATTTTTCTCAACAGGATAAATTAGGAACCCTTAATTTGACCCCTGATGAGATGGTTGAAGTATATGATTCTAATTTTGGAAGAGATGGCAAGATATTATGTAGGTCAGCTTCATTAGCTTTGAAAGCATTATATGATAGGATGGGAATAAAATCAAAGATGATTAGGTATACCATGCCTATTAATTGGGAAAAAGGTAATGATAAAAAGCTATATCATTGGTTTTTAGCTGTAGAAGATGGAAATCGTACTATTTTTTTGAATTTGATGGCTGATTTATATAATATTCAAATGGGCTTAAAAACTGAACATTTTGGCGATTTGACTCGTCATACTAAAAAAATAGGAGATAGAGATCAGCAAATGTATGAAGGGGATCCTATTAATGAATCGTCTATTAGCGACGAAGAATTATATAATATGGATTTAGTACTGGGGTATGTAAAAAACTATTATAGTCGAAATCGTAATTCAATAGTGTCTGGTGATTATGTAAAAGATTATGAGGATGCATCTCTTGTAATGTTATCGAAGTCTATACATGGTAATAAATTGTATCATAGTTTATTAATATCAGACTCTGATTTTTACAATTATTATCTAAAAATAAAAGGAGCAAATAATAGAATCTATGATTTGTTTGGTAATAAATTAACTGATATTCCAGATTCTATATTGTCTCTATGGAAAAGAAAAATTTGTATTGTTGTTTCGAGGAAAATAGAAAAAATGATGGGATTTGAATTTGATCTTGTTTCTTTACTTGATGGTCAAGAATGGGATTATGATTTGTGGCTAAAAAAAATATGTATATTATGTGAAAGAGAGATTATAGCTTATTATAATAATGGCAATGATAATGTTGAAGAATTAAGATTAGATCCACAAAACTTTATTTATAAAAAATGGTCTGCTAAAATCAAAAAAACTCTAAATGTAGATTACGATTATAATGATTATGATAGTATATTGCTAATTTTAGATAGAGTTAATGCGCTTATGAAAGCGGTTGATAGGAAAGATACAAAATCTTTTAATAATTTGTATTCTTTATTAGCTTTTCATTTTTTGCCTTCATCTTTACTTTATGAAAAGAACTTAGATGATTCTTCTTACTTATCAAATTATTATGTCGCTAACAAATTTCGTGTAATGTTTGCGCATATTTTCAGTTGTAATAGTATTAGAACTTCTTTCAATGATATGCAATATGGTGAACAGTTGCCAATTATAAAAAGGGTTTTAGAAATTATTTTTTATGAAATTAATTCTGAAAATTCTGCTCAAGCGGATTATTATAATTATAAATATAATGCAGTAATGAATCGTATTCAAATCTATCCTATTAAGAATAAAATAACTGGTGATTATTGTATTGTTTTTAATGTTATTGGTGATAAAGACGAAAATGATTATTATTATTTTTATAATCCGAAAGAAAACATTTTTAAAGATGCTGATGCTTTAGAAATCTATGCTGATTATATTGTTATTAGTGATAGAATGAAATTATATGCAGAAAAAAACGGAGTTTCTCTTTAAACGATTAAAGCTTAGTATTGAAATAATATTTAATTATTTTTTATATAATAGACAAAAAAAGAATAGGCTTAGCCTATTTTAAATGTCATATCTTCTTGAATATCTGGTTTTTTTTGAAAAAAGCCAGTTCTTTTTGCTTTTAATAAATATGTTAAAAAAACATCATAATTTTTTCCTTCTGGTTTAATTACTTTTTTTTCTCCGTCAAAATCGTTTAGAGAATCCAATATATCATTTGCTTTTGATATTGTTGGATTTTCGTCTATTGTTAAATAATAATAGTCGTAGTTTTGAGAGTTTTTAGAATCTAATGCTGAAAAGTAGTATGCTATCGGTATTTCGTCTTTACTTAATAAGAATATTGTTTTGATATTCAAATGTATCACCTCTTGGTTGTATTATATTATAATTTTTTATTTATATCAAATTATTCGTATCGATTAAATTATCATTATGTTAGCACTTTCTATTGACAAGTGCTAATTAGGGTGATATATTTTGAATTACAGGAAAGAAGAGATGTAGTAATGGCTAAAAAACAATTTAAGACTGAATCTAAAAAGATATTAGATATGATGATTAATTCGGTATATACGAATAGAGAAATATTTTTAAGAGAATTAATCTCTAATGCTAGTGATGCTATAGATAAATTATATTATAAGTCTTTAACAGATAAAAAAGTAGATTTAGATAAAGATGACTTTATGATTAGAATCGATATTGATAAAGATAATAGGATATTAAAAATTACTGACAATGGTATCGGTATGAGCGAAGAAGAGTTAGATACTAATTTAGGTATAATTGCTAAGAGTGGATCATCATTATTCAAAGAAATAAATGATAAAAATAAGGATATTAATATCATTGGACAATTTGGTGTTGGATTTTATTCTGCGTTTATGGTTGCTAAAGAGATAGAAGTAATAAGTAAATCTTTTGAAGATAATGCGGCTCATAAATGGGTTTCTGATGGTATAGATGGATATACAATAAGTAAAGCTGATAAGGATGAATATGGTACAGAAATAATATTACATATAAAAGATAATACTGAAGAAGAAAAATATGATGAATTCTTAGAAGAAAGAAGAATAGAAGGAATTGTTAAGAAGTATTCAGATTATATTAAGTATCCTATAGTAATGGAAGTTACTAATGAAAAACTAAAAGAAAAGAAAAATAAAGATGATAAAGATGAGTATGAAGAAGTAAAAGAAGATAAAACTTTAAATAGTATGGTTCCTTTGTGGAAAAGATCAGATGATGAGGTTACAGAAGAAGAATATAATTCATTTTATTCTGATAAATTCTTTGATTATGAAGCTCCTTTAAAAGTGGTACATAGTAGTGTAGAAGGGCAAATTAGTTATAATTCATTGCTATTTATTCCTTCGCATGCTCCTTATGATTACTATACTAAGGAATATGAAAAAGGGTTACAATTGTATTCTAATGGGGTTTTAATAATGGATAGGTGTGCAGATTTATTGCCTGACTACTTTAGCTTTGTTAAAGGCTTAGTAGATAGTGAAGATGTATCATTAAACTTATCTAGGGAATTATTACAACAAGATAGACAGTTGAAATTAATCGCTAAAAGTATTGAGAAGAAGATAAAGAGTACATTAGAAGAACTACTTGAAAATGATAGAGAAAAGTATGAAAAATTCTTTGAAGCGTTTGGTATGCAATTAAAGTATGGAATATATTCTAGTTATGGAATGAACAATGAAGCACTAAAAGATTTATTATTGTTTTATAGTAGTACTGAAAAGAAAAAAGTTACTTTAAAAGAATATGTTTCTAGAATGAAAGATGATCAAAAGAAAATATATTATGCTTCTGGAGATTCTATTGAAAAAATAGATATGCTTCCTAATGTTGAAAGATTCAAAGAAAAGGGAATAGAAGTATTGTATTTGCCTGATTATGTTGATGAATTTACTATTCAAGCATTAATGGAATATGATAGTAAAAAATTTGCTAATGTTTCGTCTGAAAATGAAGATTTAGATAGTGAAGATGAAAAGAAAGAATTAGAAAAAGAAAATAAAGAAGCTAAGGATATTTTTGAAATAATGAAAAAGGCGTTACCAGAGATTAAAGATGTTAGATTTACTAATAAACTTAAAAATCATCCTGTTTGTTTGAGTACGTCAGGTAATATATCTTTGGAGATGGAAAAAGTATTAAATGCTATGCCAACAGGGGAAAATGTTAAAGCAGAAATAGTATTAGAAATAAATGATAAACATCCTATAGCTGATAAGTTAAAAGATTTGTATGATAATGATAAAGATGAATTAGAGAAATATTCTAAAATTCTTTATAATCAAGCTAGACTAATAGAAGGATTAAATGTAGAAAATCCATCTGAATTAGCTGAACTAATTTGTGATTATTTAAGTAAATAAGTGTGAAAAGAACGGTTGACGTTCTTTTTTTTTGTTAATAAGTTAAAAGTATTTATGCATTTTATCTTTTTAAAATGGTAGAAATACTTTATTTAAAATTGTATAATACTTTTAATAAGAAGTGATTGTATGCAAAAAACAAATGCTTTAAGGATTTTGGAAAAGAATGGTATAGAGTATAAAACTTATTATAAGAATCTTGATAAAGCGGTTGATGGAGTTACTTTTGCTATATTATTTAATTTGAGTGTTGATAACACTTATAAAACTTTGGTTACTAGAGGAAAAAGTAATAGTTATTATGTTTTTATGATTCCAGTGGCTAATACTTTGGATTTGAAAAAAGCTGCACTTAATGTTTCGGAAAAAAATGTAGAGATGATACCTTCAAAAGATTTGCTTCTTACTGTTGGGTATGTTCATGGTGGTTGTAGTCCAATAGGTATGAAAAAGAGTTTTACTACTGTTATTCAAGAGGGTTATGAAAGTAATAAGAAAATAGTGTTTAGTGGTGGTAAAATAGGATTGTTAGTAGAAATAGAAGCAAAAGATTTAAAAAGGGTTATAAATGTTAAGGAAGGAGATATTATAAAAAATGAATAAGAAATTAAATATTTTTAATACTATAATAAGTGTTATTGTTTTGATAGGATATATATATAATATGATAGTTAATGGTCAAGTGTTTTTGAAAAGCTATAATGTTAATATGCTATATATTGGTGCCGGTATAGGTATTACTCTTCTTATGTTTAGTTTGTTTAAATTATTAAGAGATGGGATGTGGATGGATCTTATTTATATGATTTATTTATTACTTTTTGTAGGTTTTAATATATATGCTGTTATATTGGGTAAAAATTGGAATCTATATGCTATTTATTATTGTTATTACCCTTGGGTAAAATATGTTTTAGGTTTTGCTTTACTAATGAATATAATTAATTTTATATTAGGATTGAAAGGGGAAAAGAATAATGAGTAAGTTGGTAAAAGAAAGAGAAAGAGGGTCTTTGATAGTAATTAGTGGTCCTTCTGGATGCGGTAAAGGAACAGTTATTGATGGTTATTTAAGAACTAATAGAGATCATTCTTGGTTATCTGTTTCTTGTACAAGTAGAGCGATGAGACCAACTGATAAAGATGGAGTTAATTATTATTTTATATCAAAAGAAGAATTTGAAAAGAAGATTAAAAGAAACGAATTTTTAGAATATACAGAGTATAATGGGAATTATTATGGAACTCCAAAAGAGTATATAGAAGAGCGTTTAGCTTCAGGAATAGATGTATTGCTTGAAATAGAAGTCCAGGGAGCGATGAAAGTTAAAGAGCTATTACCGGAATCTATTTTTATATTTATTATGCCTCCTAGTATGGAAGAGTTGAGAAATAGACTTGTTGGTAGAGGTACAGAAAATATTGATAGTGTTTTTGGACGTTTTAAAAGGGCTTATAAAGAAATTAATGAGTATGCGAAATATAATTATGTAATTACTAATGATGAAATTGATAAGGCTATTCTAAAGATGCAATCAATTATTATATCTGAAAAATGTAGAGTGGATAGAATTGAAGAAGTATATTTGGCAAATGAAGAAGAAGAAATTCATGAATTACTATTAGACGATAAACACTTTATTAATAAGGATGTAGAAATATAAATAAACATAGTGTCTATTTGTTTTTTTGAACATTTTTGATTTAGTGTGTGATATGATATTAACGTAAAAGGGGTAGATGTAAAGTGTATGGAAGAGCAAGAAGAATAGAATTATTAAAAAAGGTTGTTATAACTGTCGTATCTATTGTAGGTGTTTTGGTTATTGCTAGTATAGTTATTGGAGTACTAACGGCAAAGGATACTAATGTTGAGTTTTATCAATTGAAGAAATATTTGTCTTCAAAGGGCTTTGTGTGTGAATCAATGAAAACTTCTGGTTCGGCTTGTAAGTATAATAGCGACAATGTTAAAGAAAGGTTTATTCGTTATGAGAAGGGGTTTGATTATTTATATAATAATAAAAGTTATGTAATTGAAATCTATCATGTTGATGGTGAAGATAAAATACTATTTAATACTGGTGAAAATGCTTTTGATAATTATAAAAATTTGAAATATAGTTGTACTTTTAAAGAAAGTATATTGAATGAAATAGAGGAATGTTCTTTAGTTGATGATGAAGATGTTAAATTGGATAACGAGGCATATATAAGTGTTATAAATCAAAAGATGTATGATGTTAATTTGATTATAGAAGCGTCAAAATATAGTAAGTCTGATTTAATAAATAAATATGAATGGAATAAAAAATAACATTACATTGTAATGTTATTTTTCTTCTTCAAGATTAGAAACATCTTTTATTTTCTTTGTTTTTCTCCTTTTTTTATTTTCTTCTTTGACTTCCGATCCATCTGTTATTAAAGTTGTTTCTTTGTTTATTTCTACTACTTCTTCACTATCTTTACTATAAAAAATGTAACCAATAATATCTAATGCTGAATAAATCATAAGTATAATTCCTATACTAGATAATAATACGTCACCAATTACTATTGTATAAATACCAATAATTATTAAAAGTAATGAGACAATAATTAATGAAATAAATTTTTTATTCCTGTTTGTGATTTTTATAGCATTAATTAGTTTGGTAATACCACTGAATAATATCCAAAAACCAACAACGATTCTAATAATCTTTTCTACTGTTTCACTAAAGAATAAAAACATAATTGATAAAAGAATAATAATTATAATGCTTGTTATGGTTATAACAGGGAAAGGTTTAGTCTTTCTATTAATAAAAGTAGTAATCATGAATACGATAGCGATTAGTAATAAAGCTGCTCCTACTATCTTTGATATTGTAGTTACAAAAATATCTGGGTTGGTAAATAATATTCCTCCTAAGATAAAAAATATGATTGAACTTATTAAAGAAGATTGATTTTTGTAATTAGTGATTTTTATTTCCATTTTTTTGCCTCTTTTCTTGTTTTATTATACTACACGAAAATATTATTTATCAATAATTAGAAATTTTTGATATAATTGTACTAAGAATAGGAGTTTGGCGAATGAATGGAGAAAAAGCTTTAAAAGTATTTAAAAAATATGGCTTTAATTCTACTAATAGTTCGCCATATTTATGCTCTATAGGAAATAGAATAGGGGTATCTTTTAAATATAATGATAATAGATTTGGTTTAATAGAAAGAAGTACTTTTTTTGATAATATATATGAATTAGATACTTTTTTAAAACTATATAGAAATTATTTGGATAATGGTAAAAGTGAACATACTTATATGTTATTAGATAACTATCAAGTAATGTTCCCAAATCTTATTTATGCAAAAGATGATAAAGTAGTTTTAAACGATGAAATGGTTTACAAAACAAAGAATAAAGATGATTTATCAGAATTAGAAAAGTTGAAATTGGTTGCTAGTAATCTTCTTAGTTATTATGTAGATGTTAGTTCAAGACAGGTTAAACATATAAATAATGTTAGTTTTATGAAAAATATTCTATTGAAGAAAGAAAAAGAGCTAAAAAATGAAATTAGGAAACTAAGTAAGAAAAAAGAGGAAAAAAAAATAACTACAATAAAAACGGAATATTTTCAATATGATAATTCATTATATAGTAGTTATAAAAATTATTTAGATAGCATTAGAGAAAAAGATCATGCAATTAATCTTATTAATAGATTATGGGAATTGAATAAAAAGCTAGAGATAAGTAAAGAATATTATAGAAGTATTGTTATTTCTAGAGAGTTAGCTGATAAAATCAGATTATTAGATTTAAAAATAGATTATGTTAAATCTTTAAAAGGGAAAAAGTCTTTTTTATTAAATATTAATAAGAATTTAAAACTTATTGAAAAAGAATATGTTAAAGATGAAATAGAAGATAGTTATGTTGATGATAAAATAAATAAAGTTAGAAAGAAGTATTCATTTTTTTCTAATATATCAATTTTTTACTTGGATGATTATTTAAAAGAATCATTATTAAATGATGATTATGATTATTTGGCTAATAAATATAGTCTTGATTATAGTAATAAACTTAATAAGGGAGATATTGTTGGTGATTTAAGAAATGCTTATCAATTATTAAACTTTGATGAAAGAAGGGTTTTAACGTTATTTAATTCTAAATATAAAACTATATTTGAATTGATTCTTGAAATACCTGATTTCTTTGAATGGACTAATAAGAAATTAACAAAGTATTTGGAAAATCAGGATTCAGTTAGTAAATTTAAAGAAGAATGTATTGATGAGTTGTGTTCTAGATTAGGACAGGATATAAATAAAAATATACGTGAAAAATACTTTGTGAATATTAATTATAAAAGTTTTAAACTATTTGTTACAGATATAGTAAAATTGTTAATGGTTTTAAAGAATATTGATAATAAGATGGTGCTATCTAATGATTGTCAATTATATACTACTATTCCTTCCATTTCTTCTTTAAAGAATAAATATGTATATTATTTAACTGATAAAAATGATGTTCTAAGTATAAAAGATAAAAAAGGAGTATTAGGTGTTTTTAAAGTAACTAAGGGAACTCCTGTATTATATTCGCCATATAGTTTAGATTTTGGAGATCTTTATGATAGAAATAGTAGAATAATTAAGGAGATTAGAAATAATAAAATAAGTTTAATTATTGATGTTAATGATGTTATTATAACGAGAGATAAGAAACCTAGTGAAGTATATTACTATAAAAATGTTGTTGACGTTGTTAATGGAGTTTCTTTTGTAAATGATATAAAATACAGTAATAAGATAGTGTATTATAATTTTATAATTCGAAAGAGATAGGAGTTGTGTATTTTTATGATAGATATTAAAAAGTTTTTACAGGTATTAAAGAATTATTTGAATTATGTGATGAAAGCTAGTTTTAAAGATTTGCTCATTTATTTTCTGGAATTAATGATTCTTGTGGTTATTTCTCTTTTGCTTTTATTTCCTATTGAGGTTATAAGGAGTCTCTTATACCAGTTGATATTATTATTTAGTAATCCTCAAGCTACTTTTTATCAAATATATAATATAATTATGTATTTAGTTGGTGCTTTTGTATCTTTTTGCTTTTTTATATATATGTTTAACAAGCGATATGAAGATATTGAAAAAATTAGAAGTAAAAGTGAAGATAGGGTTTCAAGAGTGTATAAGAATACTGAAAATGAAGATGGTACGATTAGAAGACAAGTAATAGAAGAAGAATTGGATTTACCTAAAAAAGCAGAGAAGAAGAGATTTTAATCTCTTCTATTTTTTTTAATAATGTGTAGAAGAAAAATATTTAAACTTGTATCTTTAAAAAAAATGTGTTATTATTGCTTGGACTTTTAGGAGATGGAAAATATGGATAAGATTATTAATATTGCTGTTGTTGCTCACGTTGATGCTGGTAAGAGTACTTTGGTTGATGCTCTATTATCACAAAATGGAGTGTTTAGTAAAAATGAAGAAGTAGTAGATTGTGTTATGGATAGTAATGATATTGAAAGGGAAAGAGGAATTACTATTTATTCTAAAAACTGTTCTATTAGATACAAGGATTATAAAATTAATATTGTTGATACTCCTGGGCATGCAGATTTTTCATCAGAAGTTGAACGTATTATGAAGACTGTTGATACAGTAGTTTTGTTAGTAGATGCTGCAGAAGGACCAATGCCACAAACTAGATTTGTTTTGAATAAAGCGTTGGAACAAAAACTAAAGCCAATATTATTTATTAACAAAATAGATAAGAAAGATGCTAGACCAGAGCAAGTTGTTGATATGACTTTTGATTTGTTTATGGAATTGGGAGCAAATGATGAGCAATTGGATTTCCCTATAGTTTATGGAGTTGCAAGAGAGGGTATAGCAAAACTTTCTTTAGATGATCAAAATGGAGACATATCTGCTTTATTAGACGTGGTTTTAAAACAATGTGAACCATATTCTGGTAATGAAAACGATCCATTGCAATTACAAGTTAGTTCTTTAGATTATGATTCCTTTATAGGTAGGCTTGGTATTGGAAGAGTTACAAGAGGAATGATAAAAAATGGACAAACTGTTGCTTTAGCCCGTAATGACGGATCTATATCTTCTTTTAGAATATCTAAGTTATTTGTTGAAGAGGGAATAAAAAGGGTAGAAAAAAATGAAGCATATTATGGGGATATAGTTACTTTTTCTGGCTGCCCTGATATTTCGATTGGTGATACAGTATGCGATAAAGATAATGTTGATCCAATGACTCCTATTATAATTGAAAGACCTACTTTAAGTATGGATTTCTTAGTTAATTCTAGTCCATTTGCAGGAAAAGATAAGGAAAGTAAATTTATTACTAGTAGACACATTAAAGAGAGATTAGAAAAAGAATTAGAAACTAATGTTGGCTTGGAAGTAGAAGAATTAACAGGTAGTGATGGATATAAGGTTTCTGGTAGAGGAGAATTACATTTATCTATATTATTAGAAAATATGAGAAGAGAAGGATATGAGTTAAGTGTATCAAAACCAGAAGTTTTGTATCAAGATATAGATGGTGTTAAATGCGAACCTTTTGAAAAAGTAATTGTTAATTGTCCTTCGGATTATTCTGGAACGGTTATAAATGATTTACAAGAAAGAAAGGCTTTATTACAAAACATGAGTAATGATGATAATAATTATACTCATATGGAGTTTATTGCACCAACTAGAGGTTTAATTGGATATCGTAGTGCTTTTATTACTAATACTAAAGGCGAAGGTATAATGGTTAGAAGTTTTGATTCTTATAAACCTTATGTAGGAGAAATAATAGGAAGAAAAAATGGTGTTTTAGTTTCTATGGAAAATGGAAAAACTTTAGGTTTTTCATTATGGAATTTACAAGATAGAGGTACATTAATTGTAGGTCCAGCAGAAGATGTGTATATTGGTATGATTGTTGGTATTCATAATAGGGATAACGATTTAAATGTTAATCCTTGTAAAAATAAACAATTAACAAATACTAGGGCTTCAGGTTCTGACGAAGCTATTGCTTTAATAAAACCTAAAACATTTAGTTTAGAAGAGGCTTTGGAGTTTATTGCTGATGATGAATTAGTAGAAGTAACACCAAGTGCTATTAGATTAAGAAAGAAAATACTAGATCCTAATGAAAGATTTAGACAAAATAGAAAGTAATACTCTTTCTTTTTTTGTTGATATTTTTTTTTTAATAATCTACAATATCTTTTGATGGGGTGAGGAAATGATAAAAATTGCTAAATTTGATGAAGAGGATTATGAAACTTATAAAGATTTTGTTAACTCTATAAAAAGTTCGTTAGAACCAAATGGAGAATTATATGCTTTTGAATATGAAAGAGTTCAGGGTTATGTTTATAGAATTCATGATTCTTTTGATATTTTTATGTATGGTGAAGATGGAAAAATACAATATATACCCGTTGCTTATGATTCGGAAAATGATATAGTTTTAATAGAAACTGATGGAGATCCTCTTTACGATAAAGATGGTGCTTCATTAGGATATGAAGATGGAAGCAGGCAGGCTTTGTTTTGTATATATATGGATGAAGGAAGTTCTGTTAGTTATCAGCAATACAATGCTGAAACTGACGAAGAATTGATTCTTTCTTATATTTATCCTTTAAAACATGATGGGGCTCAATATTTGTTTTGGAATGATCAAAAAGTTCCTTTTATGATTATGTTTAGAAAAGATGTAAAAAGTAGGGGGTTGTTAGGTAGTATGCCTAAAGATTCCGATTATTATATTGTCAATCCAAATGATTCATTTTGTTATCCAGTAAAAAAATTTACTGATGATGGTGCAGAGTATAGTCTTAAATTTTGGAAGTATAAGTCTCTTGCTGACATGCTAAATTTCTTACATGGTGAGGGATTTAATACCTCTGTTTCTGAAGAAATGTTGAATGTGTATAATTTTAGATTTACTAAATATGATTATTTGTCTTTTATTAAAGAACTTATACCAGCAATAGAGGCAGAATCTTCATATACTTTTAAACTTGGGGATGGTGATTCTGATAATAGTGTTAATTAAAACAATTAGATGTGCTATTTGTTTATAAATATATATATGATGTAATTGGAGATGCATTATGGAATTAATAAAATGTGATGAAAAAATTATGAGTATTTTACCTAGAATTTATCCGATATTATTTGAAGAATTTGGGGAGGATATACCTTTAGAAATGTATGCCTGCTATGATGAAGGAAAAAAACCAGCTTTTTTTGCTAAATCAGGTTATAAGTGTTTATATATAGTTGGTGACTACCATAGAAAATTTGAAGTTGATGCTAATGGTGAATTATCTTGTTTTTATGGGGATGAATATAAAGCTATATTTAGAGATCGTGATACGATTTTTATTGATGCAAATGGAGTTCGATATTCTCTATTTGTGGATTATTTTAATGAGGAAGATAGAGAAGCTTCAAGATTTGACGGGGAAATAATATTTAGCCAATATCGAGAAAAAGATGATTCTCTTTGCCAAATGGAATATTTATACAAAAAGGAAATGGGCGGAACAATTAACACTTCTTATATAAATAATCCTTGCCTTGTACATTTGGAGAAAGATTATAGTAGAGCAAATAATGATAAAGAATATGGTCCTGTTAGTAAAAATATTCAAAATTATAGTTTGAATACTTTTGAATATGGTGATTTTGGTTATGATTATATTCGAGTTAGAGAAGAGGGATTTGCATCTTTGTTAGCTGGAACTTATTATAACGAGGATTCTATCCTTCAAAGATTTACCAAAGCTAAATATGTATTTTGTGGTATGTATTTGCATATTCTACCTATATGTGAAATTTTTAAAACAGGTGAAGTAAAACAAATTGTAAGAAATAAAAAATTTTTAGTAGAAGTTCCAGTAGAGATGCTTGGTATTTATAATAATGATAATCATGATATTGTTAGAATTAGGGAGTTCTTGGCTAGTTTAGAATTTAATAATACAAAAAAAGACTATTGTTTTGTAATGAGAATAAAAAATGATTAAGAGAATTGACAATTGAAATAAAAGTTAGTAATATATGTTCATAAGCACGTGGAAGATAGGGCTTTTTACAATATGACTTTTAATAGAGAGTAAACGTTTGGTGGAAGTTTATAGAAGTTAGTAATAAAGCGAAAGCTATTGGAGTGAATCGTAAACATTACGTTACAATGTTTAAAGAGCATGGAAACATGAACTAAGGTGGTACCGCGGATTTAACAGGAATTCGTCCTTAATAGGACGATTTCCTGTTTTTTAGTTAGGAAGGATGATTTATATGGAAAGAGAATTTTCAGAACAAGAATTGGTAAGAAGAGAAAAAGCTGAAAAAATACGTGAATTAGGTATGGACCCTTTCGGACATGTGTTTAATAGAACTGACTGGGCTGAAGATATTAAAACTAAGTTTGCCGATATTCCTCATGATGAATTTGAAACTCGTGAAGATTTGGTAACAGTTGCTGGTCGTATAATGTTTATAAGAAAAATGGGAAAAGCATCTTTTTTTAGTATTCAAGATAAAACTGGTAAAATACAAATTTATATTTCTATTAACGATGTTGGAGAAGATACTTATAATTTATTTAAAAGTGCAGATTTAGGAGATATCGTTGGAGTACATGGAAAGGTAATGAAAACAAAAACTGGCGAGATTACTGTTAAGTGCTTAGAATATACTCACCTAGTTAAAGCTTTAAAACCTCTTCCTGAAAAATTTCATGGTTTAACGGATATAGAGGAAAGATATAGAAGACGTTATGTAGATTTGATTATGAATGAGGAATCTAAGAGAGTAGCTTTCTTAAGACCTAAAATTATAAGATGTATTCAAAACTATATGGATAATTTAGGTTTTACAGAAGTAGAAACTCCTGTTTTGACTACGCTTCTTACGGGAGCTTCAGCTAGACCATTTGTTACACATCATAATACTCAAGATATGGATATGTATTTAAGAATTGCTTTGGAATTACCTCTTAAGAGATTATTAGTTGGTGGTATGGAAGCGGTATATGAAATAGGAAGAGTATTTAGAAATGAAGGTATGGATCCTAAACATAATCCAGAATTCACATTAATGGAAGCATATTTGGCTTATAGTGATTTGGAAGGTATGATGAATTTAACTGAAGGAATGTATACAACGATAGCAAAAGAAGTATGTGGAAAAACAACGTTTATGTTTGATGGCCACGAAGTTAATTTGGAGGGTCCATGGAGAAGAATATCAATGGTTGAGGCAATAAAAGAAAAAACTGGTGTTGACTTTAAAAAGATTAAATCACTTAAGAAATGTTTGGAACTAGCTGAGGAACATCATATAGAATTAGAAGAACATGAAAAAGCATATGGTCATATAGTTAATAAGTTTTTTGAAAAATATGTTGAAGAAACTTTAATTCAACCAACATTCTTATATGGACACCCTATTGAAATATCACCTTTAACTAAGAAAAATCCAGATGATCCAAGATTTGTTGATAGATTCGAATTGTTCATAGGTGGAAAAGAATTTGCTAATGCTTATACAGAGTTAAATGATCCTATTGATCAATTAGAAAGATTTGAAGCGCAATTAGAAGAAAGAGATTTAGGTAACGAGGAAGCTAATGATATAGATATGGATTTCGTAGAAGCATTAGAATATGGAATGCCTCCAGCTGGTGGAATTGGTTATGGAATAGATAGATTAATGATGCTGTTCTGTGAACAAGATTCTATTAGAGATGTTATTTTATTCCCAACAATGAAGGAAAAAAAGATTAATCAAAAAGAAAGCAAGTAATGTTTTCTTTTTTTTGTAAACAAGTGTAAAAAGATAAATTTGACTTTATTAAAAGATGTGTTATAATTTGATTGCTCATGGGATAAAATGTATCAATAAATTAAAAAAAATTACAAAAGATGTAAAAAGTAAAAAAAATGTCAAAAAAATGTTGACATTGCCATGAGGATTTGTTATATTACTAGTGCATTCAGCAAAAACCAAAGGTTAGAATGCAGAAAG